>DASUWX010000051.1:0-19265 GCA_036378185.1 Streptosporangiales bacterium | reverse complement strand
GTCGCCGGGGCCGCCGATCAGGCCGACCCGGGCGACGAGAAGCCGGTCGCCGACGGCGTCCGCACAGGCCTGCTCGCAGGCGACCTTCGCGGGCCCGTACGTCTCCGGGCCCGCCTCGTCGCCGGCGATCGGCTCGTGCGTGGCCGCGGACTCGTCCGCGCCCGGTTCGTCGTCGCGCGCGTAGGCCGAGCCGGACGACACGTACGTCCAGTGCGCGGCACGGCCGGCGAGTGCGGCGAGCGCGGAGCGGACCATGGCCGGCTGCCAGGAGACGTCGAGTACCTCGTCCCAGCTCTCGCCGCTCACCTGGTCGTACGCCGCCGGCTCGCGCCGGTCGGCCGCCACGAGGCGGACGCCGTCGGGCACCGCGCCGCTCACCCCACGGGCGAGGCAGGTGACCCGGTCGCCGTCGGCCGCCGCGGCCCGCGCCACCCGGCCACCGAGCCACGCCGTGCCGCCGAGCACCAGGACGTTCCGCGTCTGCGTCATGACCCAGAGCCTGGCACCCGCGGGCGGCCGGCGTGGCCGGTTACGCCGACGGCAGAGGCCAGCGTCCCCAGCCGAGGACGGTCGCGCGGCCGTGGGCGCCCGAACCCCAGCAGGCGAGGTCGCGGGTGCACGCGACGGCGTCCAGGCTGCCGGTGTCGAACCCGTGCCAGGTGCGACCGGCGTCGTAGCTGATGTCGCTGCCGGTCGGGCCGACGGTGAGCGCGACGGGACCGGCGGGCCACGCTGCGCCGGAACGGTACTGGTCCGGCGGGTCGGTCGCGAGCGTGTAGCGGCGGCCGCCGTCGCGGGTGGTGGCGAGTGCGTCCGGCGCATCGGTGGGCGTGGTGAAATCGCCCCCTACGGCCAGCCCGTGCCTGGGATCCCGGAACGCGAGCGAGTAGATGCCCGCGGTCGGTCCGCTGCGTATCGGCGTGTCGACGGCGGTCCACGTCCGTCCCCGGTCGCGGCTGTGCAGGACGCGCGCCACGGCCCCGCCGCCGGTGGCAAGCCACGCGTCGCGCGGGCCGGACGAGACCAGGCAGGTGCCGCTGGCGGCGAAGCCGAACTCGCCGGGGAGCGCCGGCGGCATGCCCGCCGGGTCGACGACGTGCCACGAGTCGCCGCCGTCGTCGGTCGCGATGACCCGGAACCTCCCGTCGACGGGATCGCTCATCGCGATGCCGTGTCGCGGGTCGAAGAACGTCATGCAGTCGTAGAACGCCGCCGCCTCGGTGCTGGTGAAACCGACGTGCCAGCTGCGGCCGGCGTCGCGGGTGACATAGACGCGGGACGCGTCGCCCGCGCCGATGGACAGCGCCACGGCGGTGCGGGGGCCGAACGCCTCGATGTCGCGGAACTCGAGCGCGGTGGCGTCCGGCGGCGACACGTTCTGCCAGTGCCGCCCGCCGTCGAGCGTACGCAGCACCGTGCCGTGGGTGCCGGCGAGCCAGGCCACGGCGCGGCTGACGGGCGCGAGCCCGCGGAACTGTTCGTCCGTACCCGTCGGCCGCTCCTGCCAGCGCGGCGTGAGCTGGTGGGCGGACACCGCCGGCGCGGCGGTCAGCGTCAGCGCCGCCGCGGCCGCGGCGACGGCGAGGACGCGCATCGGTCGTCTCATGTCGGCGGAGGCTAAGCCCCGCAACGGTCCTTGCGCCACGGTACGTACACCCCTGTCAACGAGATCGCTGACAGTGAGGACCGGCCGGTGCGCGCGTGGGGACCGGTCTCTTGAGCCTCATGGGTCGCGCGGTCACCGATCTCATTGATATTCATGTTCCCAATGGACGGAGTCCTGTTGGACGGCCGCTCGCTCACCTGTGCCGACGTCGAACGGATCGCCCGCCTGGAGGTGGCCGTCGACGTCGATGCGGACGCGCGCGAGCACGTCCTGCGTGCGCGCGAGGCCGCACTCGCCGTGGCCGAGCAGCGGCCGGTGTACGGGCTCTCGACCGGCGTCGGTGCCCTCCGCGAGGTGGCGGTCGAGGACGCGGGCGAGCACGGCATGCGGCTGTTGTGCAGCCACGCCGCGTGCACCGGGCCGGTCGAGGAGCCCGCGGTGGTCCGCGCGACGCTCGCGGTCCGGCTGAACCAGATCCTCGCCGGTGGTTCGGGCGTCCGCACCGAGGTCGTCGACGCCCTCGCCGACACGCTGGCGACGGCTTCCCTGCCCGACGTGCACCGCTACGGCGCGCTCGGCACCGGCGACCTGTCGCCGCTCGCGGAGATCGGCCTGACCCTGGCCGGCGAGCTGCCGTGGCGGGTGGGCGGCGTCCCGCCGACCAGGTTCGCCGCCGGTGAGGCGCTCGCGTTCATGAGCAGCAACGCGCTCACGGTCGCGACCGCGACGCTGGCGTCCCGCGCGGTCACCCGCGTGCTGGAGGCGAGCCACGTCGTCGCGGCGCTTTCGTTCCTCGCGCTGCAGGGCAACGCCGAGGCGTACGCCGCCGCCGTGCACGACGCCCGGCCGCACGAGGGCTCGGTGCGCGTCGCGGCGGAGCTGCGCCGGCTGCTCGGGCCGCCGGTAGCCGGCCGCCGGATCCAGGACCCGTTCGCGCTGCGGGCGATACCGCAGGTCAACGGCGCAGCGGTCGAGGCGCTCCATCGCGTCCGCGACGTGCTCGACATCGAGATGAACGCCGCGGTCGAGAACCCGCTCGTCGTCACCGACGGCACGGCGCCGACCGTGCTGCATCACGGCCAGTTCCACGCCACCGAGGTCGCGTCCGCCCTGGACTCGGCGCGGCTGGCGATCGCGTCCGTCACGGCACTGTCGACCGGCCGACTCGCGGCCCTGTTCGAGCCCGACCTCACCGGGCTGAGCGTGTTCCTCGCATCCGGCCCCGCGGGAAGCTCGGGGCTGCTCGTGCTCGAGTACGTCGCCCACGACGTGCTCGCCGAGGTGCAGCACGCCGCGACGCCGGTGACCACGGGGACGGCCGTGATATCGCGCGGCCTGGAGGACCATGCGAGCTTCGCCACGCAGGCCGCGCGGTTCACGACGGACCTCGCCGAGCTGGTGCCGACGGTCGTCGCCTGCGAGCTGGTGGCGGCCGTCCGTGCGCTCCGCAGCGCGCCCGACCGGCTCGTCGACGCACCGGTGCGGGAGGCGTTCGCCATCGCGGACGCCGTGCTGCCCGCGGATCCCGCGGACCGGCCGCACCGCGACGACATCGCCATCGCCACGGACGTTCTCCCCGAACTCGCGGCGCTCGCGTTCCCCTGACGTCCACCCGAGTCGTCCCGCATGCCCGGCACCGGGCTGCGAGACTCTGCACATGCACCTGCTCGCCGCGCCGGACAAGTTCCGCGGCACCGCGACGGCCGCGGAGGTGGCCGGCGCGATGGCCGCCGCCGCTCGCGGGTCCGGCTGGACCTGCGCCGAGCTGCCGCTCGCCGACGGCGGCGAGGGCACGGTCGAGGCGTTCGGCGGGCCGAACCGCGAGAGCGTCGTCACCGGGCCGCTGGGATCCCCGGTCACCGCGTCGTGGCGACTGGACGGCGAGCGTGCGGTGGTCGAGATGGCGAGCGCCTCGGGCCTGCAGGTCGCCGGTGGCGCCGCGCGCAACGACCCCGTCGTCGCCACCACCCGGGGGACGGGCGAGCTGATCGCCGCCGCGCTCGACGCCGGCGCCCGGCAGGTGCTCGTCGGCATCGGCGGCTCTGCCACGACCGACGGCGGCCTCGGCGCCGTCGAGGTGCTCGCGCCCTACGCGCCGTTGGACGGCGGTCACGGGCATCCCGAGGTGGCGGTGGCGTGTGACGTCACGACGGTGTTCGTCGACGCCGCGGCAGTGTTCGCGCCGCAGAAGGGCGCCGACGCCGCACAGGTCGCCCTGCTGCGGGTGCGGTTGGAGACGCTGGCACGCCGCTACGCCGAGGAGTTCGGCGTCGACGTCCGCGACCTGCCTGGCTCGGGAGGCGCGGGCGGGCTGGGCGGCGGTCTCGCGGCGCTGGGCGCGCGGCTGGTGCCGGGGTTCGAGCTCATCGCGGACGCCGTCGGCCTCGCCGACGCGGCCGCGTCCGCCGATCTCGTGCTGACCGGAGAGGGCAAGCTGGACGCCCAGTCGCTGTCCGGCAAGGTCGTCGGCGGCGTGGCCGCGGAGGCCGGCCCCGAGCGCACCGCCGCGGTGGTCGGCGTACTGGAGGACGTCGAGGTGCCGTTCCCCGTGGTGAGCCTCGTGGCCGCGTACGGGCGCGACCGCGCGTGGGACGACACCCTGGCCTGCGTGCGCGACGCGACGACGCGGCTGCTCGCCGGGCGTGGCTGAGTCCCGCCGGGCGACCTGTGCCGTCGGGGACACTGGGGACCATGCGCGACATCGACACGGCGCCGGAGCTGACCGACCCGACCGAGGTGTTCGCGGCGCACCGGCACCTGCTCGTCGGTGTCGCCTACCGCGTGCTCGGCCGTGTCGCCGACGCCGAGGACGTCGTGCAGGAGGCGTGGCTGCGCTGGCGCGGCGTCGACCACGCCGAGGTCGGCGACCCGAAGGCCTACCTCGTCCGCATCGTGACCCGGCTCGCAGTAGACCGGCTGCGGCTGGCCCAGGCGCGGCGCGAGTCCTACGTGGGCGACTGGCTGCCCGAGCCGCTGCTCGACGCGAACGACCCGGCGGCAGTCGGCGCCGACACCGAGTCGATCTCGCTGGCCATGCTCGTCGTCCTCGAGACGCTGTCCCCGCTCGAGCGGGTCGTGTTCGTGCTGCGGGAGGCGTTCCACTACTCCTACGCCGAGATCGCGGCCATCGTCGAGCGCAGCGAGACGGCCGTCCGGCAGCTCGGCAGTCGCGCCCGCGCCCACGTCCGCGAACGGAGGCAGCGCTTCGACGCCGACCACGCCGTCACCCGCCGGGTGACCGAGCGGTTCGTCGAGGCCTGCGTGGGCGGCGACCTCGCTGCGCTGCTCGGGATGCTCGCGCCGCAGGTCACACTGCGAAGCGACGGAGGCGGCAGGCAGAAGGCGCCGCTCCGGACGATCCTCGGCGCCGACAAGGTCGCGCGCTTCCTCGTCGCGATCGGGCAGAACCCGCCCGCGCCCGACCTGACCTGGACGACGGAGTCGGTCAACGGCGCGCCCGCACTCGTCGTCACCAGGGACGGCGACCCGCACTCCGTCTTCGCTGTCGAACAGGTCGACGGCGTGATCACCCGCGTCTACCTGCTCACCAACCCGGACAAGCTCGCGGGCGTCCGGGCTACCCGCTGAGGACGCCGAGCTCGACCAGCCGCGCCCGGCCGGCCGCGGCGCCGGTCCACGGCTCGCCCACCAGCCCGGCCTGGCGCGCCCCGACGACGTTGGTGACCCGGTCGTCGAAGAACACGATCTCGCCCGGGTGCGCGCCGAGCCGCGCGATCAGCTCGGCCCAGATCGCGGCGTCGGGCTTCGCGAAGCCGAGCTCGCCGGAGACGAGCACGTGCTCGATCGGCCGCACCCAGTCCTGCGCGGTGAGCCGGCGGGCGAACGAGGCGGGGGCGTTGGACAGGATCGCCACGCCGACGCCGTCGCGGCGCAGTTCGTCGACGAGCGCCCGCGACTCGGGCACCGTGTGCAGCCAGCCGGTCTCGTCGGTGTCGGTGAGCCGGGCGACCAGCTCGTCGGGGACGCTGACGCCGAACCGCTCGGCCACCCGTCGCCAGTAGCTGGCGTCGGAGCAACCACGGTCGTACTGGTCCCGTTCACTCCAGTACGCCGCCGCGAACGCGTCGAGGTCCGTCACACCGAGCATGGCCGCGAGCACCGGTATCTCGCCGGTCCGGCGACTGATCACCTCGCCGTAGTCGAACACCACCCACCGCGGACGTCCGTCGATCATGACTCGACCATGTCACATCCGTATCGCCGTCACCGTCGTCCTGGCGAACCGAGCACGAAGGAGCATGAGGATGACCGAGATCACGGTCGTGGGCGGCGGCCTCGGTGGGCTGGTCGCGGCGATCACGGCGGCGGAGGCGGGTGCACGCGTCACGCTGCACGAGGCGCACAGCGGGCTGGGCGGACGGGCGCGCACGCTGGACGGGCCGTACCGCGCGAACGACGGGACGCGCGTGTTCTACGGCGACGGCCCGCACTGGGCGTGGCTCGCCGCGCGCGGCCTCGCGGGCCCGGCCGCGAAGGTGGGCCGCAGGGAGCTGACCAGGCTGGTGTTCCGCCACGCCGGAAGGGTGCGGGGCCGGCCGCCCGCGGCGCTGCTCAGGGCGGTTGCGCACCGCCGACTGCGCGCTCCGTTCGACCGGGACTTCCACGGCTGGGCCTGCGAGCGGTTCGGCGAGCGGGCGGCCCGTGCCGTGGAGGGGTTCGCCGGCATCATCACCTTCGACGCCGACCCGGGCCGGCTCTCGGCCGAGTTCGTCTGGGAGCGGGTCCTGCGCGTCGCCGCGCCCAAGCCGCCCGCCGCCCGCTACGTCATCGGCGGCTGGCAGTCGGTCGTCGACCGGCTGGCCGGCCACGCCCGACGACTCGGCGTCCGGATCGAGACCGGCAGCCGGGTCACCGAGCTCCCGCCCCCGCCCGTCGTCGTCGCGACGCACCTGGCGTCCGCGCGGTCCCTGGTGGGCGACGACGGGCTGGACTGGGAGAGCGGCCGCAGCGTGCTGCTGGCCCTCGGTCTCGCGGCCGACCCGCACGACCCGTTCATCGCCTGGGACCTCGACGAGGGCGGGTTCAGCGAGCGCTACACCGGCCCCGACCCGTCGCTCGCGCCGCCCGGGCACTCGCTCGTGCAGGCGCAGCTGCCGATGCGCCCCGGCGAACGGACGGCCGACGCGGTCGCGCGCCTCGAGCGGTTGTTCGACCAGTCGTACCGCGACTGGCGCGGTCGGGTGGTGTGGCGGCGGGACGCCGTCGCGAACGGACGCACAGGCGCGGTCGACCTGCCCGGACGGACCTGGCGGGACCGGCCCGCGGTCGCCCGCGGCAACGGCGTCTACGTGGCCGGTGACCAGGTCGCCGCCCCGGGCTTCCTGAGCGAGGTGACTTTCGCGAGCGCGATCGAGGCCGCGACCCGTGCCGTCCGCGACGTCACCCGGAGCGCCGGCAGGAGCGGGAGGCCGGTGTCGCAGGCGAGGCCGTGAGAGCTCGCTCAGCCTTCGGCGAGCGCGGCGAGGGTGCGCAGTTGCCTGCGCATCATCAGCAGGGTCTGGCCGACGGCCAGGTCGTCGGCGCCCGGCACGAGCGCGCGCGGGCTGCGCGGGCCGTAGTTGTCGAGCAGGTCGTAGCTGTAGGGCGCGACGCGCAGTTGGCACAGCCAGCGGAAGACGCGGTCAGGGGCGGCCCGGGAGGCTGTGGCGCGCACACCAGCCGGTCGGGCGCGTCGGGGAGCAGTTCGTCGCGCCCGTACGCCTCGGCGACCTCGGCCGGCGTCGCGCCCCGGACGTACGGCAGGCGGCCGGATGAGGGGCACCCGCACAGCACTATCACGCCGTGCGGGTGCCCCTCACCGGCCGGACCGGACGCGTCCTCAGCGCCGGTCGGGTCCCGGACCCTGTCGCGGCCCGCAGGAGGCGCCCCTGCGCCGCAGCACGAACAGCGCCACGCCGATCGCCAGCAGCGGGAACAGGAAGAACGGGAAGAACCCGTGTGCCAGGGCGCAGGCCGTCCCGATCAGCGCGATCACCAGGAACGGCACCGGCAGCCACCGCAGCGGCCCGGCTCCGGCCCAAGGCGGGCGACCGCCGCGGGGACCGCCCTGTCCCGGCCCCGACCACGCGGCCCAGGGCGGCGCGCCCTGAGCCCACGGCGGGCCCCACTCGCCCTGCTGCTCCGACGGCCCGCCCGGCAGGTCGCCGAACAGCCCGTCCAGGTCCGCCTGCGTGCGGGCGGCGTACGCCTGCTCCGTGCGCTCGGCGTGCTCCTCGTCGGTCAGCCGGCCGGCGGCGTAGTGCTCGCCGAGCTGGCGGACCGCGTCCTCGCGTTCGGCGTCCCCGATCCGGATTCCCGGCCGCCCCTGCCCGCGACGCGGGCCCGGGTTCTCGTTGTCTGTCATGACGATCTCCTGATGGCTCGGTGTTCCACGACACCTCGATCGTCTGCCCGGGACGCCGCCGCGTCGTCGGACCGCGGACGGCAGTTGGCCTACCGCGTTCGGCGCACGGTTCAGGGCGATCCCCTACGGCACGGGATGTACCGCCGGCTGCCCCGGTCAGGCCCAGCCGGGGCGGACCAGGCCGGACTCGTACGCGAGCACGACGAGCTGCGCGCGGTCGCGGACGGCGAGCTTCACCATCGCCCGGCTGACGTGGGTCTTGGCCGTGGCGGGGCTGAGCACCAGCCGCTCGGCTATCTCCTCGTTCGACAGGCCCTCACCGACCAGCGCGACGACCTCGCGCTCCCGGTCGGTGAGCACGTCGAGCAGGCGCGTGTCGGTGGGCGCCTTGGCGCGCGCGGCGAACTCGCCGATGAGCCTGCGGGTGATGCCCGGCGACAGCAGCGCGTCGCCGGCCGCGACCGCGTGCACGGCGTGCACCAGCTCGGCCGGCTCGGTGTGCTTGACGAGGAAGCCGCTGGCACCCACCCGGAGCGCCTCGAAGACGTACTCGTCCAGGTCGAACGTGGTGAGGATGACGACCTTGGTGGCGGTGAGCCTGGTGTCCGACACGATCTCGCGGGTCGCCTCGAGGCCGTCCATCTCCGGCATCCGGATGTCCATCAGGACGACGTCCGGCGTGTGCTCGCGCACCAGCCGGACGGCCTCCTTGCCGTCCGCCGCCTCACCGACGACGGTGACGTCGTCCTGCGCGTCGAGCAGCGCACGGAACCCGCCGCGCACCAGTGCCTGGTCGTCCGCGATGAGCACCTTGATCACGCGTCAGCTCCCTTACGCCTTCGGCTCGACGGGGATGGTGGCGACGACGCGGAAGCCGGCGCCGTCGAGCGCGCCCGCCTCGAGCGACCCGCCGAGCGCGGTCGCCCGCCGGCGCATGCCGTCGATGCCGCTGCCCGTGCCGGGCAGCCGGGGCGCGGCGCGGCCGCGGCCGTCGTCCTCGATCCGCAGGCTGAGCACGCGGTCACCGTAGTCCAGCACGATCCGCACGGTCGTGGCCGCGGCGTGCTTCACCACGTTGGTCAGCGCCTCCTGGACGATCCGGAACGCGGCCAGCTCGACCGGTGCGGGCAGCGTACGCGGATCGCCGGCGTAGCCGACGTCGACGCGCAGTCCCGCGGCGCGGGTGCGCTCGGCGAGCAGGTCGAGGCCGGTGAGGCTGGGTGTCGGGCTGCGCGGCGCCTCGCCGGCGCGCAGCACGTCGAGCACCGACCGCAGCTCGCCCAGCGCCTCGGCGCTGGCCTGCTTGATCGCGGTGAGCGCGGTGCGCGCCTGCTCCGGCTTGTCGTCCATCAGATGCAGCCCGACGCCGGCCTGCACGTTGATCATCGAGATGTTGTGCGCGAGCACGTCGTGCAGCTCCTGGGCGATGGTGAGCCGCTCCTCGGCCGCGCGCATCCGGCGTTCCTCGCGCCGCGTGCGCAGGTGCTCCACCACCCGTTCCCTGCGCTGCCTCAGCAGCTCCGCCAGGCCGAGCACGGCGAGCAGCCACGCCACGTGCGCGATCAGGAACAGCAACGACGGCGGGTGATTTGGCCGCAGCAGCAGGGAGAGGCCGAAGTAGGCCGCCTCCGCGACCCACGACCCGACCCACGCGACCAGCCGGTACCCGCTCACCACCGCGTAGACGATCGTGATGAAGAACGCGATGACGGCCGGGCCGTAGGGAAAACCGAGCCCGTAGTACAGCACCATCGCGGCCGCGGTGGCCACGAACACGAGCACCGGTAGGCGGCGCCGGGTCACCGGCACCGGACCGAACAGCAACAGCAGCACCGGGCCGGTCATGATCAGCACCAGCGCGAGCGGGTGCGGCGGCTGCCCGTGGGTCTGCCAGAGGGTGGCGCCCCAGGTGCCGAACCACTGGACGAGGGTCACCACGCCGAGCAGGACGAACCACATCACGGCGGGCGACGGCCCGAAGCGCGGCCGCAGCTCCTCGTCGTCGGTGGTGCTCGTGTACACAGCCGAAACGGTACGGCGTCACGGCGGCGGCCGTCATCGTCGTACGAGCGTCACCCCGCCTACGCCTGCGGAGGTAGGTCGACAGGCGAGCCACTGCGGCGACAATGGGAGCCGTGACGGACGAGTCGGCTACCGCTTCCCGGCGTTCGGGTCGGGTCGGCCGGGTGGCCCTGGTGTGCCTCTGGCTGGGGTACGCCGCTGTCGCATCGGGCCTGCGTGCCCAGACCTGGCCGGTGACGGTCGCGGTGCTCGTGCCGGCGCTCGCCGCCGTCATGCTGGCGGCCCGCCGCCCGCGTACGAGACCGCAGTCGAGCAGGCGGGTGAGCCGGACGCTCGTCGTCTGGGTCGTGCTCGCCGTCGCCGGAGTGCTGTGGGAAGCGTGGGCCTTCTTCCACCAGTCGGCATGGAACGTCGGCTCCGTGGCTCACCCGACCCTGTCCACGCTGCTCAGCCCGCTGCTGCACCACCGGCTCGCCCGGTTCGGCTGCTGGCTGGCGTGGCTCTACGCGGGATGGTGGTTGGCGAGGGCATGACCAGTCGCATCGTCACCATCGCCGGGTTCTGCGTGCTGTCCGGGCTCGGCGTCACCATGGTGCTCGTCTCGCTGCTGTTCCGGCGCTCGGTCGCGACCGTCGGTGAGGCGCTGCGCGCGGTGCCGCTGCGCAGCCTGCTCCCGCGCCTGCTCATCGTGCTGGCGTGGGCGTGGCTCGGCTGGCACCTGCTCGCCAGGACCACCTGAGGCCGTCTCGCGGTCGCGGTGCACGGCGACGCCCGCGACGACGAGCGCGACGCCGGCGACGTCCTGCAGCGTCGGCACCTGCCGCAGCACGAGCAGGCCGATCACGGTCGCCGTCGCCGGGAGTAGGGCGAGCATCAGCGCGAACGTGGACCGCGGCAACCGCGCCATCGCTAGCTGGTCGCAGACGTACGGGATCACCGAGGACGACACCCCGACGCCGACGCCGGCGGCGAGCAGCAGCGGATGGGCGAACGCCGGCAGCGCACCGCCGAGCCCGATCGGCGTGATCGCGACGAGCGCCACCAGCATCGACGCCGCGAGCCGGTCGACGCCCTCGCCGCCACCGTCGCGCGCGAGCGCGTGACCGAGCACCACGTACAGCGCGAACAGCGCGCAGTTCGCGAACGCGAAGACGAACCCCGCCGGCTGGCCGGCGATCCGCACGTCCGTGAGCAGGACCACGCCGCCGACGACCACGAGCAGCGCGAGCAGGTTGCGCCGGGTGCGGACGCCGATCGCGGCGAGCACGATCGGCCCGAGGAACTCGAGCGCCCCGACCGTGCCGAGCGGCAGCCGGCCGATGGCGAGGTAGAAGCACGCGTTCATCGCGGCGAGGGTGGCGCCCATGCCGAGCAGCAGCAGCCGCTGCCGGGCCGTCATCGCCGCGACCGTCCGCCACGGCCGCCGCCAGACCGCGAAGACGACGGCGGCGCTCGCGATCCGCAGCCAGGCCACGCCGAGCTCGTTCACGGCCGCGAACAGCAGTACGGCGAAGGACGGGCCGAGGTAGTGGAAGACCGCACTCCCCACGAAGTAGGCGTGCGGCGGTACCCGGTTGACGGTTCGTGTGCTCATGCGTCAATACTTCGAAAGAGCAGGGCCGCTGAGAATGGCGAATCGAAGGCGCAGGTGGCGTCATGCCGACGAATCGACGCAGCAACGGCGCCGTTCGCCTGCGGAACGACGGAACGCCGCTGGACGACCCGACGACCGTGCGCCTGCTCCGTGAGCTGCACGCCGACCCGCGGATCAGCATGTCCGCGCTGGGCCGCGCGGTCGGCCTGTCCGCGCCGGCCGTCACCGAACGGGTGCAGCGGCTGATCGGCGCCGGTGTGATCACCGGCTTCCGGATGGACCTCGACCCCGCCGCGGTCGGCCTGCCCGTCGCGGCGTTCGTCCGGGTCCGGCCGGGCCCGGGCCAGCTGCGCAGGATCGCCGAGCTGGCGGACTCGCTGGAGCAGGTCGTCGAGTGCTACCGCATCACCGGCGAGGACTGCTTCCTGATGAAGATCCACGTCGCCGCCGTCGACCAGCTCGAGGACGTGCTCGACCGGTTCCTGCTGTACGGCCAGACGACGAGCTCGATCGTTCAGTCCATGCCGGTGCCGCCGCGCCCGCTGCCGCTGCCCGCCACGGACGGTGACGACGGATCGTGAGCGGCCGTGACGGTGTGCCGCCGTCACTAGGATCTTGGCGTGCCCCAGCTCCCTCTCCGCAGGTCATCGCGCCCGCGTCCAGGGCACCTGATCGTCTGCGGTGAGACGCCGCTCGCGTCCCGGCTGGTGGAGGAACTGGTCGCGCGGTACGAGGAGAAGGTCACCTTCGTCACCGCGCCGCGACGCCGCGGTGCCGGCGACCGGCGGCGGGTGCCCCAGGTCAAGGGCGTCACGGTGGTCGAGGCGACCGAGATCGACGACGAGGTGCTGCGCGCCGCCAACATCGACACCGCCCGTGCGCTGGCGATCGTGAACCAGGACGACGTCGGCAACATCCACCTCGCGCTGCGCGCCCGTGCGCTCAATCCGGACGTGCGCCTCGTCGTCCACTTCTTCAACTCCGAGCTCGGCAAGCGCGTGAGCAAGCTGTTCGGCGACTCGGCGCCGATGGCGGACTCGAGCGTCGCCGCGCCGTCGTTCGTCGCCGCCGCGTTCGACGACGCGATGACGCTGAACAACGTCCGGCTGGCCGACCGCACCCTGTACGCGACGCCGCGGAAGCGGGTCAGGCGCAAGCGCGTGATCTGCGGCCTCGTCGACGACCCGACCGCCGACCAGCCCAAGGTGCTGCCCGACGACCCCACCGACGCCGAGGTGGTGCTCGCCGTCGCCGACGGCCGCACCAACCTGCTCGCCGCGCTGCGGTCCAGGCTGGCCACGTCCACGTTCCACCTGCGGTCGCTGATCAGCGGTCGGCTGCGCGCGGCACTGGTCATCGTGGTCGGGCTGCTCGTCCTGGGCACCGTGCTGTTCCGGACCTTCGGGCACACCTCGGTCTGGGAGGCGGTCTACCAGACGCTGCTCGACATCGCCGGAGCCACGAACCCGGACGACGACAGCTTCGGCGGCGGGCCGATGGTCAAGGTCACCAAGGTGATCGTCACCGTGGTGGGCATCTCGATCATCCCGCTGCTCACCGCCGCCGTGGTCGACGCCGTCGTCGGCTCGCGGCTGCACCCGTACTCCACCAGGCGGCGGGTGCCGTACCGCGGGCACGTCATCGTGGTCGGGCTGGGCAACGTGGGCACCCGGGTGATCCGGCGGCTGCACGACCTCGGCATCCCGACCGTCTGTGTCGAGACGAACGAGGACGCGCTGGGCATCCCGGTCGCGCGGAGCCGGCGGCTGCGGATGCCGGTCATCATCGGCGACGCCACCCGCGAGGAGACGCTGCAGGCGGCGTCGGCGAAGACGTGCCGCGCGGTGCTCGCCGTCACCAGCGACGACGTCACCAACCTCGAGGTGGGGCTGCAGGCGCGGGAGATGCGCAAGGACCTGCGCGTCGTGCTCCGCATCGGCAATGACGACCTCGCCCGCCGCGTGCACCAGACGTTCGGCGTCAACGTGTCGCGGAGCGTCTCGTATCTCGCCGCGCCGGCGTTCGCGGCCGCGATGCTGGAGCGCGAGGTCGTCGGCACGCTGTCCGCGGGCCGCCGGGTGCTGCTCATCGCGCGGGTGCCCGTCCGCACGGGGTCGATGCTGGTGGGCTATCGGCTCGGGGACATCTCCGAGGCGGGCCAGATCCGGGTCATCGCACTGCGCCGGGGCCCGGACCGCGACGACGCCGTGGACTGGTCGGCTCCGGCCGACCACGTCCTGGCCCCGGACGACGAGCTGTTCGTCGTCGCGACGAGAGCCGGCCTGGGACGTGTGGTCGGCAGTAGCTTCGGCGACAGCCCGGCCGACGCCGCCGAGGAGGACGGCGAAGACGACGACTGACGCCGCCGTGGGATCCCGGCTCAGCTGGAAGCCGCCGTCGTGGCCGCCCTGGTGGCTCCGGGCACCGGGTCGTCGAAGGGGTGCGGGTAGGCGGTGGCGACCCACCACGCCTCGGCGATGTCCGCCGGGTGCCGCAGGTCGACGCCGGTCTCGGCGGCGAAGTGCGCGAGCCGGTTCCGGAGGGTGTTGGGGTGGACGTGCATGTCCGCCGCCGTCTCCTCGACCCGCAGGCCGTGCTCGAGATAGCGGACGACCGACGTCCAGATGTCCTCGCCGTACCTGCCCTTGGCGCGCAGCGGCGTCAGCACGCGGTCGCGGACGATCCGGCCGATCTCGGGTTCGGTGGCGGCGAGCGCACGCAGCCGCAGCCGGTCGAGCCGGTGCACGCCCCTGCTCCCCAGTCGCGTCGCCGCCGTCAGCGCTCGCCCGGCCGCGATCGCCGACGCCCGCAGGTCGCCCGCCCGGCGGAACGGGCCCAGCCCGAACGTGCCCAGCTCGGCCGGCACGTCCACCAGCGAGTCGAGCAGGCCCACGACGTCGTGCCGCTCGATGATCGCGACGACGCCGGTGCCGAACGCCGCCTGTACCTCCGCGATCGACACCCCCTCCGCGACCCGGCCGCGCAGGGCCGCGTAGCGCCGCGTCGGGTCGAGGCCGAGCTGGACGAGGTGCATGTTCGCGACCTCGGCCGACACCGACTCGTCCAGCAGCGCCCGCAGCGCTGCGCCGATCCGTGCCTCGTCCTGCCGGGCCGTCTCGACGCCCACCTCGTGGTGGACGGTCGCGGCCATCACCGTCACGGCGTCCAGCCAGCGCTGCACGAGCTCCAGGATCGGGATGAGGTCGGACGGGCTCACGCCGTTGCGGAGCGCGTGCTCCGCGACCGCGATCCGGAACTCCTGCCCGCCGAGGTGGTAGGCGTTCAGTACGGCGGCGACGCTGAGCCCCTGCCTGGCCCGCTCCCTGATGATCGCGGCGATCGCGCCCAGCTCCTGGCGGTCGGGCAGCCGGGCCATCCGGCCGTGCGCCAGACCGAACGTGATCGTGTGCCGGACGCCGGCGAGCAGCGCCTCCCTGGACAGCGTCCCGTACTCGTCGATGCCGGTCGCGATCGCGTCGCCGACCCGCTCGACGAGCAGGCCGACGGCCGCCTCGTCCCGCGCGAGACCGTCGAACACTTCCCGTGTTCGCGTGGCCACTGTGGGTTCCTCCAACGGAGGCCCTCCTCGATGGGCGGTTTTTCCAGACTCTCGGTCAGAGCATTGTGACGGAGCGCGTTCGCACTCCACAATCGCAACGACGCGCGGCTACGACCGCTTGGCGCGCGCCACCTCGGGGTCACGTCGGCGGTCGGCGTATGCCTGAGGGGGGAGCGCCGCCGTCGACGTGGCCTCGGCCGCCGTTCCACCCAGGGGGACCGCATGACCGACGGCGTGGGCATCGCGCTCTCGACGCACCTGGCCCGACTGGCCACCGAGGAACCGGACCGACGCGCAGTCACCTGCGCCGGCACCTCGCTCACCCGCAGTGAGCTCGACCGCGAGACCAACGCGCTCGCCCGCGCGTTCCAGGAGCGCGGCGTGCGGCCCGGTTCGTTCGTCACCATCGCCCTGCCCAACGGCCTGGACTTCGTCCGTGCCGCCCTCGCCGCGTGGAAGGTAGGCGCGACGCCGCAGCCGCTGTCGGCGGCGCTGCCGCCGCCCGAGCGGGACAAGCTGATCGAGCTCGCCGACCCCGCACTCGTGGTGGGCGTGCCCGCCGGGGCCGCCGGCGGCCGCGCCTCGATCCCGGGCGGATTCGTCGCGGACGCCGACGACGCGCCGCTGCCGCCGATGATCGCGCCCTCGTGGAAGGCGCCGGCGTCGAGCGGCAGCACGGGCGCGCCGAAGCTCGTCGTGTCGAACGAGCCGGCGACCGCGGAGGTGCTGCTGGGGTACGCGGGGTTGTTCCGGATGCGCACCGGCGGCGTCCATCTCGTGACCGCGCCGCTGCACCACAACGCGCCGTTCCTGCTCGCCGCTGCGGCGCTGTTCAGCGGCAACCACGTCGTGGTCATGCCGCGCTTCGACGCCACCGAGACGCTGCGGCTGGTCGAACGGCACGGCGTCGACTGGACGTTCGTCGTGCCGACCACCATGCGCCGGATCATCCGGCTGCCCCGCGCGGAGCGGGACGCGTTCGACCTCTCCAGCGTGCGCATCCTGCTGCACAGCGCGGAACCGTGCCCGCGGTGGCTCAAGCAGCAGTGGATCGACTGGCTCGGACCGGACCGCGTGTACGAGATGTGGTCCAGCACGGAGCAGCTCGCCGGTTCTATGATCTCCGGCACCGACTGGCTCAGCCATCGCGGCAGCGTCGGCCGGCTCGTCGTCGGGGAGATCCAGATCCGGGACGACGAAGGCAAGCAATTGCCACCGGGGGAGGTGGGGGAGATCTGGATCCGCACCGGACCACAGGGGATGGTCCCTTATCGCTACGTGGGCGCCACGGCGCGCACCCGGCCGGGCGGCTGGCAGTCGCAGGGCGACTGCGGCTGGGTCGACGAGAACGGCTACGTGTACCTGACCGACCGCAAGCCCGACATGATCCTCGTCGGCGGCGCCAACGTGTACCCGGCCGAGGTCGAAGCAGCGCTGGAGGAGCACCCGCAGGTGCTGTCCTGCTGCGTGATCGGCCTGCCGGACGAGGAGTACGGCAACGTCGTGCACGCGATCGTGCAGTCGGACGCGCCGCTCGAGCCGGAGGTGCTGCGGACGTTCCTGCGCCGCCGGCTCGCGCCGTACAAGGTGCCGCGCAGCTTCGAGCGGGTCGACCACCCGCTGCGTGACGACGGCGGCAAGCTCAGCCGCTCCCGGCTGCGCGCCGAGCGGCTGGCCGCCAGCTGAGAGCCGTCAGCCCCGGTCCTGCCGGTCGGGGGTGAGCAGGCCGCGGTTGTACGCCGCGGCGACGGCGGCGGCGCGGTCGCTCACGCCGAGCTTGCCGTAGAGGTTCAGCAGGTGCGTCTTCACGGTCGCCTCGCTGATGAACAGCCGGGCCGCGACCTCGCGGTTGGTGTTGCCGGACGCCACCAGGCCGAGCACCTCGCGCTCGCGCGGGCTGAGCGGCTCGGTCTCCGGCCCGCGCACCCGGCTCATCAGCCGGCTCGCGACCGACGGCGCGAGTACCGCCTGCCCGGACGCCGCCGCGCGCACCGCCCGCAGCAGCTCGGCGCGGGGCGCGTCCTTCAGCAGGTAACCCGTGGCGCCCGCCTCGATCGCGGGCAGCGCGTCGCTGTCGGTGTCGTACGTGGTCAGCACGAGCACCCGCGCGCCGACGCCGCGGCGCGCCAGCTCGGTGATCGCGGCGACGCCGTCCATGCTGGGCATCCGCAGGTCCATCAGGATCACGTCCGGCCGCAGCGCGGGTGCGAGCCGCACCGCCTCGGCGCCGTCAGCGGCCTCGCCGACGACGTCGATGCCCGGCTCGGACTCGAACATGCCGCGCAGGCCGTCCCGCACGACGGGATGGTCGTCGACGATGAGCAGCCGCACCTGGTCCGCGTCGTTCATCCGTTGTCCCCCACGGGCACGCGTGCCGAGATGGCGGTGCCGCCGCCCGGCTCCGACTCGACCTGCAGCGTGCCCGCCAGAGCCTCGATCCGCTGCCGCATCGCGACCAGGCCGAAGCCACCGGTGGCCGCGTCGGCGCGGGCGCCGTCGAGGTGCGCGGGGTCGAAGCCGACGCCGTCGTCGCGCACGTCCAGCGCGACGTCGTCGTCGAGGTACGACAGCGTCACGCCCACCCGGCCGGCGCGCGCGTGCTTGGTCACGTTCGTCAGCGCCTCCTGTGCCGTGCGCAGCAGCGCCACCTCCGCCTCGGGCCGCATCGGCCGCGGTGTCCCCGTCGTCGTGACCTCGACGGCGAGCCCGTGCAGCGCGGACCAGCGCTCCGCCACACCCGCCAGTGCGTCGGCGAGCCGCCCGGTCTCCAGCTGCTGCGGACGCAGCGCGTGCACCGAACGGCGCGCCTCGGACAGGCTCTCCCTGGCCAGCCGGGTAGCGGCGCCGACGTGCCGGTGCCGGGTCGCCTCGTCCGCACCGGCCTGCTCCGCGGCCTGCAGCTGCGTGATGATCCCGGCCAGCCCCTGCGCGAGGGTGTCGTGGATCTCTCGCGCCATCCGCTGCCGTTCGTCGAGCACGCCCGCCTCGCGCGCCTGCGTGAGCAGCCGCTCGTGCAGCCCGGCGTTCTCGGCCAGCATCGACTCCAGCCGGCGATTGGCCTCGCTCGCCTCGGCCAGCGCCCTGTCGCGCTCGTCGTTGCGCCTGGTGTTGCGCCAGATGAACACCGCGAGCCCGGACATCCCCAGCACGTTCACGACCAGGACGGCGAGGTACGTCACCACGCCCCAGGCCGTGGTCTTGTCCACGTCGGACGCCTGCGCCGTTCCGGCGAGGACGGCCACCGCGACGACGCCGACGAGCAGCCACGGCCACGGCAGCAGCCGGAACGCGTAGAAGTAGCCGGCCGGGGTGAAGATGCCGAACCACGGGTCGCGCAGGATCAGCACCGCCATCAGCACGAGCAGGACGCCGAGGAAGAGGATCATCAGCGGCGCGCGGTCGCGCCAGGCGGGGTGCAGCGTGAACATCCACAGCATCCACGCGGCGGTGAAAAGGCACAGGCCGAGGTCGACGTAGAGGGAGGCCCCCGCCGACCACTTCGCGGCCACGGTGACGACGGTCAGCGCGCCGAGCAGCACGTACGGGACGACGGTGACCAGGACCGACCGCCGCGAGTCCGTCGCGTACGGCCAGGCGACCGCCGTACCGCTCATCGACGCCCTCCCGCCCGTGTCGTCGCCGCAGTCAATGTAGTCGCCCTACTCCGCCGCGAACGCCGAACGCAGCCGGCTGCCGTTCGCGACGAGGACGACGCCCAGCAGCAACAGCCCGCAGGCGCCCTGCTCGATCCGCATCCACACGGGGAACAGGCCGGGCAGCGAGACGATGACCGCGATGGCCACCACCATCACGGCGGACGCGATGCGCAACCGGAGGTACGCCCTGCGGGAGCCGCGCGCCGTGCGCGCCGCGAGCGCGGTCATCAGCAGCGCGCTGGCGAGGACGATGGTGCCGCGGATCCAGACCGCGTCGGTCACGATCGAGGCGTGGTGTCGCAGCAGCACGGCGGCGGCGAGCGTGAGCACGCTGAGGCCGAGATAGCCGCAGACGAGGGTGAGCACGGCGCGCAGTGCGGTGCGGGGTTCCTGCCGGAGTCGAGTCGTCATGCCGTCGAGCGTCGTCGCGCGACGCCTTCGCGAACATCGGTCGGGCGGCCGGA
>DASUWX010000050.1:0-10756 GCA_036378185.1 Streptosporangiales bacterium | reverse complement strand
TGGCCGCGATCGTCGTCGGCGTCGGCATGCTGTTGCTGAGCCACACCCGTACGGCGTTGATCGCGCTCGTGGCCGGCGTGCTCATCGCCGGGCTCAGCCTGTTCCTCGCGCGGGCCAGGGTACGCCGCGTGTTCGGCGTCGGGATCGCCGTCATCTCGGTCGGGGCGGTCACCGTGTCGTCGGCCGTGGTCACGTGGCTGGCGCGCGGTCAGGACGCATCGCAGGTGGGTGAGCTCACCGGCCGGACGAAGGTCTGGGACGCGCTGCTCGCCGCACCGCGCACCCCGTTCGAGATCGTGTTCGGCAACGGCCTCTCCGACAAGTCGTTCAACGGCCTGCCGATCGACAGCAACTGGCTGGCCACGTACAACGACCTGGGCCTGTTCGGTGCCACGGTGGACGGCCTGCTCGTGCTGTTCGTCCTCGTCGCCGCGGCGTTCCGGCCGCCGGGCGCGAGGCGCGCGATCGCCCTGTTCATCGCCGTGTACTGCCTCGCCGCGTCGTTCACGGAGACCAGCCTCAGCGACGCGACCACGTATGTACTCGAGCTCACGCTCGCGGCGTCACTGGTGGTGACGCCCAACCGGCGGTTCGGCAAGCGAGGATCGGTGTCGGTGTGAGGGTTCTCGTCATCCACAACAGGTATCGGTCGGCCGCACCGAGCGGCGAGAACCGCGTCGTCGACCAGGAGAGCGAAGCGCTCGCGGCGCGCGGTCACGACGTGGAACGCTTCGAGTACCACAGCGACGACATCGACGGCTGGCCCGCGGCGCGCAAGGCGACGCTGCCGGCGCGCGTGGTGTGGAACCCGGCGGCGAGGCGCGACCTGGCCGCGACGCTGCGCCGTTTCGCGCCCGACGTGGCGCACGTGCACAACACGTTCCCGCTGCTGACGCCCGCGGTGCTCCACGCCTGCAGGGACGCGCGGGTCCCCGTCGTCGCGACGCTGCACAACTACAAGCTGCTCTGCGCGAGCGGCGACTTCTTCCGCGCCGGCGCCGTCTGCCACGACTGCGCGGGCGGTTCGCTCGCACCCGCGCTCCGGCACCGCTGCTACCGCGGCTCGGCCGCGGCGACCGCCCCGATCATCGTCGGGAACGTCGTCCACCGCCGGGCCTGGCGCGAACTCGTCTCGGCGTACGTGTTCATTTCGGCGGAGCAGCGCCGGTTGATGGCCGGCCTGCGCATCTCGCCCGAGCGAGCGTTCGTCAAGCCGAACTTCGTCCCCTACGCTCCGCTGCCCGACGTGCCGACGCGCCGGCAGGTCGCCTACGTCGGCCGCCTCGACGCCGCCAAAGGCGTGCCGCTGCTGCTCGCGGGCTGGGACCGCTACCGGGCCGACGCGGGGGACGGCGCGCTGCGGCTCGTCGTCGCCGGTGACGGGCCGCTGGGGGACGAGGTGCGCCGGTGGGCCGCGGACCGGCCGTCCGTCGAGGTGCTCGGGCACCTGACCCGGGCCGAGTGCCGCGACACCCTGGCGGCGTCGCGTGCGGCCCTGCTGCCGTCCCAGTGGGAGGAGACGTTCGGGCTCGTCGTCGTCGAGGCGATGGCCGCGGGCGTGCCCGCGGTGGCAGCCGCGCACGGGTCGTTCCCCGAGCTGGTCACCGAAGGCCGCGACGGCGTGCTCTTCCGCCCCGGGGACGCCGACGACCTCGCCCGCGCGCTCCACGAGGTCGACCGTGACCCGGAGCGTCTCGCCGCGTACGGCCGGGAGGCAAGGCGAACCTACGAGCGGCGCTTCGACGTCCAGGCGAACGTCGACCAGCTGCTCGACATCTACGAATTCGCCGTACGCAATCCGACGCGGCTCGCCGCCTAGCGATCCAGCCCGTCGGAGAGGACAGGAAAGCCGACGCATGTCCCGAAACGAAGGCAGCCCGATACGGCGTAGCCGGGGCCAGTGGTGGTGGAACCCACGGGTGCTCGGGCTGCTCGGCGTCGGCCTGCTCGTCGCCGGTTACGCCGCCTGGCTCGTCGCCAGGGCGGCGCACGACGAGGCCGCACCGGCGGCCGAGCGCTCGGCGCAGACCTCGACCTCGGCCCCGGCCGAACCGCCCGCGAGGATCTGCGGGAACCGTGCCCTGCTCGACGGGCCGGCGCAACCTCCCAAGGGCGCCGTGCGGGTGGGGACGTCGCGGAGCCTGACGAACGTGACGACGCAGTACCCGCCGGGCACGACGTTCTGGCTGGCACCCGGCGTGCACCGGCTCGGCCCGCACCGGTTCGACCAGGTGAAGCCGAAGCCGGGGGACAGCTACATCGGCGCGCCCGGTGCCGTGCTCGACGGCCAGCACAAGAACCTCTACGCCTTCGCCGGCGACGCATCCGACGTCACCGTCGAGCACCTGACCGTACGGAACTTCGGTGCCCGGGCCGAGAACAACAACGAAGGCGTGGTCAACCACGACGCCGCGACGGGCTGGAAGGTCGAGAACAACACCGTGCACGGCAACGCGGGCGCGGGCGTCATGGTCGGCTCGAACAACGTGGTACGGAACAACTGCCTCGCCGACAACGGCCAGTACGGGTTCAGCGCCTACCACACCGGATCGGTGCGGCACATCACGATCGAGCACAACGAGATCAGCGGGAACAACACGGACGACTGGGAGCGGCGGCGTCCTGGCTGCGGGTGCACCGGCGGCGGCAAGTTCTGGATGACCCTCGACGCCCATGTGCTCGACAACTGGGTGCACGACAACCACGGCGCAGGTCTGTGGGCTGACACGAACAACGCCGGCTTCCTCATCAAGGGCAACTACCTCTCGGGCAACGACGCGGAGGGCGTCATCTACGAGGCGAGCTACAACGCCGCCGTCAAGGACAACACCTTCGTCCGCAACGCACTCGTCAAGGGCCCGGAGAACCCGGGCTTCCCGACCGGTGCGCTCTACCTGTCCGAGTCGGGCAGCGACGAGCGCGTCCGGAGCAGGTACTCGAAGGTGCTCGAGGTGACCGGCAACGTCTTCACCGACAACTGGTCCGGCGTGATCCTGTGGGAGAACTCGGACCGCTTCGCGGGCTCGCCGGCCAACACGAGCACCGGAGCGGGCACCCTCGTCAACCCGGAGAAGGTCACCGCGCGCACCTGCAACCGCAGGAACATCGACGAGAAGCCCTACATCGACGACTGCCGGTGGAAGACGCAGAACGTCCGCGTCGCGCACAACGTCTTCAACCTCCGGCCGACCTCGGTCGGCGCGAAGTGCACCGCTTCGCACGGGTGCGGGTACAACGGCATCTTCGCCAACTGGGGCACGTACCCGTCGTGGTCGCCGTACAAGGGATCGGCGATACAGGACCGCATCGTCGCCCGCCAGCACAACAAGTTCGCGCACAACGTCTACGCCGGCCCGTGGACCTTCATGGTGAAGGGACAGGGCCTGAAGGTGAACTGGGCGACGTGGCAGTCTGCTCCCTACGGCCAGGACACCAACAGTGTCATCAAGATGGGTGGTTGACATCTACGAGCTCCCGGACCACGTGCCAGCCGTGGGTCGCGCCCTGTTCGCAGACCACGACTGGGAGTCCGACGTGCTCGACATCGCTTTCGACAGCATCCTCGACGAACCAGGCGGCCTGACCAAGCCGGCCCGGCGGCTGGAGTTCACGCACGGCGACTGCACCGTGGTCGTGGAGGTGCGCGGCCGGGAGCGGCTCAGCGTCAGCCTCAGCGTGCGGCCGCACGGCTCCGGCGACGTCGAGGCGTGGGTGGTGGACGGCGACGGCCGCCGTCGCATCGACCGGGTGCTGCACCGCTGCGCCGTGGCCGTCCGGCCCGGCCTCACCAGCTTCCTCATCCGGTGGCCCAGCGGCGAGCACGTCCCGGTGCGCACGTCCTGGGTGATGCTCTAGGCCGCCGTTCACCGTGCCGCCAGGCCGACGGCGTCGGGGATCGCCGCGAACGCCGACTCGACCTCGCGGACCAGCGCGCCGATCCTGTGCGAGCCGCGGGCGCGCAGAACTGGATACGCGGCGGCAGGCGCACGGCGAGGGACACGAGGTCGCTCCGGTCGCGCAAGGCCGGGGTGCGCGCGATCAGGCCCCGGGTGGCGAGGAAACGCCGCAGCCACTCGTCGCCCATCGCGGACAGCGTGGCGGTGAGCGCGTCGCGGAGCGCGTCCGGCACGTTGCCCTTAACGCAATGGTCCTCGAGCGTCGCGACGCAGGCGTCCTGGCGGCGTGGCGCATGCGCCCCTGGTGGTAGTGGCGATGACGCCCGAGGGGGGACGACTCTTCGGGCCGCCCGGGGCAGCATCGTCCTCGTGAGTCATGAGGAACGAGCACCGGCGACCCTGCGCCGGAAGACGGGCACGGGGCTGCGGACCGCGCTTCGCGTCGTGCTGGCGGTCGACGGCGTCGTCTTCCTCCTCGCCGCGACACTCAACGCGGGTGCCCAGATCCCGCTCGGCGTCCTCACCCTGCGGTACGGCGTCGACACCCTGCGGTTCGACCATCCGGTGTGGCAGGCGGGTGTCGGCGAGGCGGTGATCGGCGTACTACTGCTCCTGGCCGCCCTGACGAAGAGCCGGCGGGTGGCCTGGATCGCGTTCGTGCTCTCGGTGCTCGGCATCGCCATCGGGCTGAGCTCCAACCGGGTCGTGGGTGCGGCCCGGGACATCCACGTCGTGCTGGTGCCGCTCGCGGTCGTCCTGCTCGTGCTCCTGGTCTGGACACGGCGGTGGAGGCGATGAGGCGGGGGCCGGCGCGGCGCCCGCCGGGTGTGGGTGTCGGCGCCCTCATGGCCTTCGCCGCGGTGACGTTCGCGATCGCGTCGTTCGTGCACTCGGGAGCCACGGTCCCGCTAGGCCCGGTGACGGTACGGGACCCGTTCCAGGGAGCGATGGTCCCCGAAGCGGTCATCGCGGTGCTCGTGGCCGTGGGCGCGGTGTCGATCCTCGCCCGCCTGCGGGCGAGCCGGCCCGTCGCCGTCGTGGCGTGCGTCGTCGCGATCCTGGGCACCTGCTACGGGCTCACCGTCACCGTCCCCCGGGGACAGGTCGGCGACATCACCTACCACGTCGGCATCCTCGCCCTGCTCCTGTTCATCGGCGCGTTGCTCGTGGGCCCGCGACGGGCGGCTCCTCGGCCGTGACCACGACGGTTCCGTGCTGCCACAGCGGCCCGGAATCGTCACGATCACGCGAGTCGGGGGCTGTGCGCGAGCCACTGGGTACGGCCGTTGAACCGGTAGAGTCCGGCGCGTGAGCGGCACACCGACGCGGCGGCGACGGCGGTTCCACGTGTCGACGGCGGTGCGGTTGGTGGCGGGCGTGCCCTGGTTCCTGTGCAGCCTGTTCCTCCTCGTCCTGGTCGCGGCCCTGGCCACCCAGGTTGCCGGAGAGACGGTGCAGGCGGTCGTCGTCCTCGGCGTGGTCGTGCTGTTCGCCGTCTCCGGGGTCGTCGTCTTCCTGCCGCGCACGGAAGCGCTGTTCGCCGTCGTGCTGTACCGGTACCGGCGGCCGAGTGAGGACGAGGCGCGCTATCTCGGTTCGGTCTGGACCGAGGTCACGGCCACGGCCGGCGTGGACGGATCCGGGTACTCGCTGTGGGTGCAGGACTCCGACGAGGTCAACGCCTTCGCGGCGGCCGGCCACGTGGTCGCGGTCACCCGATGGGCGTTGCGTAGCCTGCCACGCCAGCACCTCGCGGCCGTGCTGGCGCACGAGCTCGGCCACCACATCGGCGGGCACGCCTGGGCGGGGCTGCTGACGTACTGGTACTCGCTGCCCACCAGGTTCGTCCGGCGGATCTTCTACCTGGTGGCGTACGCCGTCGGTTTCGTCATGAGCGTGTTCCGCGGCGGCGTCGTGCTGTTGGCGCCGGCCCAGTTGCTGCCGCTCGTCCTGGTGGCGTACGCCGCCTACAAGATCCACCCCGCACTGCTGGCACTCGTCGTCGTCCCCCTGCTCCTGGCATGGTTCACCCGGCTGGGGGAGCGGTACGCCGACCGCTTCGCCGCGAGGATCGGCTACGGGCCGCTGCTGATCGAGGTCTTCGACGGCTGGCTGCGGTCCGGCATGGACGCCGCGCGCAGGAGGCGGGGCGTCCGGGCCAACGTCATGGCGACCCATCCCAGCTGCGCCGCCCGCATCCGCGGGCTGCAGAAGTACCTCGCCGGGCAGGCGGCCCGCCGGCAGGCCTGAGTCCGCGGCCCTACGCGCACTCCACCAGGGTGCGCAGCTTGGCGAGACACCGGCCCCGCATCGGCCCGATGCTGCCTATCGGCAGGTCCAGGATCCGCGAGATCTCCGCGTACGGGACGGGCGGGTCGGACATGGAGAGGCGCAGCAGCTGCTGCCACCTGTCCGGCAGCCGGTGGAACGCCTGCCGCACGTCCTTGGCGCGCTCGTCGGTGAGCAGCAGCTCGTACGCCGTCGGCTCCTCACCGGGCACCTCGGCGAGGCCGTCCTCGTCGTAGGCGAGCAGCGTCCGCGTCCGCAGCGCGATGACCCGCAGGCACTCGCGCCGCGCGGTCGTCGTCAGCCACGCCCCGACCTTGGCCGGGTCGATGTTGTCGATGTGCTCGAGCAGTCTCAGCCAGGTGGTCTGCGCCACGTCGGACGCGTCGCTCTCGCTGACCCGGTAGTCACGGGTCACCGACCAGACGAGCCGGGCGTACCTGTCGACGAGCTGCTCCCAGGCCACCCTGTCCCGGCAGCGCGCGCGACGCACCAGCTCCGCGGTCTCCACCACGGCAGTACCAGCGTTCATCAATATGCTCCCGTTTTGCGCAACACGGCACCGGCGGTCCGGCAGATGATGAGGATGTCCAGCAGGAGGGACCAGCGCTCCACGTAGCGGATGTCCAACCGGACGGACTCATCCCACGGGAGGTCGGAGCGCCCACTCACCTGCCAGAGGCCGGTGATGCCTGGGCGGACGGCGAATCTCCTGTGGACGTCCTGCTCGTACAGCGCCACCTCGCTGGGCAGCGGTGGACGGGGGCCGACCAGCGACATCTGGCCACACAGGACGTTGACGAGCTGGGGGAGCTCGTCGAGCGAGTACCTGCGGATGAACCGGCCGATCCGGGTCACCCTCGGGTCCACGCGTAGCTTGAACAGCACTCCGGCGCCGTCGTTCTGCTCGCGCAGTGTGGCGAGCCTGCTCTCGGCGTCGACGACCATGCTGCGGAACTTCAGCATCTGGAAGGGCTCGCCGCGGTGGCCGATCCGGGTCTGGCGGAACAGGACCGGCCCGCGGCTGGTCAGCTTGATGCCGACGGCGACCGCGAGCAGCACCGGCGAGACGAGCAGCAGCACGAGTCCCGCGCCGACCCGGTCGAACGCCGACTTGAGCCAGCGGCGCCAGTGCGTCAGCTCGGTGTGCTCCACGTGCATGAGCGGCAGGTCCGCCACCGGGCGGACGGTGACGCGCGGACCGGCGACCTCCAGCAGCACGGGCGCGACCAGCAGTTCGGTGTCGGTCGCCTCGAGGTCCCAGGCGAGCCGGCGCATCGCCGGGCCGTCCAACTCCGGGCAGGCGAGGACGACCACGACGTCGGCGCCCGCCTCGGCCACCGCGGTGGCGACGTTGTCGAAGCTGCCCAGCACCGGCAGGTCGCAGTCGGCGAGCGTCTCGCCGGCGGCCGCGACCCGGCCGGGTGGCAGGCACACGCCGACCACGTCGAAGCCGTGGTACGGGTCGAGCTGCAGGGTCCGGAACAGGTTGGCGCTGGCCCGCTCGTAGCCGACGACGACGACGCGGTGCATGCAGTCGCCGTGCGTCTCCCTGCGCTGGTGGAGCCGCTTGCGCCAGGCGAACCGGAACACGAGCGTGCCGAGCGTGATCGGCACGACGGTGAGCAGCACCCAGCCGCGGGCGACCTCGATCTTGCCCGCGTACGAGATGAGCGCGATGGCGATGGTGAGCACGCCGCCCGCGACCGCGATCCTGCGGAACTCCTCGGTGCCGACGAACAGGAAGCGGGGCTCGTGCGCCCGGACCAGGTCGAGCAGCACCACCCACAGGAAGGGCATCAGGGCCGTGCAGACCACATAACCGAAGGAGAGGCTCTCCTCGCCACCAAATCGGACGTAGTAGGCGATCAGCGCCACCAGCGCACCGGCGAGCAGATCCCCGGCTATAACGGCGCGCCGGTACCTCTTCTGCCAGGCCTGTAACTGCTCTCGCCGTGCAATGAGTTTGCTGTCGAATTCATCGAGGTTGTCGGAGCGATTCGCCGTGTTCCTCATGATCGACACAAGGCTCTCCCTGGGTATGGCTCAGTGGACCTGTCTTGCGGCGTCGCTGGACCACGCAGGGGGCCGGACATGGCGAGCGAACGATTAATGAGGCGATGTAAGGGCTCCGCTCGTCCTCATCGCTCACGAGGCTGTCACACCGCGATCCCGGAGGAATCCGAGATCCATGAATTCGCCAATGTGGGACGCAGCGTTACCCGACTACAACACGCGGCGTTCCGCCCGTTAATTCCACCGATATGCCTGGGACCTTGGTCCCTATTCGGAAATCGGTAAAAGGTTACGGTAGTAGCGGGAACGAAATCGAACTGAGACGTTGGGTGAGGCCCGCGTCACTGCACGCCGGAGAGTCGACGGCTCAGGTCGTGCACCGGTAGCGGAGCGCATACGAAAGTGCCCCCATCCGCGCGGTGCGGATGGGGGCACGGCTGCGTGCGGCCCGGGCGGGTCAGGTACCGACGAACGCCCGCAGCGACTCCTTCAGCGAACTGGTCGTGGCCAGGACGGCGGTGGGCTCGTAGCCGCAGTGCGCCATGCAGTTCGCGCAGCGCGGGTCGCGGCCGCGACCGTACTTGGACCAGTCCGTCTCCTCGACGAGCTCGCGGTAGGTCTTGACGTACCCGTCGGACATCAGGTAGCAGGGGCGCTGCCAGCCGAACAGCGAGTAGCTGGGGATTCCCCAGGCGGTGCACTCGTAGTCGACCTTGCCCTCGAGGAAGTCGAGGAACAGCGGGGAGTGGTTGAGCCGCCACTTCTTGCGGCGGCCGTCGGCGAACGCCTTGCGGAACAGCTCGCGGGTCTCGGTGACGCCGAGGAAGTGCTCCTGGTCCGGGGCCTTCTCGTAGGCGTACGCCGGAGAGATCTGCATCTGGTCGACCTCGTCGTTGAGGAAGTCGAGGACGTCGATGATCGTCTGCGGCGTGTCGGTGTTGAAGAACGTCGAGTTCGTGTTCACCCGGAAGCCCCGGCGCTTCAGCTCCCTGATCGCCTCGACCGCCTCGTCGAACACGCCCTCCTTGCTGACCGACGCGTCGTGCCGCTCGCGCAGGCCGTCGACGTGGATGACCCACGTGAAGTAGGGCGAGGGCTTGAAGTCGAAGCGGTCCAGCCGCTTGCGGACGAGCAGGGCGTTCGTGCAGAGGAAGACGAACTTCTTCCGCTTGATCAGCTCGCCCACCATCTTGTCGATCTCCGGGTGCATCAGCGGCTCACCGCCGGCGATGGACACCATCGGCGCGCCGCACTCCTCCATCGCCGCGACGGCCTGCTCGACCGGCATGCGCTGCTTGAGGACGTTCGCCGGGTGCTGGATCTTGCCGCAGCCCACGCACTTCAGGTTGCAGGCGAAGAGCGGTTCCAGCTCGACGAGCAGCGGGAACTTCTCCTTGCGCCGGAGCCGCTGCTGGAACAGGTACCAGCCTATGCGCAGACTCTGGTGCACGGGCATACTCACGAGTTACGCACCTCTCGAGGCAGAGTGAAATGAATGTCTTCCGTCGTCGTCCTGCGTTCTTCGACCTCGATGGGGCCGAGGCCTCCGACGGCGGCGACGACCGCGTCGACGAGCTCCGGTGGAGTCGACGCCGCGGCGCTTATCCCGACGGTCCGTACGCCGGCCAGCCACCGCGGGTCGACGTCTGCCGGGCCGTCGACGAGGTGTGCCGCGACGCCGTTGCGCCGGGCCACCTCGACGAGCCTGTTTCCGTTGGACGAGTTGGCCGACCCGACCACGAGCACCAGGTCGGCCGACGTGGCGACCGCCCGCAGCGCCTGCTGCCGGTTGGTGGTCGCGTAGCAGATGTCGTCCGACGGCGGGTCGGCCAGCTGCGGTATGCGCCGGCGCAGCACGTCGACCACGTCGGTGACGTCGTCCTGCGACAGTGTCGTCTGCACCACGTAGGAGACGTCGTCGGTGTCGGGCAGCGGCATCCGCTCGGCCTCGGCGCGGTCCTGCACGAGCACCGTGCGTTCCGGCGCCTCGCCGAGGGTGCCCTCGACCTCCTCGTGGCCGGCGTGACCGATGAGCACGACGGTGCCGCCGCGGCGCGAGATGCGCCGCGCCTCCTGGTGCACCTTCGCGACGAGCGGGCAGGTGGCGTCCACCACCTCGAGCGAGCGGCGTTCGGCCTCGGCACGCACCGCGGGCGCGACGCCGTGCGCGGAGAAGACCACGGTCGACCCCGGCGGCACCTCGTCGAGCTCCTCGACGAACACCGCCCCCGCCTCGGCGAGCTGCGCGACGACCGACGCGTTGTGGACGATCTGCTTGCGCACGTAGACCGGCGCGCCGTAGATCTCCAGCGCGCGTTCGACGATGTCGATGGCCCGCTCGACGCCGGCGCAGAACGACCGCGGCGCCGCGAGGAGCACCCGGCGCGGCGCGGCGGCCGCGGCCCACTCGCGCAGCGCTGCCCCGACGGCCGGCAGCCTGCTCAGCGCGACGCGCACCGCCTGCGCGGTGCGCGGGTGCACGACGGGGGCGGGCGGGGCGTCGGCGACGACGCGCACGCATGCGACCGGGACGTCGCCCGCACCGGCGAGCAACCACG
>DASUWX010000049.1:0-3222 GCA_036378185.1 Streptosporangiales bacterium | reverse complement strand
GCCGCCGCCCTCGGCGCTGCCTGTTTCCGGCCCGGCGGCCGTTGGTCCTGGGTGCGGCGCTGCTACGAACTGTGCTCAGCTTGCGCGTGCAGGTCTCGACGAGGGGGAAGAGCCATGACCACCGACAGCGATGCGGGCTTTCACGCCACCGCCCGCCGGATGCGCGGGCTGGTCGAGCCGCTGGCTGCCGCCGTCTACTTCGCACCGGAGGCGCAGCAGCGCTACGAGGCCCTGGGGCTCAACTACGTCGAGGGCTACTTCTGCAGCCGCAGCGCGTGCCTGGGTGCCGTCCCGTGGCGGGTGGTGTCCGGCGTGTTCGCGGCCTTCAAGCCGTCGGTGGTCGAGCAGGCCGTCACCGGCGGGTGGGGCAAGACCGAGCCCGGGGCCATGCTCCAGGCCCGCCTGGACGGCGCCCGCGACCAGTTCCTGCGCATGGTTGGCGAGCCGACCGATGACGTCCTGGTCGCCGCCGACCTGCTGCTCGAGCTAACGGACGGCGTCGACATGTCCGGTCGCCCCCTGTTCTCGGCCCTGGCCGGCCTGCCCGTACCCGGGGCGGACGACCCGGTCGGCCGGATCTGGCGGGCCGCCGACCTGGTACGCGAGCACCGGGGCGACGGCCACGTGGCGGCGTGGATCTCGCACGTCGACTCGGCCGAGATCACCGTGCTCACCGAGCTGTGGTGGGGCATCGAGCCGGGCAGCTACGTGTGGACCCGCGGCTGGGACGGCGATGACGTGGCCGCCGCCCGGGCCCGCCTGACCGAGCGGGGCCTGCTCGACGGCGGCGGCGCGCTCACCGAAGCGGGCCGCGAGCTGCGCGAGCAGATCGAGCGCGCCACCGACCGGGCCGCGCGGGCGGTGATCGGCCGGCTGGGCGACCGGGCCCACGAGCTGTTCGGGCTGCTGGAGCCGTGGTCGAAGGCCATGGTCGGCCCCGGCGGCTACCCGGCCAGCGTGTCCGCGATGTTCGGCTGACGCCGGCCCGCCCACGGGTTCCGCGACCCGGGCCGGCGCAGTTCCGCCGGCCGTCGCCGCCACGGCGAGTATCCGTGACCACCACGGCGCGTCGTGTTACGGTTGCGCTGTTCCTCCGACGGGGCGATGCAGCATCGCCGCGACCCAGAGGAAGGAGTGGCGGTGGCTTCGAATTCCGGGGCCGTGATCCTGGTGGCGCTCGCGCTGGTCGGGGTCGGCCTGGCAGGCGCCGACGAGGACGGTAGCAGCAGCACCGAGACCGACGCCGAAACCGGAGACTTCAGTTTCGAGGCGGACGTCCAGACCGAGACCCAGACCGAGACCCAGACCGAGACCGACACCGAGGACGGGGACTTCAGCTTCGAGGCGGACGACTCGTGCGAGGGGGTCGTCGTCGTGCAGAACGCGTCCGGCACGGCCGAGGTCCCGGGCGGCGAGACCGTGACGGAATCGACGTCGGAGTGCCACATGGAGTCGGGAAGCGGCGACGAGGATGCGGTCCGCGCGCTCCAGCAGGCCTTGGTCACCTGCAACGGGCAGGACATCGCGGTCGACGGCGAGTTCGGCGAGCAGACCAGCCAGGCCGTGGCGAACGTCCAGGAGCAGAACGGCCTGCCGGCCGACGGCACCTTCGACGCCGCGACCCGCGACGCCATGAGCTGGCCCGTCACCTCCGGGTCGGGGACGACGACGTGCGTTTCCAACGTGTCGTCGTCATCCGACGACAGCTGACGGCCGCCGGTCAGCGGTCGCGGCGCACGTCGCGGTCGACCCGGGGGACGGTCCTCAGCTCGGTCGTGAGCACGGCCGCCACCTCCGTGGCGAGCGCGGAAGCCGCGGTGGTGATGTCCGCGGCGGCGGCGCCTGAGCGGCTGAGCCGCCCGAGCTCGACGCGCACCGCAGCGAGGCGGGCGTGACCCGTCGGCGTGAGCTGCGAGCGCCCGGGGTTCACCACCACGAACTGGTAGGCGACCGCCACGGTCTCGCATCGCACGCACCCCTCGCTGATCGCGACCGCCGCATTGTCCGCAGTGACGTCGGTCGGCCCGCGGTTGGCGAGCACCACCTGGAACGACACGGCGACGGCCCGGCAGTCGTCGCACCGCGCGGACGCGGAGGCGAGGTTGACCGCCGACACCTCGGCGGCGGAGGTGCGGGCGACCTTCAGCGCCGCACGGGCCCGGGCGTGCCCGTCGCGGTGGACGGCGACGGTCACCTCGCTGGTGACGGTGCGAACATGGGCGTCCGCGGGCGCGACCGCGCCCCAGCCGAGGGCCAGGGCGATGCCGACGGACGCGACACACCGGCGGAATCGCCGCGCCTGCGGGGGCCTCACGGCCGGCACCGCCGCGGCGAGCTGGACTCGAAGCCCTCGGCGATCGTGGCCGCCAGGTCGAGGAACGCGACCCGGGTGGCGTGACTCAGCTCCGCGAACCCGGTCTGGCCGCCTGCGGACAGCACGCGGTCCCACGGGATGCGCACCACCCCGGCGCATCGGGCGGCGAAGTGCGCCTCCATCCGATCGAGCTCGACCGGCCCCGTCCCTCGCACGGCGTTGATCACGGCCACGGCGCCGCGCACCAGCCCGCCGTAGCCGTGCTCCTCCAGCCAGTCGAGCGTCATCGCCGCCACCCGGCCGCCGTCGAGTGCCGGCGGCATCACGACGACGATCTGGTCGGCCTCCCCCAGGACGCCCTGGATGGCGCCGTCGAGGATGCCCGTGCCCGTGTCGATGATGATCAGGTTGTAGTGGCGGTCGAGCACGTCGATCGCCTGCCGGTAGTCCTGCTCGCCGAGCGCCTGCGTGATCCGCGGATCGTCGTCGGACGCCACCACCTCGAGCCGGGTGTCGGGCGCCTGGGAGGTGAATGCGCGCATGTCGGCGTACCGGTCGAGCGTCGACCGCTGGTCGAGCAGGCTCGTCACCGTCTCGGGTGACTGCCGCTGGATCCGGTACGCCAGGCTGCCGGCGTCGGGGTTCCCGTCGAGCGCCACCACCCGGTCACCCCGCTGCGACGCGAAGGTGTGGCCGAGCATCACGGACGTCGTCGTCTTGCCCGCACCCCCCTTGCGCGAGAGGACGACGATGCGTCGAGAGCCGTGGATCGGCGTCCGCAGGCGGCTCAGCAGATCGAGCTCGCGACGCTCCGCCCGTCCGGGGCCCGGGTTCAACGAGCCCCGGGTGGCGACGTACACGCCTCGCCGCCATCCGCGGGACGGCGGCTGCGAGTGGCCGCGCAGCAT
>DASUWX010000048.1:0-62504 GCA_036378185.1 Streptosporangiales bacterium | reverse complement strand
AACGGGGGGTTCACACGAGTCCTGCACCGTGTGAAGTCCCCGTCGATCACGTCAACGTGATCGACGGGACCCTCGCGGGTAGCGTCGGCGGCGTCGGTCACCGGGCCGGACGCGGTCATCGGGCGACCACCCCGGCCAGCTTGGACAGCGGCTCGGCGAGCGCGTTGACCTTGTCCGAGAGCTGCTTGCGGTCGGCCTTGCCGACCGTCGCGTACGAGACGTACGCGTCGCCGCGCTCGTACTTCTTCAGCGCCCCGAGCACCGCGGCGAACTCCGTGTCGAGCGAGCTCGCGAGGGCCTTGTCGCGCTTCTGCACGACGGGACGCAGCAGCGTGTAGACCTTCTTCGCGCCGACGACGTTCGCCTCGAAGTCGGACAGGTCGGTGTGGCTGAACGCCTCCTCCTCGCCGGTCACCTTGTTCGTCGCGACCTCGTCGAGCAGCTCCTTGGCGCCGTTCGCCATCGAGGTGGGCGTGATCACCGCGGTTCCGACGCGCTCCTTCAGCACGGTGAGCTCGTGCTCGAGCTGGTCGGCGTACCCGCTCATCCCCTTGGTGGTGCCCGAGGTCCACAGCGCCTTCTCGATGACGTGCCAGCCGGTCCACTTCTGCCCCGGCTGCAGGTCGGCCTGACGCGTGTCGACCTTGGGGTCGATGTCGCCGAAGCTCTCCGCCACCGGCTCGATCGCCTCCCAGCCGTACCGCGACGGCGCGTACAGCCGCTTCGCCTTCGCGACGTCGCCGGCCTTCACGGCGGCGACGAACTTCCTGGTCTTCGCCAGGGTGTCGTCGACCTGGGCACCGACGTAGTCGCGGTACGAGGACACCGCGGTGTCCAGCTGCGGGTCGCGTTCGGCGGCGGCCCCGCCGGTGACCTTGAGCGGCGTCCTGACGCCCTTGCCGACCATGCCGGGGATGCACGCGGCCTGGTACGTGCCCGCGGCCAGCTCGGCGGTGAGCGTGACGGTGGTGCTCGGCCCGATGTTCTCGCGCTCCGCGACGATCCGCCCGTCCGGGCGGACGATCTCGAACTCGGTGACCTTCGACGCGGTGCTCTTGATCCGGAACGTGTGCGTGCCCGAGCTCAACGTCGTCTTCGCGACCTTGCAGGTGGTGTCCGAGGTGTCGACCGCGATCGCGTCCGCGGCGGCACCGCTCCTGCCGCAGCCGGCGACCAGGACGGCGGCGACCCCGGCCAGGGCGCCCGCCGTGGCTAGCCTGGACATATTTCGCAACACTCCTCTGACCTAATCCGGTAAGGCGAGGCTAACCTACCATGCACCCACCTCCCGGTCCCAGGCGTCGGGCATGCCAGGATCCGGTGCCATGGAGGAGGCGGGCGTGAACGAGCGGCCGGGCGTTTCCACGGCGCGGGCCGGCTCGCGGTCGAGCGCCAGGTGGTACGTCGGGTACCTGCTCGCCGGTGGTGTGGCGTCGCTCGCCGTGGCCACCGCGTTCGGGTTCGTGCCGCGGCCGATGCTCGCGGTCGCGATCAGCATGCCGCTCTGGGTGGCGTTCGTCGTCGGTCTCTCGGTGTGGGCGACCAGGCGGCCCGCGGCGGTGCGCGTAGCCGGCGTCCACCTCACCGTGATCGTCGTCTGGGTGGCCGCCTGGTCGCTGACGGTGGGCATGGGCACCACGGTGTTCCCCGGCGTCTGGCCCTGGTGGGTCGGCGGCGGCGCGGTGATGGCCGTGACCGCGTTCACCGGCGCCTGGGTCACCCACCGCAGGACCCGCCCCGGCGCCTGACCGCGCTCCAAGCGCCGGCGGGGAGATCGCCGCGAACCCCTAGACTGCACGGGTGCAGAAGGTGCTCATCGCCAACCGCGGCGAGATCGCCGTCCGGGTCGCGCGGGCGTGCCGGGACGCCGGATTGCGCAGCGTCGCCGTGTACTCCGACCCCGACCGCGACGCCGTCCACGCCCGCACCGCCGACGAGGCGTTCGCCCTCGGCGGCTCGACGCCGGGCGAGAGCTACCTCGACATCGGGAAGCTGCTGGACGTCGCCGCGCGGTCCGGCGCCGACGCCGTGCACCCCGGGTACGGCTTCCTCTCCGAGAACGCCGACTTCGCCCGGGCGGTGCAGGACGCCGGCCTCACCTGGGTCGGCCCGCCGCCCGACGCGATCAGGTCGCTCGGCGACAAGGTCGCAGCGCGGCACATCGCCCAGCGCGTCGGCGCGCCGCTGGTCGCCGGCACCGCCGACCCGGTCTCCGGCGCGGACGAGGTCGTCGCGTTCGCGCGCGAGCACGGCCTCCCGATCGCGATCAAGGCGGCGTTCGGCGGCGGCGGCCGCGGCCTCAAGGTGGCGTACGACCTCGGCGAGGTGCCGGAGCTGTACGAGTCCGCGGTCCGCGAGGCGGTCGCGTCGTTCGGTCGCGGCGAGTGCTTCGTCGAGCGGTACCTGGACCGGCCGCGCCACGTCGAGACCCAGTGCCTCGCCGACACCCACGGCGCCGTCGTGGTGGTCTCGACCCGCGACTGCTCGCTGCAGCGCCGGCACCAGAAGCTGGTCGAGGAGGCGCCCGCGCCGTTCCTCACCGACGAGCAGAACGCCCGGCTGTACGAGGCGAGCAAGGCGATCATGCGCGAGGCGGGCTACGTCGGCGCCGGCACCTGCGAGTTCCTCGTCGGCCGGGACGGCACCATCTCGTTCCTGGAGGTGAACACCCGGCTGCAGGTCGAGCACCCGGTCAGCGAGGAGGTCGCGGGCATCGACCTCGTCCGCGAACAGCTGCGCATCGCCACGGGCGAGCCGCTCGGGTACGACGACCCGCCGCTGCGCGGGCACGCGTTCGAGTTCCGGATCAACGCCGAGGACGCGGGCCGCGGGTTCCTGCCGGCCCCCGGCACCGTCACCGGCTGGCAGCCGCCGTCGGGGCCCGGCGTCCGGCTCGACTCCGGCGTGGAGCTCGGCACCGTCGTGCCGCAGGCGTACGACTCCATGCTCGCGAAGCTGGTCGTCACCGGTGCCAGCCGCAGGCAGGCGCTGGAACGCAGCCGCCGCGCGCTCGCCGAGTTCACCGTCGGCGGGATGCCCACGGTGCTGCCGTTCCACCGCGCCGTCGTCGACGACCCCGCGTTCACCGACGAGCCGTTCTCGGTGCACACCCGGTGGATCGAGACCGAGTTCGCGAACGAGATCCCGCCGTACCAGGGCCCGGCCGCGGAGCAGGCAGAGCTCGCCGAGCGGACGCCCGTCGTCGTCGAGGTCGACGGGCGGCGCATCGAGGTGGTGCTGCCGGCCGACCTCGGCACCCCCGCACGTCCGGGCGGCGCCGCGAAGCGCCGGAGCCGGAAGAGGTCGGCCGGCGCGGCTGCGGGCGGCGACACTCTCACCAGCCCGATGCAGGGCACGATCGTGAAGGTCCTGGTCGGCGACGGGCAGCACGTCGAGGCGGGCGCCCCCGTCGTCGTCCTCGAGGCGATGAAGATGGAGCAGCCGCTCACCGCGCACAAGAGCGGCGTCGTCCGCGGCCTGGACGCCGTGGTCGGCGCCACGGTCAGCGCGGGCGCGGTCATCTGCAAGATCGAGGACTGAGCGGGAACACCGACCCGCGGCCGTTCGTCCCCCTTGAGGGCGGCTTTGCTTAGTAATGTGGGCGACTCGCCCCGAGTGCCGCCCCACGTTCGAGGGAGATACTTACCCCATGCGCCGTCTCTGCACCTACGCACTCGCCGTCGTGGCCCTCTGCGGCGCGGTGCTGCTGGGCCCCGGCCTGGCGAACGCGTCGGTCGACACGGCCAAGATCGTGCAGACGTGGAAGGACGGCGACCCCGTCTACAAGGCGCCGGCCGCGACGTTCATGAAGAAGAACGACGTGGACGGCTTCACCGGACAGATCCAGGACCCGAACACCGGCACGCCGATCTACATGGCGATCCTGCCCGAGTCGGACGTCGCCGCGGACGGCGGCCCGCTCGCCCTCCGGCTGCGCAAGGACTTCGACAACCCGGGCACCTTCATCGTCCTCGGCGAGCGGCACCTGTACGCCAGCTCGACGATCCTCTCGGGGAAGCAGCTCGACGCACTCGAGCAGCAGGCCGCGGCACGGGGCGGCGACGATCCACAGGCCGTCGGCTCGTTCTTCATCGACGAGGTCTCCGACGCGGCGAAGAAGGCCGCGCCGAAGCAGACGCAGGAGAGCCGGCCGAGCGGCGCGGGCGCGGGCACCGTGGTGCTCATCGGGCTCGGCGTGGTCGTGGTGATCGCCCTGCTCGGCGCGCTCGTCGCGGTGACCTCGCGGCGCAAGCGCAAGCGGCGCAACGACGAGCAGTTCGCCGCCGTCCGCAGGACGGCGGAGGAGGACGTCACCCTGCTCGGTGAGGACGTCGCGCGGCTCGACCTCGACGTGCGCGACGCACACCTCGACCCGGACGCGCGACACGACTACGAGACCGCGCTGGACGCGTACGACCGCGCGAAGACCGCCCTCGAGGCCGCGCGGCGGCCGCAGGACCTCAGGTCGGTCGCGGAGGCGCTGGAGGAGGGGCGGTACCGCATGACCGCGGTCCGCGCCCGGCTCGCCGGCGAGCCGGTGCCCGAGCGCCGCGCCCCCTGCTTCTTCAATCCGCAGCACGGCCCGTCCGTCACCGACCGCGACTGGGCGCCGCCCGGCGGCACGGTCCGCGAGGTGCCGGTGTGCGCGGCGGACGCCGCCCGCCTCGACGCGGGCCAGCAGCCGGACGCGCGCGAGGTGCTCGTCGACGGCGTGCGCCGTCCGTACTGGGAGGGCGGCGCCGCGTACGCCCCGTGGTACGGCGGCTACTACGGCTCGTACGGCGTCGACGGGCTGCTGACCGGTCTGCTGCTCGGCTCGGTGCTCTCCGGCGGCTGGGGCGGCTGGGGCGGCTACGACGCGGGTTACGACGCCGGGTACGACGCGGGCCTCGACAACGGCTCCGACGGCGGTTCGGACGGCGGCGACGGCTGGGGCGGCGGCGACTTCGGTGGCGGTGGCGACTGGGGCGGCGGGGACTTCGGCGGTGGTGACTTCGGCGGGGGCGGCGACTTCGGCGGAGGCGACTTTTAGGGGGTGACCCGTGTCGGCACGGCTTCCCGGAGACCCGAACCTCGCCCTGAAGCTCGTCTACACGCTCGGCGTGCGGCTCTCGCCGAGGTACACGGAGTGGGTGCGCCACGACCTGACCGACGCCGACTGGCGGTGGCGGCTCGTCCTGCGGCACGTGCTCGTGCTGCTGCCGATCTGCCTGGCGTTACTCGCGCTGCCCGGACCGTGGTCGCTGCGCATCATGACCGCCGCCCTGCTCTGGATCAGCAGCACCTTCGTGATGGTGCTGTACACCGGGCCGATCCGCGACCACAAGCTCCGCCAGCACCGCCTCGAGCCGCCCGAGCAACAGACGCGCTGACGCCGCTCAGTCCAGTGGCGTCATCAGCTGGCGCGCGGCCTCGGTGATGCTGCCGGTGAGCGACGGGTAGACGGCGAACGTGTGCGCCAGCTGCCCGACGGTGAGCCCGAACCGTACGGCGAGCGACAACGTCAGCACCAGCTCGCTCGCCTTCGGCGACACCACGACGCCGCCGAGCACGACACCCGTGCCCGAGCGGCAGAACAGCTTGACGAACCCGTCGTGCAGCTCCTGCATCTTGCCGCGCGCGTTCGTGGCCAGCGGCAGCAGCACCTGCTGTGCGTCCACGGCGCCCGAGTCGACCATCGCCTGGCTGACACCGACGCTGGCGATCTCCGGGTCGGTGAACACGTTGGCCGCCACGGTCGACAGGCGCAGCGGCTCGACCGCCTCGCCGAGCGCGTGCCACATCGCGATCCGGCCCTGCATCGCGGCGACGGACGCCAGCATCAGCACGCCGGTGCAGTCGCCGGCGGCGTACACGCCGGGCACCGAGGTCCGCGACACGCGGTCGACCCCGACGAAGCCGCGCTCGTCCATGGCGACGCCCGCCTCGCCCAGGCCGATGCCGTCGGTGGCGGGCACCGAGCCGATCGCGAGCAGGCAGTGGCTGCCCTCGACCGTGCGCCCGTCGACCAGCCGCACGAGCACGCCGTCCGCCGTGCGCTCCACGCTCTGTGCCCTGGCCCGGCCGACCACGTCCATCCCCCGCCGGGCGAACACGCCTTCGAGCACGGCGGCGGCGTCGGGGTCCTCGTGCGGCAGCACGCGGTCGCGGCTGGACACCAGCGTCACCCGCGCGCCGAGGCCGAGGTAACCGCTGGCGAACTCGGCGCCGGTCACGCCGGAGCCGACGACGACCAGGTGCTCGGGCAGCTCGTCCAGGTCGTAGACCTGGCGCCAGGTGAGGATGCGCTCGCCGTCCACCTCGCAGCCGGGCATCATCCGCGGACGGGCGCCCACGGACACCAGCACGACGTCGGCACGCAGCTCCTCGCCGCCCGCCTCGACCCGGCCGGGCCCGAGCAGGCGTCCGGTCTCGGGCACGATGGTCACGCCCTCGCTCACCAGGCGCTTGCCGATGTCGGCCGACTGCGCCCTCGCCAGGCCACGCACCCGCTCGTTCACCCGCGCGATGTCGACGCCGACGCCTTCGCCCGACATGCGCAGGCCCAGCAGGTCCGCCTGCTCGAGACCGTGCATCGACTCCGCGGTGGCGATCAACGTCTTCGACGGCACGCAGTCGGCGAGCACGCAGGCGCCGCCGGGGCCGTCGCGTTCGACGAGCGTCACGTCGGCGCCGAGCTGTGCGGCCACCAGCGCCGCCTCGTAGCCTCCCGGCCCGCCTCCGATGATCGCGACCCGTGTCACAGCCACATACCGCCCTTCTCCGCGTGTCCCGGGGCATTCTCCCCTATCCGCGGCGGCGGAGGCCGTAACCTGGACCGGCCATGACCAGTGTTCCCCGACGACCTCCTCCGCTCCGCTCCTCGCTCAGGCACGCGAGTGCCGTGCCTCGCGCACGTGTGCTCGCTACGATGCTCACTTCGGAGGCCGTCTCGTGACGATCTACGCCGCGTACGGAAGCAACCTCGACCCGGAGCAGATGCTGCAGCGCGCCCCGCACTCGCCGGCCCGCGGCTCCGGCTGGCTCACCGGCTGGCGGATCGGCTTCGGGGCGGAGGACCGCGGCTTCGACGGCGCGCTGGTCACCGTCGTCCCCGACCCGACCGGCCAGGTGTTCGTCATGCTCTACGACGTCGCCGCCGCCGACGAGCCTCGCCTCGACAGTTGGGAGGGCGCCGACCTCGGGCTGTACCGGAAGCTGCGGGTGCGCGTCGACACCCTCGAAGGCCAGCAGGTGGCCTGGGTGTACGTGCTGGACGGGTACGAGGGCGGCCTGCCCTCGGCCAGGTACGTCGAGATCATCGCCGACGCCGCCGACGCGGCCGGCGCCCCCGACGACTACGTCGAGTGGATCCGCAAGCGCCCCTGCCGCTAGCCCGACCCGGTCTGCCCGGTCCCTCCCCGCCCTGACGTGACGTGGGTACGTCGCAGGCGCTATGACCGCTGCAACGTACCCACGTCACGTGGTTCCACATCGTGGTGGTGGCGTCGCTGCCCCTATGAGGGCCACGACGTACCCACGTGGACCTACCCGTGGGTTACGCTTCCGAGCGATGGCTCCTGAGCAGACCTGGTTCGACCCGCACGCCACCGCGCGGTCGGCCGCCAAGCGGTTGCACGAGATGTCGGACATCCCCGCGTTCGACGTCGCCGTCGTGCTCGGTTCCGGGTGGCGGCCCGCGGTCGACATGCTCGGCGACACCGAGCGGGAGTTCCTCGCCACGGAGCTGCCCGGCTTCCACCGGGCCACGGCCACCGGCCACGCGGGCACCGTCCGCATCGTCCGCGCCGACAACCGCGCCGTGCTCGCGTTCGTCGGCCGCACCCACCTCTACGAGGGTCACGGCGTCGAGCCGGTCGTGCACAGCGTGCGCACGGCCGTCGCCGCCGGCTGCCGCATCGTCGTGCTCACCAACGCCTCCGGTGCCGTCCGCGAGTCGTTCCTCGTCGGCCAGCCGGTGCTGATCCGCGACCACATCAACCTCACGGCGAAGTCGCCGATCCGCGGCGCCAAGTTCGTCGACCTCACCGACCTCTACTCCCCGCGGCTGCGGCAGCTGTGCAAGGAGATCGACCCCTCGCTCGAGGAGGGCGTCTACGTCGCCATGCCCGGGCCGCACTACGAGACGCCCGCCGAGATCCGGATGCTGCGGGCGATGGGCGGCGACCTCGTCGGCATGTCGACGGTGCTCGAGGCGATCGCGGCCCGCGAGGCGGGGGCCGAGGTGCTCGGCATCTCCCTGGTCACCAACCTCGCGGCGGGGCTCGGCGAGGCCCTCGACCACGAGGACGTGCTCGCCACCGGACGCCGCGCGTCGGCGCGGATGGGCCGGCTGCTGGCCGAGGTGGTGCGGTGTGAGCATCCGGACCTCCCCACCTGACCCCGGCGGGGATTCCGGGCGTGGCGGAGGAGCCCTCGGCGGGGATTCCGGGCGTGGCGGAGCAGACACAGTCGTCGCGGCCGCGCGCCGCTGGCTCGAGGACGACCCGGACGCCGCCACCCGCGCGGAGCTGACGGCCGTCCTCGACGCCGACGACCACGCCGCGCTGGCCGACCGGTTCGGCAGCCACCTGACCTTCGGCACGGCGGGGCTGCGCGGCGAGCTCGGCGCGGGCCCGAACCGGATGAACCGCGTGGTCGTCCAGCGCGCGGCGGCCGGGCTGGCGGCGTACCTCCGCTCGACCGGAGCGGCGGCGCGCGGCGACCGCGTGGTGATCGGTTACGACGCCAGGCACAACTCCGACGTGTTCGCCGCCGACACCGCCGACGTCGTGCAGGGCGCCGGGCTCACCGCGCTGGTGCTGCCGCGGCCGCTGCCCACGCCCGTGCTCGCGTACGCCATCCGCACGCTCGGCTGCGTCGCCGGGGTGATGGTGACGGCGAGCCACAACCCGCCGCGCGACAACGGGTACAAGGTCTACCTCAGCGACGGCAGGCAGATCGTCCCGCCGGCCGACGCCGGCATCTCCGCCGAGATCGCGGCGGTGGGCCCGGTGCGCGAGCTGCCCAGGGACCACGGCTGGACGCGCGTCGACGAGAGCCTGGTCGACCGGTACGTCGAGCGCGCGGCGTCGCTCGTCGACCCGCACTCGCCGCGCGGCCTGCGGATCGCGTACACCCCGATGCACGGCGTCGGCAGGCAGGTGTTCGAGCGGGTGTTCGCGGCGGCGGGGTTCGCGCCGGCGGCGGTCGTCGCCGAGCAGGCCGACCCGGACCCGGACTTCCCCACCGTGCGGTTCCCCAACCCGGAGGAGCCCGGCGCGCTCGACCTCGCGATCGCGACGGCGGTCGACGCCGGCGCCGACCTGGTGGTCGCCAACGACCCGGACGCCGACCGGTGCGCGATCGCCGTCCCCGACACCGGCGGGTTCCGGATGCTCCGCGGCGACGACGTCGGCGCGTTGCTCGCCGCGCACATCCTGCGCCGCGAACCGAGGCCGGACGGCGTGTTCGCCGCCTCGATCGTCTCCAGCACCCTGCTGCACCGGATGGCCGACGCCGCCGGCGTCCCGTACGTCGACACGCTCACCGGCTTCAAGTGGCTGTCCCGGGTGCCGCACCTCAGGTACGCCTACGAGGAGGCGCTCGGCTACTGCGTCGACCCGGCCGGCGTCGCCGACAAGGACGGGATCACCGCCGCGCTGCTGGTGTGCGAGCTGGCGGCGTCGCTCGCGGCCGAAGGGCGCGGGCTCACCGACCTGCTCGACGAGCTGGCCGTGGAGCACGGCCTGCACAGCACGGACCAGATCTCGGTACGGGTCGCCCGGATCGCGGACAGTGACGCGGTGCTCGGCCGGCTGCTCGCCGACCCGCCGGCGGGCATCGGCGGCCTGGCCGTGGAGTCGGTCGAGGACCTCGCCGCCGGCGACACCGGACTGCCGCCGACGCCCGGCGTCCGGCTGCGGCTCGCCGAACGCACCCGCGTGGTCGTCCGCCCGTCAGGCACCGAGCCGAAGATCAAGTGCTACCTGGAGGTGGTCGTGCCGGTGCCGGACGGCGACGTCGCCGCTGCCCGCGCGACGGCCTCCGGCCGGCTGGGCGCCCTGCGCTCGGAGCTCGGCTCCCTCGTCAGGACGTAGCGGCGGCTACGGGATCACCGCGCTCGCGACGATCAGCAGCACGGGGACGACGAGGGCCGCGACGGCGGGCCAGTACCAGCGCACCGACTCGGTCGTGTGCCCGGCGTCCTTCGACCGCTGGCCGAACCGGTCGGACAGGTTCTGCAGCCGCTGCACCATGAACTCGGCCTGGTTCTGCCGCTCGACCTCGCTGCGCGCGCCCGCCCCCGACCGGTCGAAACCGCGCCCGCGGGTGTCGGCGTTGAGCTCCGCCGTCTTGGCCCGTAGCTTCGCCCGGCTGTACTGGGCGCGGCGCCGGTTGGGCACGTGGCCGACCCACGAGTGGTACTGCTTGCGCTCCGTCTCGATCCGGACGGTGTCGCGCGCGTTGACGTCGCTCACCGCTCCCCAGGGGATCTCGATGTCACGCAGCGGGTTGCGGATCAGCACCCGATCCGGGTCGGCCTGCAGCCGCGGGCGCAGCGCGATGATGTAGACGATGCCGCTCACGAGCAGCAGGATCGAGCCCGCGTACGCGCTCGCGCGGTCCCACGGGTGCCTGACGATGTCGACCACGTTGTAGGCGGCGAAGACCATCCACAGCCAGCCGAGCACCCAGCCGACCCGTGACTTCTCGTCGAGCCGGTCGTCCGGCGCAGGGGTGCTCACGGTCCGATTCTCCCCCACCCACCTCCTGCTGGCCTACGCTGGGGCCCGTGACCACCTCCATCGATGCGCTTTCCGGCGTCACGGCGTCGGCGTCGTCGCTGCGGCGGTTCCTGCACGGGCTCCCCGGCGTCGACCAGGTCGGGGCCGAGGAGCGCGCGGCACGGCTCGCGACCCGGTCGATCAAGACGACCGCGAAGGGCTTCGCGCTCGACCTCGCCGTCTCGATGGTCGACCTCACCACGCTCGAGGGCCAGGACACCCACGGCAAGGTGCGCGCGATGAGCGCGAAGGCGGTCCGGCCGGACCCGGGCGATCCCACCGTCCCGCACGTGGCCGCGGTGTGCGTCTACCCCGACCTCGTCGCCACGGCGAAGGCGGCGGTGGCCGGCAGCGGCGTCCGCGTGGCCAGCGTCGCGACGGCGTTCCCGTCCGGGCGCGCGGCGCGCGACGTCAAGCTCGCCGATGTCGCGTACGCGGTCCGCGAGGGCGCCGACGAGGTCGACATGGTCATCGACCGCGGCGCGTTCCTGGCCGGCCACTACGGCGCCGTCCACGACGAGATCACCGCGGTGAAGGAGGCGTGCGGCGGCGCGCACCTGAAGGTGATCCTCGAGACCGGCGAGCTGGCCACGTACGACAACGTGCGGCGTGCGTCCTGGCTGGCGATGCTGGCGGGTGCCGACTTCATCAAGACCAGCACGGGCAAGGTGTCGCCCGCGGCGACGCTGCCGGTGACGCTGGTGATGCTGGAGGCGGTCCGCGACTTCCGCGCCGCCACCGGCCGGCAGGTCGGCGTGAAGCCGGCCGGCGGGATCCGTACCGCCAAGGACGCCATCCGCTACCTCGTCACGGTCAACGAGACCGCCGGCGAGGACTGGCTCAGCCCGGAATGGTTCAGGTTCGGCGCGTCCAGCCTGCTCAACGACCTGCTGATGCAACGGCAGAAGCTCGCGACCGGCCGGTACGCCGGCACCGACTACTTCACCTTGGACTGACCCGTGTGCAGAAACATCACCACGCTGCGTGGCCTGCAGCCCGCCGCCACCGCCGAGGAGATCGAGGCCGCGGCGCGCCAGTACGTGCGGAAGGTGAGCGGCGTGCAGAGCGTGTCCGACGCCACCAGGGAGCCGTTCGAGGCCGCGGTGCGCGAGGTCGCCGCGATCACCGAACGGCTCCTGCGCGACCTGCCGGACCGCCGCCAGCCGCCGCCGACGCTGCCGCCGCTGCGCCGTCCCGAGGTCCGCGCCCGCATCGCCGCCAAGCAAGCCGCAACACGCTGACCGCCTGCCCGCCGCGGCAACCCCGCTCCCCCCGGCCATGTAAACCATGCTCGTGGTGGCTTTGCACGGGGCATGCCCCGTGTAAAGCCACCACCGGCCATGTTTACATGGCCCGGGGGATCCCGGTGACCGGGCGGGTACCGGGGGTACCGGCAGTGACGGCGGTACCGGCAGTGCCGGCGGTACTCGTCGTCCTTCCCGGATCCGGGCCCTACGATGGGCCGGGTCGCCGAGGGCGCGGCCCGCGAAGGGCGGTTCCGTGCACCGGTACTCACGCGTCGTGGTCAAGCTCAGCGGCGAGGCGCTCGCAGGACCCGACGGTTGGGGCGTCGACCCCGGGAGCCTGGCGCAGCTCGCCGACGAACTCCTCTCCGTGCACTCCCTGGGCGTCGAGCTCGCCGTCGTCATCGGCGGCGGCAACTACTTCAGGGGCCGGATGGCCGAGGGCTGGGGCATCAGCCGGGCCGAGGCCGACAACATCGGCATCCTCGGCACGGTCATGAACGCGTTGATGCTCCGCGGGGTGCTGACCGGACGCACCGAGGCGGACGTGCGGGTGATGACGGCAGTGCCGATGCAGACCGTCGCCGAGCCGTACATCCGGCTGCGCGCAGACCGGCACCTGCGGCGCGGGCTGATCGTGCTGCTGGCCGGCGGCATCGGGCAGCCGTACGTCACGACGGACTACCCGTCGGTCCAGCGTGCGCTGGAGCTCGACGCCGACGCGCTGCTCGTCGCCAAGCGCGGCGTGGACGGCGTGTACGACGCGGACCCCAACGTCGACCCGCACGCGAAGAAGTTCACGAGTCTCACGTACCAGGAGGCGCTCGCCCGCGACGTCCGGGTGATGGACGCCAGCGCGTTCGTCCTCGCCGACGAGCAGAAGCTGGTCATGCACGTCTTCGACGTCGCGCGACCCGGCGCGATGACCGCCATCTGCCAGGGCGAGGACGTCGGCACCACGGTCAGCAGCGACGGCCGGACGAGCCGGTAGTGCGCGGCGAACGACCGGCCGCGGAGTGAGGTGTAATGGGGAGATGCCCAGGTTCGAGTACGCACCGGCGCCGGAGTCGCGGGCGATCGTCGACATCGCCTCGCACTACGGGCTGTTCATCGGCGGCGAGTTCATCGAGGCCACCGACGGCAAGCCGTTCAAGACCGTCAACCCGGCCACCGAGGAGGTCCTCTCCGAGGTCTCGTCCGCCGGCCCCGCCGACGTCGACCGCGCCGTCCGCGCCGCACGCGCGGCGTACGACAGGGTCTGGGGGCCGATGCCCGGACGCGACCGCGCGAAGTACCTCTACCGGATCGCGCGGATCGTCCAGGAGCGGGCGCGCGAGCTCGCCGTGCTCGAGAGCATCGACAACGGCAAGCCGATCCGCGAGTCCCGCGACGTCGACATCCCGCTCGTCGCCGCCTGGTTCTTCTCCTACGCCGGCTGGGCCGACAAGCTGGAGTACGCCGGGTTCGGCCCCGACCCGAGGCCCGTCGGCGTCGCCGGCCAGGTGATCCCCTGGAACTTCCCGCTGCTGATGCTGGCGTGGAAGATCGCGCCCGCGCTCGCGTGCGGCAACACCGTCGTGCTCAAGCCGGCCGAGACGACGCCGCTCACCGCGCTCGCGTTCGCCGACATCTGCCGGCAGGCCGACCTGCCGCCCGGCGTCGTCAACATCGTCACCGGCGCCGGCGCGACCGGAGCGGCGCTGGTCGGTCACGAGGGCGTCGACAAGGTCGCGTTCACCGGCTCCACCGAGGTCGGCAGGGAGATCGCGAAGTCCGTCGCCGGCACCCGCAAACGGCTGACGCTGGAGCTCGGCGGCAAGGCGGCGAACGTCGTGTTCGAGGACGCCGCGCTCGACCAGGCCGTCGAGGGCATCGTCAACGGCATCTTCTTCAACCAGGGCCACGTCTGCTGCGCGGGGTCGCGCCTGCTGGTGCAGGAGAGCGTGTACGAGGACGTGCTCGACCGGTTGAAGCGGCGCATGACGACGCTGCGCGTCGGCGACCCGCTCGACAAGAACACCGACATCGGCGCGATCAACAGTGCCGTCCAGCTCGCGAAGATCAGGGAGCTGTCCGAGATCGGCGAGACCGAGGGCGCCGACCGCTGGGCCGCGCCGTGCGAGCTGCCGGAGCACGGCTTCTGGTTCCCGCCGACGCTGTTCACCGGCGTCACGCAGGCGCACCGGATCGCGCGGGAGGAGATCTTCGGCCCGGTGCTGTCGGTGCTGACGTTCCGCACGCCGGCCGAGGCCGTGGAGAAGGCGAACAATACGCCGTACGGGCTGTCCGCGGGCGTCTGGACGGAGAAGGGCTCGCGCATCCTCTGGATGGCCGAGAAGCTGCGCGCAGGCGTCGTCTGGGCCAACACGTTCAACAAGTTCGACCCGACGAGCCCGTTCGGCGGGTACAAGGAGTCGGGATACGGCCGCGAGGGCGGCCGGCACGGACTGGAGGCCTACCTTGCCCACTGAGCCGAAGCGGGTCGACGTGCGCAAGACCTACAAGCTCTACATCGGCGGGGCGTTCCCGCGCAGCGAGTCCGGCCGGTCGTACGAGGTGACCGATTCGCGCGGGCGCTTCCTGGCCAACGCGTCGCTCGCGTCGCGCAAGGACGCGCGCGACGCCGTGCAGGCCGCGGGCAAGGCGTTCGGCGGCTGGAGCGGGCGGACGGCGTACAACCGCGGGCAGATCCTGTACCGGATCGCGGAGCTGCTCGAGGGCCGCCGCGAGCAGTTCGTGAGCGAGGTCGCCGCGGGCGAGGGCGTCACGCGCCCCCGTGCCGACGGCGTCGTGTCGGCCGCGATCGACCGCTGGGTCTGGTACGCCGGTTGGGCCGACAAGCTCGCGCAGGTGCTGGGTTCCAGCAACCAGGTGGCGGGGCCGTACTTCGACTTCAGCGTGCCGGAGCCGACCGGCGTGGTCGCGGTCGTCGCGCCGCAGCGGTCCAGCCTGCTCGGGCTGGTGTCGGTGGTCGCGCCGGTGGTGGTGAGCGGCAACACGTGTGTCGTGCTCGCCGCGGAGGACCGCCCGCTGCCGGCGGTCACGCTCTCCGAGGTGCTCGCGACGAGCGACGTGCCCGGCGGCGTCGTCAACCTGCTCACCGGCCGGGTCGCCGAGGTCGCGCCGTGGCTCGCCTCGCACATGGACGTCAAGGCGATCGACCTCACCGGCGTCGAGGACGCCGCGCTCGCCACCGAGCTGGAGCGCTCCGCGGCCGGCAACCTCAAGCGGGTGCTGCCGCCGCCGTCCGGCCGGGTGGACTGGACGCGTGACCCGGGCATCGACCGGCTGCGCGCGTTCCTGGAGACGAAGACCGTCTGGCACCCCGTCGGCGTCTGAACCTGACGTGGGTACGTTGCCGTGGCTATAGCCTGGGCAACGCCACCACCACGATGTGGAACCACCTCACGTGGGTACGTCGCAGTGGCTATAGCGACGGCGATGTACCCACGTGAGGTGAACGGCGAGGCCGCTACGCCGCAGCGCCCGTGGTGCCGGTCGTGTGGACGAACAGCCAGGTCTGCACCTGCGGTATCGCCTCGATCACCGCGCCGATGTGCTCGGCGACCGGGTAGGTCGTGAACGTCACGTCCGCGCCCTTCGCGCGCCAGTCGTCGGCGAGCTGCCGGTCGACGGCGTAGGGGACCCACGGGTCCTCGAGACCGTGGTAGACGAGCGCCGGCACGTGTGGCGCACGGGTGCCGAGCCGCTGCTCGTCGATGCGGCTCGCCCAGTCGGGGTTCGCGTCCAGGAACTGCCCGATCGTCTTCGCGCCGACGGTGAGCTCGGTGGCGGAGTGGAACCCCCAGCGCGTGACCATCTCGGGCATGCACGTGGTGGTCGCGTCGTGCAGGGCGCGCTGCCCGGTGGCGTTGAACCCGGACAGCGACAGCTCCGGGTACACCGCGTGCAGCGACGCCACCGCCATCGGCACGGTGCCGAACAGCGCCGTGCGGTCGACGTTGGCCGCCACCTCGCGCAGGTCGGCCGGTACGCCGCCGGTAGCGACCGCCTTGACCGGCAGCTCGGGGGCGTAGGTCGGCTGCAGCTCCGCGGCCGCCGACGAGGCGTGCCCGCCCTGCGAGTAACCGGTGATCGCGACCGGGTTCGCCGCGGTGAGACCGCTGCCGGCGACGTGCGTGGCGGCGCGGGCGGCGTCGAGCACCGACTGCCCGGCCGACCTCGTGTTCACGTAGACCTCGAACCCGTTCGTGTGCACGTGCTCGTAGTCGGTGACGACGACCGCCCAGCCCTCGTTCACGTAGCTCGCGACGAGCCCGGCCTCGTACTCGGTGCCCTGCCGGAACTGGTACGACGGCGTGCACTGCGGTCCGAGGCCGTGCGAACCGAGCGCGTACGTCAGCAGCGGCCGCCGCCCGGCACCGAGCCACGGCGCCCGCGGCACGAGCAGGGTGCCGGTCACGGCGACGCGCTCACCGGTGCCGGAGGTCGACAGGTACATGAGCCGCCACACGTTCGCGGGCGTCGGCAGCAGGTGCAGCGGGTCGAGGTGGGAGCTCGTCGGCTCGGCCCGGAGGACGTCGCCCGGCTCGCCCGCGGGCAGCGGTGAGGGCGGGTCGTAGAACGAGTCCGGCGCCTCGGTTGCGGGCGCCGCCTGTGCGGGCGGCGGCGAACCGACCGGGCCGATCACGCCGGTGGCGCCGGCGAGGCAGGCGACACCGAGGAGTGCGGCCACGATGCGGCGTCGTCGTCTGGTCATCTGCGTCTCCTGTCACTGCCGTACGTGCCGTCGGCCGTACGGAGCGTAGCGGGCGGAGCCCGTCTAGGGGTACCCCGGAACCTGCCCCGAACCGACCCTGGTTCCGGCCGCCGAGGGTCACGAAGCGGCCGGAGAAGGGGCAGAGTGGTTGGCAGCAAAGCGTTTCGACCGAGAGGAAGCACCGATGTCGTCCCAGCTCGTACGCCCGAGGCACGGCCGCGTGATCGCCGGCGTGTGCGCCGGGCTCGGCCGCCGGTTCGGCCTGTCACCGTTCGTCGTCCGGGTGATCTTCCTGCTGTCCTGCCTGCTGCCGGGACCGCAGTTCATCATCTACCTGGTGCTCTGGATCCTGCTCCCCAGCGAGGACTGAGCGCACCGCCGTCCGGTCCGGCCTCGGGGGGTTGACTTCACTTGGCCGCTCTCGAGTTCACTTGGCCGCTCAGGTCGAGAATCGGGACGAGCCCGGCGAACGGACCCGGGCGGCCAAGTGAAGTGCCGGGCGGCCAAGTGAAGTGCCGAGCGGCCAAGTGAACTGGGTTAGGACGCCGCCGCCGGCGACGGGATGCGGTCGACGAGCAGGGGCAGCGGTTCGCGCCGGCCGTCCAGCTCGACCGCGTCCGCCAGCGCCTCCTCCGCCGCGGGGAACCGGGACGGGTCGTCGGCGTGCAGGGTCAGCACCGGCTCACCGGCGCGCACGGCGTCGCCCGGCTTCTTGTGCAGCACGACGCCGGCGACCGGCGACACCGCGTCCTCCTTGCGGGCCCGGCCCGCGCCCAGCCGCCACGCCGCGACGCCCACGGCGTACGCATCCAGCCAGCTGAGCGTCCCCGACGCGGGCGCCACCACATCGTGCGTCTCCGCCGCGACCGGCAGCGGCGCGTCAGGGTCGCCGCCCTGACCGGCGACCATCCGCCGCCACACGTCCATCGCCGAGCCGTCGCGCAGCGCGTCGGCCGGGTCCCTGCCCGAGCCGCCGCCTGCGCTCGCCACCATCTCCCGGGCCAGGGCCACGGTCAGCTCGACCACGTCGTCGGGCCCGCCGCCGGCGAGCACATCGACGGACTCGGCCACCTCGAGCGCGTTGCCCACCGCCCGGCCGAGCGGCACGTCCATGCCGGTCAGCAGCGCCACCGTGCGGACGCCGTGCGCGCCGCCGAGCTCGACCATCGTGCGAGCGAGCTCCCGCGCGTCCCCCACGTCGTGCATGAACGCACCGCTGCCGACCTTCACGTCCAGGACGAGCGACGCCGTGCCCTCGGCGATCTTCTTGCTCATGATCGAGCTCGCGATCAGCGGGATCGACTCGACGGTGCCGGTGACGTCGCGCAGCGCGTACAGCTTGCGGTCGGCCGGCGCGATGAAGTCGGCGGCGGCCGCGACGAACGCACCCGGCCCCGCGAGCTGCGCGCGCATCTCGTCGCGGTCGAGCACCGCTCGCCAGCCGGGGATCGACTCGAGCTTGTCGAGCGTGCCGCCGGTGTGGCCGAGCCCGCGGCCGGACAGCTGCGGCACGGCCACGCCGCACGCCGCGACCGTCGGCGCCAGCGGAAGCGTGATCTTGTCGCCGACGCCGCCGGTGGAGTGCTTGTCGGTGGTCGGCCTGCCGATGCCGGCCCAGTCCATCCGCTCGCCCGAGCGGATCATCGCGTCGGTCCACCTGGCGACCTCGGCGGACGTCATGCCGCGCAGCAGGATCGCCATCGCGAGCGCGGCCATCTGCTCGTCCGCGACGTCGCCCTTCACGTACGCGTCGAGCACCCAGTCGATCTGAGCGTCGGAAAGCGTCCCGCCGTCGCGCTTGGCACGGATGACCTCGACAGCGTTCACGCGCTTCCTCCTCAGTTGTACGTGTCGGTGAGCGCCGCGCCGAAGCCGTCACCGGACTCGGACGCACCGGACTCCTGGTGCCAGCCGACGCTCGGCGCGAGCACGTCGGGACCGGGCAGGCCGACGAGCGTGGAGCCCGCGCCCGAGTTCTCACCCGGGATGCCCACGAGGGTCGCCGCGCCCCGCCTGCCGAGCACGGCGCCGAACCGGTCGCCGGGCTCCGGCGTTCCCGGCACGCCGGCGGTCCGCTGGCTCCACGACCGGACCTCGCTCTTGATCGGTCCGAGGGCGAACACGGCACCGGCGTCCCGCACGCTGCCGACGTCCTCGCCCGGTGCACCCGCCACCGTGCCCGAGCCGAAGGCCTGGCCGAGCGAGGCGCCGAAGTGGTCGCCGGCCTCCGCCGTCCCCACGACGTCCGGGGTGCCCTGCCGGTAGCCGATCGCGACCCCGACCGGTCCGTCCGCGCCCAGGCCCGAGGCGTCGAAGCTCAGCACGCTTCCCGCGCCTGCCAGCGACCCGATCGACTCACCGGGGGCGCCGACGTAGGCCCGCTCGCCGCCGTTCGGACGGAGCACCGCCGCGCCGAACCGGTCGCCGGCTTCTGCGGTACCCGGTACGCCGTCGCTGTCCTGCGTCACCCTCCGGTACGTGTCGCCACCGGTGACCGCCGCGTACGCGGCACCGGCATCCGCACGACCGTTGACCGTCCGGCCCGGAGCGCCGATCAACGCGCCGTTCGCCGCGATGCTCGCGCCGAACTCGTCCCCCGCGCCCGCGGGACCCGGGACGCCATGCGTACCTTCAGTGAACAGCGTGCCGCTGATTGTCGTTTCGGCCTCGTCGCTCGACGTGCGGTACGTCGTCCGCGCGACCGCACCGGCGCCCTTCTTGCCACCGACCGTCGTGCCGGGGGCGCCGATGTACACGGTGGTCTCGGTGCCGCCCTCCACGGGCGTGCTCGGCCCCGTCGCGAGCGTCGCGCCCAGCCGCGCGCCGGCCCGCAGGTCGCCCGGGATGTGCTCCTCGTGGTCGTCGTCGTAGTACTGGGTGTCGGTGAACGCATAGGACAGCCCGTTCGGGGTGCCGACGAACACGGCGACGGCGCCGGCGTCCGCCCGTCCCCCGACGTCGCGGCCGGGAACGCCGACGAGCAGGTCGCCGCACATGCTCCCGGCGCCGAGCGCGAAGCCGATGGCGGCGGTGCCGAACCGGTCGCCCGCCTTCGGTTTCGGCAGGTGCAGGCCCTGTACCTTGCCGTTCCCGTACCGCACCTCGACGCGGCCGGCGTCCTTGGCGCCGCCGATGTCCTCGCCCGGCACGCCGACGACGGCGTCGGCCTTCCCGTCGTTGTCGAAGTCCGTGTACGACGGTGCCTGCGGGCCGTCACAGATGAAGGCGGCGTGGGCCGTCCCGGCATGGGTCCCGGGTACGGCGACGGCGAGTGCAGCCACCACTCCGAGCGCTGTCGTGACCGTCTTCTTGCCCATCCTCGGGGTTCCTTCCCGTCGCGGGTGCGCTGGATACGACGGGAGTCTCACGCGCGTCGCGGGGAAACGGTTGTCACGGCGAGCGGTGCGACAGGTCGCCGGCGTCGAACGCGTCCGGCAGCACCTCGCGCATCGGACGGATGCCGCTGACGGTCTCGAGCAGCATGTCCGCGCCGCCGTGCTCCCAGAGCAGCTGCCGGCACCGCCCGCACGGCATCAGCGCCACGCCCGCACCGTCGACGCACGCCACCGCGACGAGCCGGCCGCCACCGCCCGCGTGCAACGCCGAGACCAGGCCGCACTCGGCGCACAGGGTGAGCCCGTACGACGCGTTCTCGACGTTGCACCCGGAGACGACCCGGCCGTCGTCGACGAGGCCGGCCACGCCGACCGGAAAGTGCGAGTACGGCACGTACGCGTGCGTCGCGGCCTCGCGGGCGGCGGAACGCAACGCGTCCCAGTCGATGTCGGCCAAGCGTCACTCCTTGGTGTACGGCTCGCCGTCCGCCGCGGGCGCGCGGACCCGGCCGACGAGTCCGGCGACGGCGAAGATGGTGGCGAGGTAGGGCAGCATCGCGAGGAACGACGACGGGATCGGCACCGGCGTCTGCGTGTACGACAGCACCGTCTGCAGCGCGTCCGCGAACCCGAACAGCAGCGCGGCGCCGAGTGCGCCGAGCGGGCTCCACCGGCCGAAGATGACGGCTGCCAGCGCGATGAACCCCTTGCCGGACGTGATGTTCTTGCTGAAGCTGCCGACGGTGCCGATCGTGAAGTACGCACCGGCGAGACCGGAGATCAGCCCGCCGAGGATCACGTTGCGGTAGCGCAGCCGCAGCACGTTGATGCCCACGGTGTCGGCCGCCTTGGGGTGCTCGCCGACCGCGCGGGTACGAAGTCCCCAGCGGGTGCGGAACAGCGCGACCTGGATGACGACGATGAGCACGTAGGTCGCGTAAACGATCACGTTGGCGTCGAAGAACAGCGGCCCGATCACGGGGATGTCGCCGAGCACCGGGATCTTCAGCGACCCGAAGAACCCGGGGTCGTTGTACCGGTCCGCGTTGTTCTTCATGAACATGTCGTACGCGAAGCCGGTGAGCCCGAGCGCGAACACGTTCAGCACGACGCCGACGACGACCTGGTTGACGAGGTACCGGATCGAGAACACGGCGAGCAGCGCGCCCATCAGCCCGCCGGCGACGAGCGCGAACAGCACACCGACGCCGAGGTTGTGCGCGATGGACGCGGTCAGCGCGCCGAGGAACGCACCGGCGAGCATCTGGCCCTCGATGGCGACGTTGATGACGCCGGACCGCTCGCACATGATGCCGGCCAGGGCGCCCAGGATCAGCGGCACGGCGAGGAAGATCGCCTGCTGCATCAGGCCGAGCAGGTCGATCTCGGTGCCCGCCTTGCCCGTCGACGCCCAGCAGAGGAAGCCGAGGATGAAGCAGACGATCGCGACCGTGGCGACCCACTTGATCCGATTCCGGGCGAAGCCGCGGGTGAGGTGCCAGCCGCCGAGCACGACGACGACGAAGCCGAGCAGGATCGCCGAGATCCGCGCGGGCACGACGATGTCCGGGAAGTCGACCCAGGTGCCGGACGAGCCGAGCTTGAACGCGGCGGTGTAGTCGTGCGGCGCCGCGACACCGAACGCCAGTGCGACGAACAGGCCGACGCACACCAGGGTCGTGCCGACGACGAGCCGTTGCCGGCGGGACAGCGGCGGCGCCACGACCCGGTGGATGACGAGATCTTCCTCGGGGATCTCGGGCGGGAGCGTCTGCGACGGAGTAGCGGTCATGTCGCCCCCTCCCCGCGCCATACACCGGCGAGGTACCCGTCGATGACGTTAACGTGATCGACGGGTACTTCACACGATGCAGGACGTGTGTGAAGCACCCGGTCGTCGTGTGAAGCGCGGCGGCAGAACAGCGGATCACTCATCCGTTCCACCCCTTCGCGAGGTCCTGGCGGACGCCGCCGCGCGCGGCCCGCAGCCGGAAGATGGCCCGGATCAGCGCGGGCGCGGCGATGAACAGCACGATCACCGACTGCACCACGCTGACCAGGTCGATCGACGTCCCGCTGGACGACTGCATCTGCACGCCGCCAGCGCGCAGGGCGCCGAACAGCAGCCCGGCGAGCACGGTGCCGCCCGGCTTGCCGCGGCCGAGCAGCGCGACGGTGATGGCGTCGAACCCGAAGCCGCCGTCGATGTCCTGCGTGATGGCCGGGTTGGTGCCGAGGATCTGGCTGCACCCCGCGAGGCCGGACAGCGCGCCCGCGAGCAGCATCGCCAGGACGTAGCTGCGTTCCACGCTCATGCCGGCCGTCCGGGCCGCGAACTGGTTCGAGCCGACCGCGCGGAGCTCGAAGCCGGTGGTGCTCCGTTCGAGCAGCCACCACATGCCCACGGCGGCGAGCAGGGCGAGGATCAGCCCGGCGTGCACGCGCAGCCCGGAGCCGAGCAACGGCGGCAGCCGCGCGGTGTCGAGGACGTTGCGGGAGATCGCCTGGCTGTACGGCGGCGCCTGGAACCCGTTCACGGCCAGCAGGAACGCCAGCAGGCTGTACGCCACGTAGTTCAGCATGATGGTCGAGATGACCTCGTGCGCGCCGGTGCGGGCCTTGAGGAAGCCCGCGATGCCGCCCCACAGCGCGCCGCCCACTATGCCGGCGGCGAGCGCGACGATCAGGTGCAGCACGATCGGCAGGTGCCAGGCGAAGCCGACGTACCCGGCGAAGATCGCGCCCATGATGATCTGGCCCTGCGCGCCGATGTTGAACAGCCCCGTGCGGAACGCGAGCGCCACCGAGAGGCCGGCCAGGATCAGTGGCGTCGCGGAGACCAGGGTCTCCGAGATCGGGTACATGACACCGGAGAAGCCGCTCGTCGCGGAGCCCGGGTTGAAGACCGCTCCCTCGAACAGGGCGACGTACGCGGTGCCGATCGCGCTGCCGGCGGCGCGGAACGTGTCGCCCGGGGCGGCGAAGAAGTAGCCCATCGCCTTGCGCGTCGGCTCGTCGCCTACCACGACGAGGACCGCGCCGACGACGAGCGCGCAGAAGATCGCCAGCACCGTGACGACCACGCTGTTGCCGTAGAGCACGGCGTCCCGGAACGCCCGCCCGAGGCCCTGCCTCTGCCTGGGCGGCGGCTTCTCGCTCCCGAGCGTCTGGTCGGTCGCCGGTGCCTCGTCACTGCTCATCCGGGCTCCCCGTCTCCTGCGGCACGGGCTGCCGGCCGGCGTTCGGCGGCTCCGCCGAGCCGTCCGGAGTCTCCGTCGAACCGGCCATCAACAGGCCGATGACGTCCGGCGAGGTGTCCGGGCCGACCTCGCCGATGACCGCGCCGCGGTACATCACCGCGATCCGGTCGGCCAACCCGAGCACCTCGTCCAGCTCGGTCGACACCAGCACGACGGCCGCGCCGCGGTCGCGCTCCTCGACGATCCGCCGGTGCACGAACTCCATCGAACCCACGTCGAGACCGCGCGTCGGCTGGGCGACGATCAGCAGCGTCAGCGGCCGCGACATCTCCCGCGCGATCACGACCTTCTGCTGGTTGCCGCCCGAGAGGTTGCTGACCGGCTCGTCGATCGACGTGGTGCGGACGTCGAACTCCTCCACGCGCTGCGTCGCGTTGTGCCGCACCGCCTTGACGTCCAGCGCCAGCCCGCGGCCGTAGGGCTCGCGGTCGTAATGGTCGAGGACGAGGTTCTCGGCGATGCTGAACGGCCCGACCAGACCGTCGTGCAACCGGTCCTCGGGGACGTAGCCGACGCCCATGTCGAGGACGTCGTCGACGCGCGCGTTCGTGATGTCGCGTCCGGACAGCGTGATGCGACCGGACGTCGGGCGGGTGAGGCCGACCAGCGCCTCGGTGAGCTCGCTCTGCCCGTTGCCCTGCACACCCGCGATGGCGTAGATCTCGCCGCCGTGCACGTCGAAGGAGACGTCGTCGACGAGCACCTCGCCGGACGGGTCGACGACGCGCAGATCGCGCACCTCGAGCACGGGCTCGCCGAGCCGCGCCGCACCCTTGTCGACGGTCAGCTGCACCGGCCGGCCGACCATCATCGAGGCGAGCTCGGCGGCGGACGCCGTCGGCTCGGCCTGGCCCACGACCTTGCCCCGCCTGATGACGGTGATCCGGTCGGCGACCTCGCGCACCTCGCGCAGCTTGTGCGTGATGAACACGATCGACGTGCCGGCGTCGCGCAGGTTGCGCATGACGGCCATGAGGTCGTCGGTCTCCTGGGGCGTCAGCGCGGCGGTCGGCTCGTCGAGGACGAGCACCTGCGCGTTGCGCACCAACGCCTTCACGATCTCGACGCGCTGCTGGACGCCGACGGCGAGGTCGGCGACGAGGGCGTCCGGCGGCACCTGGAGGCGGTACTCCTGGGAGATCTGGGCGACCCTGCGGCGGATGCGGCGCCGGTCGAGGAACCCGAGCGACTTCGTCGACTCGTTGCCGAGCGCCACGTTCTCGGCGACGGTGAAGACGGGCACGAGCATGAAGTGCTGGTGCACCATGCCGATGCCCGCGGCCATGGCGTCGTTCGGACCGCGGAAGCGTACCGGCGTGCCGTCGATCACGATCTCGCCCTCGTCCGGCACGTAGAGGCCGTAGAGGACGTTCATCAGGGTGCTCTTGCCCGCGCCGTTCTCACCGAGCAGGCCGTGGATCTCCCCCGGCTCGACGGTCAGGTCGACGTGGTCGTTCGCCACCAGGCTCCCGAAGCGCTTGGTCACGCCCCGCAGTTCCAGTTTCAGCGTGCACCTCCCCGATCCGGCCTTGTCAGGCTCTCACAGGGCCGTGGCCCGGTGAGAGCCTGACAACTCCGTACGTCACGCCTTGGGCTGCGCCGGCGAGGTGATCTTGATCTTGCCGGAGATGATGTCCTGCTTGATCGAGTCCAGCTCCGACTTGAGCTTGCCCGGGACCTTCGAGTCGAACTGGTGGAACGGGGCGAGCCCGACGCCGGAGTTCTTCAGGTCGCCGATGTAGTTGCCCTTCGGCGGCGTGCCGTCGGCCGATTGCGTCGCGTACTGCTTGACGGACGCGGTGATGTTCTTCGTGACGCTGGTGATGAAGTACTTGCAGTACTGGGCGGCGCTGACGCAGCCGTCGGTGTCGACCCACATCACGTTCGCCTTGCCGCCGGACGCCTTGGCCGCGGCGCCCGCGCCGAGGCCGGTGCCGCCGGCGACCGGGAAGATGACGTCCGCGCCCTGCTGGATGAACGACGCGCTGATCGAGCGGCCCTTGCCCTGGTCGGTGAACGACTGCGCGAAGGTGCCGCCCTTCTGGTTCTTCTCGCTCCAGCCGAGCACCTGGACCTGCTTGTGCTTCTGCTTGTTGTAGTACTGCACGCCCTCCCAGAAACCGTCCATGTAGATGGTCACCGGGGGGATCGGCAGGCCGCCGAAGGTCGCGACCTTGCCCGTCTTTGACATGCCCGCGGCGAGGTAGCCACCGAGGAACGCCGCCTGCGCGGTGTTGTACTGCAGGCCGTAGACGTTCGGGCCGGACGACGGCGCGTCCACCTCCGCGAAGTTCTTGTCGGTGTGCTGCCCCGCGACCTTCTTGACGGCCGTCGACATCAGGCCGCCGACGGCGATGGTGACGCCGCAGCCCTTGTTGACCTCGGCGTTCAGGTTCGGGGTGTAGTCGTTCTGCGACGTCGAGGACACGTAGCTCGCGTCGATGTTGGGGTTCTGCTTCTTGGCCTCCGTCAGACCCGCCCAGGAGGACTGGTTGAAGGAACGGTCGTCGACGCCGCCGACGTCCAGCACCATGCAGGCCTTCAGCTTCTTGCCGCCGGTGGCGGACGCGCTGCTGCCAGAGCCCCCGCTCGTCGGCTTCTGTCCACACCCGGCGATCGCCAGGGCTCCGATGAGGCCGATCGAGGCCAGTTTCACGACACGCCGCACGGGCGTCTCCTCCCCTCGCCCACGCACACCGCGCGGGACCACGACTGTGTGCCCACCTCCACGCGGATCGCTTCTAGTAGGCGGACGGGGGGACGATAGCCGCTCCCACCCCCGCACCCAACCGGAAGGGCGGGTTCGACATCGCTCCGTTACCTAGGAGTAGGGACGGGCAACCGACCGACCACCCGCCGACACCAGCCGGAGCGCGATCCCCACCGTGGGACCGTTATCGGCGCGGCAGCACCGGCTCGCGCCGGGCGCGGTACGCGGCCGTGGCCATCAGCTTGACGCCCACGCCGATCGCCCGCTCGTCGACGTCGAACGTGCCCCGGTGGATGTCGAGGTCGACGTCGCTGTCGGCCGGGCGGGTGCCCAGGCGGGCGAGCGCACCCGGCACGCGGTCGAGGTACCACGCGAAGTCCTCGCCACCCAGGCTCTGCCGGGTGGGCGCCACCGCCTCCGGCCCGATGGCCTCGGTGGCGGACGCCTCGAGCACGCGGACGCAGCCGGCGTCGTTGACCACCGGGGGGACGCCGCGGTGGTATTCGAGCTCGAAGTCGACGCCGAACGGGGCGGCGATCGACTCGACCAGCGTCTTGACGAGGTCGGGCATCTCGTGCCAGACGGCGTCGTCGAGGCAGCGCAACGTGCCCTCGATCTCGCCGCGGTCGGGGATGGCGTTGGCCGCGCGGCCGGCCTGGACCCGCCCCCACACGAGCGCCATGCCGGCCCGCGGGTCGACGCGGCGGGAAAGTGCAGCGGGCAGTTGGGTGATCATCGCGCCGAGCGCGTACACGAGGTCGGCGGTGAGGTGCGGCCGGGACGTGTGCCCGCCCGGGCCGGACAGCGCGATGCGGAGGCGGTCGGTGGACGCCGTGATGGCGCCGACCCGCAGGCCGACCTTGCCGACCGGCAGCGTGGGGTCGCAGTGCACCGCGAACATGCTGCTCACGCCGTCGAGCACCGGGGTGTTGACGATCAGCGCCGCGCCGCCCGGGATGACCTCCTCGGCGGGCTGGAAGAGCAGCCGGACGCCCGCGGGCAGCCGGCCGGCCTTCGCCTCGCGGGCGAGGAACAGCGCGGTGCCCATCAGGATCGTGGTGTGCACGTCGTGGCCGCACGCGTGGCAGACGCCGGCGACGGTGGACCGGTACGGCACGTCCTTCTCGTCGGGCAGCGGCAGCGCGTCGATGTCGGCGCGGAGCGCGACCTTCGACTCGGTGTCGGGGCCGACGTCGCAGACGACGCCGGTGCCGCTCGGGAGCACGACGGGGTGCAGGCCGGCCTCGCGCAACCGGTCGACGATCAGCGCCGTGGTGCGGCGTTCCTGGTCACCCAGCTCGGGGTGACGATGCAGGTCGCGGCGCAGCGTGACGAGATCGTGCTCGTGTTCCTCGACGTACGCGCTCAGGTCGGCGAGAACCTGCTCGGGGACGGGCGTGGTCGAGTGAACCGGGGCATGGTTCATCCTGGTCATTCTGCCAGGCCGAGGTGACGATCCGTCACCAACCCCCGGATCGTTACGGACCCGCCACGTCCGGCGCCATCCTCCCGGCCACTTGGCGCCACCACGGGCATGGTTTACACCGCTCGTGGTGGCTTTACACGGCACCTGCCCCGTGTAGAGCCACCACCGGCATGGTTTACATGGCTCGGGGATCCAGGTCACCGGGCGGCGGCCAGGCTGGTCAGGCGAGGTCAGAACGGGGGCTGGTAGACGCCCCAGACCTCGCGGAGCGCGTCGCTCACCTCGCCCACCGTCGCCCGGGCCCGGAGCGCCTCGCGCATCGGGTACAGCACGCACGCGTCACCGGACGCGGCCGCGGCGAGCTCGTCCAGCCGCTTGCGCACCTCGTCGCCGTCCCGGTCCGCACGCAACGCCGCCAGCCGCTGCGCCTGCTGCGCCTCGATGGCAGGGTCGACGCGCAGTGGCTCGTAGGGGTCGTCGGCGTCGACCCGGTACCTGTTCACGCCGACCACGACCCGTTCACCCGACTCCTGCTGCTTCGCGATCCGGTACGCCGACTGCTCGATCTCGTCCTTCTGGAAGCCGTGCTCGATCGCATCCACCGCCCCGCCCAGCTCGGCGACGCGGTCCATCAGCTCGTGCACGCCGCGCTCGATCTCGTCGGTCAGCGACTCGATCGCGTACGAGCCGGCGAACGGGTCGACCGTGCGGGTGAGGTCGGTCTCGTTCGCGAGCACCTGCTGTGTCCGAAGCGCCAGCCGCGCGGCCTTCTCGGTGGGCAGCCCGATCGCCTCGTCGTAGGAGTTCGTGTGCAGCGACTGCGTGCCGCCCAGCGCCGCCCCCAGCGCCTGCACGGCCACCCGGATCAGGTTGACCTCGGGCTGCTGTGCCGTCAGCTGGACGCCGGCGGTCTGGGTGTGGAACCGGAGCATCTGCGACTTGGGGTCCTGCGCCCCGAACCGGTCGCGCATCAGGTGCGCCCACACCCGCCGCGCCGCACGGAACTTCGCGACCTCCTCGAGCAGCGTCGTCCTGGCGACGAAGAAGAACGAGAGCCGCGGCGCGAACTCGTCCACGGCCATGCCCGCCGCGAGCGCCGCCTCCACGTACGCCACCGCGTTGCTGAGGGTGAACGCGACCTCCTGCACGGGCGTCGCGCCCGCCTCCGCCATGTGGTAGCCCGAGATGGAGATGGTGTTCCACCGCGGCAGCTCCTGCCGGCAGTAGCGGAACACGTCCGCGACCAGCCGCAGCGAGGGCTTCGGCGGGTAGATGTACGTGCCGCGGGCGATGTACTCCTTCAGCACGTCGTTCTGCACGGTGCCGGTGAGGCGGGCGGGGTCGGCGCCCTGCTCCTCGGCGACGAGCTGGTAGAGCAGCAGCAGGATCGCGGCCGGGGCGTTGATGGTCATCGACGTGGAGACGTCCGCGAGCGGGATGCCGTGGAACAGCCTGCGCATGTCGTCGAGGGAGTCGATCGCGACACCGACCTTGCCCACCTCGCCGGACGCGATCGGCGCATCGGAGTCGTAGCCCATCTGGGTGGGCAGGTCGAACGCGACGGAGAGGCCGGTCGTGCCGGCGTCGATGAGCTGGTGGTAGCGGCGGTTGGACTCCTCGGCGGTGGCGAACCCCGCGTACTGCCGCATCGTCCAGGGCCGGCCGGTGTACATCCCCGGGTAGACGCCGCGGGTGTACGGGAACTCGCCGGGCCGGCCGAGCTTGGCGGCGGGGTCGAAGCCGGCCAGCGCCTCGGGACCGTAGACGTCCTCGACGGGGAAGCCGGACTCCGAATCGGCCGCCATGGCACTCACTCCCTGCTCTGCCTCTGGGCGCAGTATCCCAGGCCCACACGGCCTCGGCCGGTAGGACTATGGTGCCTCTCGATGCCCATGAACGCACACCGTGCACGATCGGAGACACGGCGTCGCACGCCGGCGCTCCTCGCGCTGCTGCTGTGCGCGTGCACGGTGCTCGGCATCGACCCGGCGCCCGTCTCGGCGACGCCGGCGAACCCGGTCGGCGGGGCGCTGCTGGGCTCGCACGGCGTGATCCGGCCCGAGGGCACCGGGGTCCCCCGGCTGCCCCGGGTCAAGGCGTCCTCGTACATGGTCACCGACCTCGACGACGGACAGGTGCTGGCCGCGAAGGACCCGCACGGCAGATACGCCCCGGCCAGCACGCTCAAGGTGCTGACCGCGCTGGCCGCGTTCCCGCACATCCGGCCCGACCAGCTCGTCCGCCCGACCTACGCGGACATGTCCGTCGACGGCACCAAGGTCGGCATCGACCGGCGGCGTACGTACCGCGCGCGGGACCTGTGCCTCGCCATGCTGATGATGTCGGCGAACGACGCCGCCGAGGCGGTCGCGCGGACGGCAGGAGGCGGCGGCGCCACCGGCCGAGCACGCACGATCGCGGCGATGAACGCCACGGCGCGGGAGCTGCAGGCCGGCGACACCCTCGCGCGGACGCCGACGGGGCTCGACGCCAAGGGCCAGACGAGCTCCGCGTACGACCTGACCCTGTTCTTCCGGTCGGCGATGCAGCGCAAGGACTTCCGCGGCTACCTGCACGCGCGGACCAGCCGGTTCCCCGGTCTCGGACACGGGAAGTCGTACCAGATCGCGTCGCACAACCACCTGCTGTGGCAGTACCGCGGCGCGATCGGCGGCAAGAACGGGTTCACCGAGAAGGCGCGGGCGTCCTACGTCGGCGCCGCCCGGCGTGGCGGTCACACCATCGCCGTCGCGCTGATGCACGACCAGCCGAACTTCTGGCCGGACGCCACCAAGCTGCTCGACTGGGGTTTCGCCGCCCGGGGCAGGGCGGTGCCGATCGGCCTGCTGGTGGCGCCGCGGACGGCGGCGTCGGCGTCCCCCTCGCTCTCGGCGGGCCGCAGCGACAGCGGGCTCACCGTGACCACGGACGTGCCGACCGGCCCGCCGGTGTGGCTGCTGCCCGTCGTCTTCGTGGTGCTGCTGATCGGCTGCGGCGCGCTGGCGTTCCACCTCTACACCAGACAGCGGGTGAAACGGGCCGTGCGACGCGCCCGCGGCGGGCGCCGGGCCGCGGTCGCGATGGCGCACTCGCGCCACACGCCGCCACCGGCACCGTCCCGCAGGCGGCGTGCCGCCTCGGCCCCGCCGGACACCAGCATCTCGATCGCCCACCCCGTCTGGCCGTCCGACCGCGAGTGAGCGCCGTGGGCTGACGGCTCAGCGGTACCGGCGCGACCTCGCGAGGCGGGCGACGCGCACCTGGTGTGCCAGGTCGCGCAGCGACCCGGGCCGCTGCTCCGGCGCCACCACCTCCTGGTCGATGCCGGCGGCGCGGGCGCGCTCGGCGATCTCGTGCATGTAGATCGCACGGATGCGGCCGCGTTCGCCGACCGGCCAGTCCGCCTTGTCGGCGCGGTCCGCGAGCCAGTCCTCCTCGCGGTACCGCAGCGCCTCGTAGTCCAGCGGCCGGTGCAGCCGCGCGAACGGCAGTGAGTCCAACCGCTCCGCGACCTCGCCCGGGAGCTCGTCCTCCTCGCCCGCGGAGGGCTCCTCCGGTATGCCGGTCGCCGTCCACGCCGCCGCCAGCAGCGTGATGCGCGACACGAAGTTGATCCAGATCAGCAGGCCGACCATGATCGCGAACGCCCCGTACACCGGGTTGCTCGTCGTCCGGCCGATCAGCCAGGTGCCGACCAGCTTCAGCACCTCGAACATGGCCGCGCCGAGCACGGCGCCCCGCAGCAGCGTGCGCAGCGGCGTCCGCACGCCGGGCAGCACGCCGTAGAGCAGGGCGAACACCACCGAGTCGAACGCCACCGCCACGACGACCGCCAGGATCCGCACCAGGACGCCCATGCCGGTCACCTGCGACAGGCCGACGGCGTGCAGCACGACCCTGGTGGCCGACGTGGCCAGCCCGGAGAAGGACACCGACGCCACGAGCGCGACGCCGAACGCCACCAGGACGACGAGGTCCCAGAGCTTCTTCACCACGATGTTCGGCGCCTTGTGCACCGGCTGCAGCCACATCGACCGCAGCGCGTCGCGCAGCGCGTCGATCCATCCCGTGCCCGAGTAGATCAGGCCCGCGAGCCCGATGATCCCCGCACCGATGCCCGCGCTGGACGTCCTGGACAGGTCGATCTTGCCCGGTCCGCTGCCGATCAGGCCCGGGAACGTGGCCTGCAGCGCGTGCTGCACCTGCGCCCGCGCGTCCGGGTAGACCATCACGATGTAGACGAGGATCGCGAACGCGACCGCGAGCAGCGGGAAGAAGGACAGGAAACCGAAGTAGGTCACCGCACCGGCGAGGCTGTTGCCCTTCTGCTCGTTGAACCTCTGGTACGCCCGCACCATGTGGTCGAACGCGCCCGAGCGTTCCCGGGCGGTGCCGAACCACGAGCCGACCCGCGCCTTTCCCCTGGCGACAACTGCGGTCATCGCTACACCCCCCGGCAGGTTGACTAACCGTAGTTCTCCTCCACTAACGCACTGCCGTCCCCCAGTGCGTAGTCACGATGCGGGCTCCACACGTCGCCGATCCGCTCGTACAGGGTGAACCGGTCGACGTGGAAACCGGCCTCGTAGCCCGCGAGCTCCTCGAACGCGCGGTCGAGTGCGGCACCGTCGACCTCCTGCGCGACGGTGACGTGCGGGTGGTACGGGAAGTCGTGCTCACGCCGCACCGGTCCCGCCCGCACGGCCGCGGCGAGCTGCTCGCAGTCGCTGATCCCCTGCGCCAGCGCCACGAACACGACCGGGGACACGGGCCGGAACGTGGCGGTGCCGCGCAGGTGCACGTCGAACGGCTCGTGCCCGGCGGCGACGCGTTCGAGGTGCTGCTCGTACGCCGCCCGGGTGGCCTCGTCGACCTCGGTGGGCCCGAGCAGCGTGACGTGTGTCGGGGTGACCAGCGCGGCCGGGTCGCCGAAGCGGTAACGGGCGTCCCGCAGGTCCGTCGCGTACGGTTCTGGGACCGCGATGGCGGTCGCGACGACGGACGACGGCATGCGCCGATTCTGGCAGGCGACCGGCCGTACGGCGCGGCCGGTCACGGTCGGCGACTCAGACGCCGACGGAGTCCTGCTGGCCGAACGAGCCGGGCACGGAGACCGGGTCGACGTACGCCTCGAGGTTGCCGGTCATCCGCTCCAGCGCGTCCACGACCCGGTCGTACTCGTCCTCGTCGAGACCCTTGGTGACCAGCTTCCGGAACTCGGCGACCTTCTCCTGCACCGTCTTGAACGCCCGTTCACCGTCCGCGGTGAGCGAGAGGGTGTCGTCGTCGTGGGCGCTGACCAGCCCGCGCCGGCTCAGGTCGTCGACGGCGCGGTCGAGCTCCACCCGGCCGTCCACCAGGAAGGACGCCAGCTTCCCCGCCGCGGCGTCGCGCGTGGTGGGACCGTCCTGGACGACGTTGAGCAGTTGCCAGTGCCGCCTGGTGAAGCCCTGGTCGATGAGCGTCCGCTCGAACCCGTCCTCGATGAGGCGGTCCAGGCGCTTGAGCCAGTAACCGATGGGGCGGCGCTTGGCTGACATCGTGGTGAATCTCCGATCCGTCCCCGACTGGTGCCGTTCGTCCTTACCCCACCATGCCATCACCAGGTGCGCCCGCTTCCTCACCACCCTCCGGACGGTCAGTATGGTGACCGCGTGAGTGAACAGGGTAGGCTCCGCCGGGTCGATCGGCGGCTCGCCGACGGCCGGGAGATCGTCTACTTCGACGAGCGCGACCTCGAGCACTTCGACGACGAGCGGGACCTGCCCGAACGCGTGAGCCACACCGAGGTGCGCTTCGACCCGTTGCAGGGCGAGTGGGTGGCCATCGCGTCGCACCGCCAGACCCGCACCTACCTGCCGCCGGCCGACGAGTGCCCGCTCTGCCCGTCCAGGGACGGCCGGCACACCGAGGTGCCGAGCCCCGACTACGACGTGGCCGTGTTCGAGAACCGCTTCCCGTCGTTCGTCGGCGTCGCGAAGCCGGCGGCCAGCGAGCGCTCCGCGGCGGGCGGCCTGTTCGTCAGGCGGGACGGCGTCGGGCGCTGCGAGGTGGTCTGCTTCACCTCCGACCACGACACCTCGTTCTACGCGCTGCCGCCGCGTCGCGTCCGCACCGTCATCGACGCCTGGGTCGACCGCACCGAGGCGCTCGGCGCGCAGGACGGGGTCGAACACGTCTTCCCGTTCGAGAACCGCGGCAAGGACATCGGCGTCACGCTCCACCATCCGCACGGGCAGATCTACGGCTACCCCTTCGTCCCGCCGTTCGCCGACCGGATGCTCGGGGCGGCGCGCGTGCACGCGGAGGACACCGGGCGCAACCTGTTCGCCGACCTGCTCGCGGCCGAGCAGGCCGACGGCAGCCGCGTGGTGCTGCGCACCGACCACTGGACCGCGTTCGTGCCGTACGCCGCCCGCTGGCCGGTCGAGGTGCACCTGTTCCCGCACCGGCAGGTGCCCGACCTGCCCGCACTCGACGACGCCGAGCGCGACGACCTCGCCCGCGCGTACCTCGACCTGCTCGGCCGGCTCGAGCGCCTGTACGACCAGCCGCTGCCGTACGTAGCCGGGATCCACCAGGCCCCGGTGCGCGAGTACCGCGACGTCGCCTACCTCCACCTGCGTGTTCACTCCGTGATGCGCTCCCCGGGAAAGCTCAAGTACCTGGCGGGCTCGGAGTCGGGCATGGGAGCCTTCGTGAGCGACGTGCGTCCCGAGGACGTCGCGGCGCGGTTGCGAGAGCTTCAGTGACGGGGGTCGCTTCGAGAGGACGCCAGTGACAGGAGTGCAGGACGGGCCGCAGACGTCCGCGGAGCAGGTCGCGGCGGAGTTCCAACGGTGCTACGGCTACCCGCCGGAAGGCGTGTGGGGTGCACCGGGCCGGGTGAACCTGATCGGCGAGCACACCGACTACGTCGGTGGGTTCGTGCTGCCCATGGCCCTGCCGAACCGCACGCGGGCCGCGGTACGCCGCCGGTTCGACGGGGTGCTCGTCTTCGCCTCCACCAGGACCGAGGAACGGGTCGAGATCTCGCTCGGTGAACTCGCACCCGGCCGGGTCCGAGGCTGGGCGGCGTACCCCGCCGGCGTCGTGTGGGCGCTGCACGCGGCCGGCCACGACATCGTCGGCGCCGAGGTGCTCGTCGGCAGCGACGTGCCGGTCGGGTCCGGGCTGTCCTCCTCGGCCGCGCTCGAGTGCTCGGTCGGCCTCGCGCTCACGGAGCTGTCCGGGCTCGCACTGGGCCGCGCCGAGCTCGCGCTGCTGTGCCAGCACGCGGAGAACACCTTCGTCGGCATGCCCAGCGGCGTGATGGACCCGATGGCCTCGCTGTGCTGCACGGAGGGCACGGCGCTGTTCCTCGACTGCCGCTCGCTGCACGCCGAGACCGTTCCGTTCGCGCTCGGCGACCAGGGCCTCGAGCTGCTCGTCGTCGACACCCGTGCGCCACACCGGCTCGTCGACGGCGCGTACGCCGACCGGCGCATGTCGGCGGGCGAGGCGGCCGTCGCGCTCGGCGTCGCGTCGTTGCGCGACATCTCCCGCGAGCAGCTCCCCGCCGCGCTCGACCGGTTGGACGAGCGGCTGCGCCCTCGGGCCAGGCACATCGTCACCGAGAACGCACGGGTGCTGGTGACCGTCGACCTGATGCGGGCCGGCGACTACGCGGCCGTCGGGCAGCTGATGAACATGTCGCACGCGTCGCTTCGCGACGACTACGAGGTCTCGTCGCCGGAACTGGACACCGCGGTCGACGCGGCGGTCAAGGCGGGCGCGCTGGGCGCGCGGATGACCGGCGGCGGGTTCGGCGGCTGCGCGATCGCACTGCTCGAGCGCGACCGGCGGGACGAGGTCGAGCAGGCGGTGCGCGAGGCGTACGCCGAACGCGGCTTCACCGAACCGCGGTTCTTCCCGGCGACGGCCGCCGCAGGCGCCCACCGCGAGACGGCGTAGCGGCCGCCCGTCCCGCCGTCCGTCCCCTTCACTGACGTGGGTACGTTGCCGTGGCTATAGCCCATACAACGTACCCACGTCAGAGGGACAGCGGCGAGAAGTCCTCGTCAGCCGGTCACCGGGAGGTTGGTCTGCACCGGCGTCGGCGCTCCCGCGGGCGGCGCGGGCGTGCTGTGCGTCGGCGACGGGCTCGGCTCGGCGGTCGGCGGGGTGGACGAAGGCGTCGACGACGGGGTGGACGTGCTCGGCGTCGGGGTGGGCTTGCCGGTGGAGCGCGGGCACTTCACCCAGAACACCTTGTGCTTCGCCTTGCCGTTCTCACCGACGAAGTTCCAGAACAGCTTGTAGTGGCCGTTCGGCAGGCCGAGGTCCGGGGTGTGGCCTGCGCCGTTCTGGTCCAGGGTCAGCGTGCCGGTCTTCACGACGGTCGCGTTGTCGCCCGTGGGAGCCCACGCCTTTATCACCCAGGTGACCTGCTGACCGGCGTCGAACCCACGAGCGACGAGATAGAATTTGCAGACTTTCGGTTGATTGCACGGCCGGTCGACGGGCGTACCGGAACGGTGGACGTCCACGGTGCCGTTGTCACCCGGCACGGGGCTGCCGCCCCCGCCGTGGTGGTCGGCCTGCGCGTGCGCGAAAGGTGCACCGATTGCGAGCAGTGCGGCGCCGAGGACGGCACCGAGCGTCACTCGCAAAGGCATGGTCAGCAAGACGTACTCCCAGCAGGTGAGAAGCGACGGGGGTGGCAGGCGGACGCACGGCAACCCCCTGCCGTCTGACCACTCCTGCCGATCGGGGCGAGCGTAAAGGTAGTACGCACACGGGCGATTCGCGACGACCGGACGGGTGCTGGGACAATGCGTGAAGTCCGCAACTATTGGTCACGGAATACCCGGGCCCGCCGAAGGGGTTTCACGGTAAATGAGCATTTCGTTCACCAAGACGATACGCGGCGTCCAGGTGCCGACGCTCGGCATCGGCACGTGGGAGGTCACCGGCGCGACGGCCACCGACACCGTCGCCGACGCGATCGCCGCGGGCTACCGGCACGTCGACACAGCTGTCATCTACGGCAACCACACCGAGGTCGCGGAGGGCATCCGGCGCGGCGGCGTCGACAGGGACGAGCTCTGGCTGACCACGAAGATCTGGCTGCGCGACTATGCGCCGGACCGGCTGCGGACGAGCGCGGAGCAGGCCTTGAAGGACCTCGGCGTCGACTACGTCGACCTGCTCCTGCTGCACTGGCCGCCGCGGGACGAGACGGCGACCGAGCCGGCGCTGCACGCGCTGCAGCAACTCAAGGCCGACGGGCTCATCCGCGAGCTCGGGGTGTCGAACTTCCCCGACCACCTGCTGCGGCCGGCGCTGCAGATCGCGCCGGAGATCTTCGCCGACCAGGTGGAGTACCACGCGCACCTCGCGCACGAGAGGCTCACCGCCACCGCGCTCGAGCTCGACCTGATGCTGACGGCGTACTCCCCGCTCGCGCACGGCGAGGGCCTGATCGCCGAGCCCGTCGTCACCGAGATCGCGGCCCAGCGCGGCGCGACGCCCGCACAGGTGTGCATCGCGTGGCTCGCCAGGCAGGGCAACGTCACGGTGCTGCCGCGCTCGACCGACCCGGACCGGCGCAGGGAGAACCTCGCCGCGCTCGAGGTCGACCTCGCCGCCGAGGACGTCGCCGCACTGGACCGCCTGGCGCAGACGAAGAAGCGCTACATCGACCCGCCGTTCGCGCCCGACTGGCGCGACTGACCGCGGCCGCCCTCGACAGGTCAAGGGCACCTTCAGCCCGTCATGGCGGGGTGAAGGTGCCCTTCACGCGTCCGGTCCGACCGCTCAGGAGCCGGCGGCGTCCAGCTTCGCGATGGTCGCGAGGGACGGGCCGCGCTCGGCCTGCAACCTGCGGGCGACGCCCTCCGCGTCCCGCAGCGTCCGCAGTGCGCTGCCGCCAGCGAGCTTCACCAGGTCGTCGTCGGACCAGCCGCGCCGGATCAGCTCGGCGAACAGGGCCGGGTAGCAGGAGACGTCCGCGAGACCCTCCGGCAGCGCGTCGACACCGTCGTAGTCGCCGCCCAGGCCGACGTGGTCGACGCCCGCGACGTCGCGCGCGTGCTCGACGTGGTCGGCCACCTGGGCCAGCGTCGCGACCGGGCGCGGGTGCTCCTCGCGGTACCCGTCGTAGAACGCCTTGGTCGCCGGGTCGCGCCACGCGAACGGCTTCACGACCCCGGCGCGCTCGGCGGCGGCCGCGGCCTCCTTGTTGTAGTCGATCACCTGCTGCGAGACGAACGCCGGCACGAACGTGATCATGCACGTGCCGCCGTTGCCCGGGAGCGTCGCGAGCACGTCGTCGGGCACGTCCCTCGGCGAGTCGCACAGCGCCCGGCACGACGAGTGGGAGAACAGCACCGGCGCCTCACTCACCCGGATCGCCGCGCGCATCGTGTCGGGGGCGACGTGCGACAGGTCGACGAGCATGCCGAGCCGGTTCATCTCCCTGACCACCTCCTCGCCGAACGCGGTCAGCCCGCCCACGGCGGGCTCGTCGGTGGCCGAGTCGGCCCACGGGGTGTTGTCGTTGTGGGTGAGCGTCATGTAGCGGGCGCCGAGCCGGTACATCATCCGCAGCGCGCCGAGCGAGCGGTCGATCGAGTGGCCGCCCTCCATGCCGGCGATGGACGCGATCCTCCCGGCGGCGACGATGCGCTCGGCGTCGTCGGCCGTGTACGCCGCCTCGAAGGTGTCCGGGTAGCGGTCGATCATCTGGTACATCGCGTCGATCTGCTCCAGCGTCTGCGTCACGGCGGTGCCGAACTGCAGCTTCGACGGCACGTAGACGCTCCAGAACTGGACCGAGAGGCCGCCGGCGCGCAGCCGGGGGATGTCGGTGTGCAGCCGTTCCTGCGGCTGGGCGATGTCGACCTGGCCGAAGTCGTAGCCGGCGGCGTCGCGCATGGCGTAGAGCAGGTCGTTGTGCCCGTCGACGAGCGGCGTACGGGAGAGCAGCTCGCGCGCGTGGGCGAGCGCCGCGCTGGCGTCCGGGACGGTGGCGGAGGCGGGAGTGGTGGCGGCGGCGTCGGTCATGGCAGCTGACGCTACCGCCTGTTGCCGGGCCCGCGCCGTCCCGGCCTCTCCCAAATGATCACGGTATGTGGGTTTCCAGGACCTACCGAGACGAGCACCTACTTCCCGAGCGCGGTAGCACGGGAGAAGTAGGCATTCGCCTTGGTAGGCCCTGGAACCTGACATACCGTGATCATTTGGAGACCGGGCCCGGCCCCGGGTCCGGGCCGGCGCCGTTCGCTCTGGGCGATCACGGACGGGGGAACATCGGGACGACTCCCCGGGTTGAGTCGGTATAGCTCAAGTTCGCTGAGTCTCTATAGAAGGACCGCCCATGAGCGAGACTGCCCGTCTCCCCGTTCTCCCCCTCGACGACGAGATCGTGCTGCCCGGCATGGTGGTGCCGATCGACCTGTCCGACGCCGAGGTCCGCGCGGCGGTCGACGCCGCCCGTGCCGCGGCCGACTCCCGCACCCAGGTCCCAGGCATCCGCGCCACGCCGGCCACCGAGGTCGTGCTGGTCCCCCGCGTCGACGGCCGGTACGGCGCCGTCGGCACCCGCGCCGTGGTCGAGCAGATCGGCCGGCTGCCCAACGGCAACCGCGGCGCCGTCCTCCGCGGCACCGCACGTGCCGCGATCGGCGCAGGCACGTCCGGCCCCGGCACCGCGCTCTGGGTCGAGACGACACCGGCCGCCGAGACCGGCGCCACCGGCGCCCGGGTCCGCGAGATGGCCACCGAGCTGCGGGCTCTGATCGTGTCCACGCTGCACCAGCGCGGCGCCTGGCAGGTCGCCGAGGTCGTCGAGGCGATCGACGAGCCCGGCCGGCTGGCCGACCAGGCCGGCTACGCGTCGTACCTCAGCCGGGCGCAGAAGCAGCAGATCCTCGAGACGCTCGACGTCGGAGAGCGGCTCACCCTCGTCCTCGGCTGGGTCAGGGACCACATCGCCGAGGAGGAGGTCGCGGACAGCATCCGCAAGGACGTGCAGGACGGCGTCGACAAGCAGCAGCGCGAGTTCCTGCTCCGCCGCCAGCTCGAGGCCGTGAAGAAGGAGCTGGCCGAGCTCGACGGCACGCCGGCGAACGAGCAGGAGGACTACCGCGCCCGCGTCGAGGCCGCCGACCTGCCGGAGAAGGTCAGGGAGGCCGCGCTCCGGGAGGTCGACAAGCTGGAGCGCTCGTCCGACGCCTCGCCGGAGGGCGGCTGGATCCGCACCTGGCTCGACACCGTGCTCGACCTGCCCTGGAACGAGCGCACCGAGGACGCCTACGACATAGCCGGCGCCCGCGAGATCCTGGACGCCGACCACGCCGGCCTCGCCGACGTGAAGGACCGGATCATCGAGTACCTGGCCGTGCGCAAGCGCCGCAGCGACCGCGGCCTCGGCGTCGTCGAGGGCCGGCGCAGCGGCGCCGTCCTCGCGCTCGTCGGCCCGCCCGGCGTCGGCAAGACGTCGCTCGGCGAGTCGGTGGCCAGGTCGATGGGCCGCAAGTTCGTCCGCGTCGCCCTCGGCGGCGTCCGCGACGAGGCGGAGATCCGGGGCCACCGGCGTACGTACGTCGGGGCGCTGCCGGGCCGTATCGTGCGGGCGATCCGCGAGGCCGGCTCGATGAACCCGGTGGTGCTGCTCGACGAGGTCGACAAGCTGGGCGCCGACTACCGCGGCGACCCCACGGCGGCCCTGCTCGAGGTGCTCGACCCGGCGCAGAACCACACGTTCCGAGACCACTATCTCGAGGTCGAGCTCGACCTGTCCGACGTGCTGTTCCTGGCGACGGCGAACGTCCTGGAGCAGATCCCGGCGCCGCTGCTCGACCGCATGGAGCTGGTCACGCTCGACGGGTACACCGAGGACGAGAAGGTCGTCATCGCACGCGACCACCTGCTGCCCCGGCAGCGGGAGCGCGCGGGCGTGGACGCCGGTGACGTCACCATCACCGACGATGCGCTGCGCCGGCTCGCCACCGAGTACACGCACGAGGCCGGCGTCCGCTCGCTGGAGCGCGGCATCGCCCGGGTGCTGCGGAAGATCGCCGCGCAGGTGGCGCTCGGCGACGCGACGCTGCCCGTCACGGTGGACGCGGACGGGCTCAGGAGCTACGTCGGCCGGCCGCACTTCACGCCGGAGACGGCGCAGCGGACCGCGGTTCCGGGTGTGGCGACAGGGCTCGCGGTGACCGGCACCGGCGGCGACGTGCTGTTCGTCGAGGCGTCCCTCGCCGACCCGGAGACCGGGTCGAGCGGGCTCACGCTGACCGGCCAGCTGGGCGAGGTGATGAAGGAGTCGGCGCAGATCGCGCTGTCCTACCTCCGCTCGCACGGCGCCGAGCTGGAGCTGCCGGTCTCCGACCTGAAGGAGCGCAGCGTGCACATCCACGTGCCCGCGGGCGCGATCCCGAAGGACGGGCCGAGCGCAGGCGTCACGATGACCACCGCGCTGGCGTCGCTGCTGTCCGGCCGGAAGAGCCGGGCCGACGTCGCCATGACCGGCGAGGTGTCGTTGACCGGGCGGGTGCTGCCGATCGGCGGCGTCAAGCAGAAGCTGCTCGCGGCGCACCGGGCCGGCATCACCACGGTGCTGATCCCGGAACGCAACGAGCCCGACCTGGACGACGTGCCCGAGGACGTCCGCGAGGCGCTCACCGTCCACCCGGTGAGCGACGTCCGCCAGGTGCTCGAGCTCGCGCTCGAGCCGGCCGCGGCGGAGGTGGCCGCGGCGGCCTGACGCCGGCCACTGGCTGCCCGAATGTGTGAGGGGCACCCTCGTCACGCTCTGGCGTGACCAGGGTGCCCCTCGCACGTTCCATGACCGCGAACGCATGCAGTACGGTCGTCTGCGTGCAGATCGGTCAGCTCGTCGCCGGTCGTTACCGCCTCGAGGAGCAGATCGGTTCCGGCGGCATGGGCGTCGTCTGGCGTGCCACCGACCTCACCGAAGGCCGCTCGGTCGCGATCAAGCGCGGCCACACGCCGGGCGACGAGCGCAGCCGCCGCAAGACCGAGCGCGAGGCGAAGATCGCCGCGTCCCTGCACCACCCGAACATCGTCGAGCTGTACGACGTCGTCGCCGACGGCGACGACCGCTGGCTCATCATGGAGTACGTCCCGTCGCGCAGCCTGGCCGCCCTCGTCGAGACCGGCGGACGCCTCCCGCCCGGCCAGGTCGCACGGCTCGGCACGCAGTTGGCGAGCGCGCTCGCGGCGGTGCACGCGCAGGGCGTCGTGCACCGCGACGTCAAGCCGGGCAACGTCCTCGTCACCGACGACGGTGACGCCAAGCTCGCCGACTTCGGCATCTCCCGCGCCATTTGGAGCGAGGTGACGGCGCCCGACACCGGCAGCCTGATCGGCACGCCCGAGTACATGGCTCCCGAGGTGGCGCAGGGCGGCGACCCGACGGCGGCGTCGGACGTGTTCAGCCTCGGCGCCACCCTGTACTGCGCCGTGGAGGGCCGGTCGCCGTTCGGCGGCGACGCGAACCCGTTGCGCGCGCTGCACCGCGCGGCGTCCGGCACGATGCCCACGCCGGAGCACGCCGGGGGCCTGACCCCGGTGCTCGCCGAGCTGATGCGGGCCGAGCCGGCGCGGCGTCCCGACGCCGCGAGCGCCTGGCGCCGGTTGCGACCAGTGGCGGGGAACGGCACCGCGCCGCTCGTCCAGGCACGGCGCAGGCGGCGGTTCCTCGTACCGGCCGCCGCGGTCGTGGCCGTGCTCGCCGTCGTCGCCGCCGGCGCCGCGCTCGCCCGCGGCCGGGCCCCCGACGACGCGGGCCCGGCGGCGTCCTCGCACCGGGCGGGCCCCGCCGTCGCGACGATGGGTGACGCACGCACCGCCGACCCGTGTGGGCTTGTCGACGCCGGGGCCCTGCGCCGGTACGGCGACGCCCAGCTCGACCCGCACTACGGCAACTTCAACCGCTGCGACGTCCTCGTGACGTCCGGCGGCAGCGAGGTGGACGTCGAGGTGGACCTCGAGACGGCGGCGTCCGGCGACGGGCTGCCGCCCGGCAGGCGCGAGCACGTCGGCGGGCTGACCGTCGTCCGGCGGGCCGAGCGCGACGGCGAGTGCGACCGCGCGGTCCAGCTCGCCGACCGCAGCCTCGTCTTCGTCAGCGCGAGCCAGGACGACGGCCACACGAGCAAGCTGTGCGCGATGGCCGACGCCGCCACGGCGACAGCGACCGCCGTGCTGCGCAAGGGTGCCGTCCCGAGGCGCACCGTGCCGTTCGCCGCGAACTCCGTCGCCCGGCTGAAGGCGTGTGACCTGCTCGACCAGCAGGCCCTGGACCGGATCGGCGGGATCCGCGCGGTCGACCACGGCACCGGCTTCGGCGACTGGGAGTGCGACTGGCAGAGCGTCACGAACGGCACCGGCGTCCAGCTCAGGTTCGACCAGAGCTCGTCGCTGTCACCCGGCGGCGACGGCACGCTCGTCCGGATCGGCGGGCGCAAGACGTTCGTCATCCGCAACGGCGAAGGGCCGGGCACGTGTCTGCTCCTCGTCGTCAACCGGACGTTCCAGGCGGGCAGCGGCGACTCGATCGACGAGTTGGTGTACCTGAACGTGACCGGTCACCGGCCGGTCGCCGAGCTCTGCACCACCGGCGCCGACCTCGTCCGCGTCATCGCACCCGAGCTGCCCAGGGCCTGATCACGGGACACGTCGCGTCTCGCGCGGCGCGTTCCGCAGCAGGCACAGGGCGGCGTCCCTGGCGTGGTCGGCGGCGGCCGGATCGGCCAGGTGGTCGGCGACGACGGTCGCGCCCTCGAGCAGCACGAGCAACTGCCGGCCGAGGCGCACCGGGTCCGCGACGCCGGCGTCCGCGGCGATCCCGGTGAGCAGGTCGAGATGCCGGTGCAGGTGCCGGGCGGCGATCCGGGGCGCCGGGCCGGTGTGGTGCTGGGCGGCGGCGTTGACGATCGCGCAGCCGCGGAAGCCCGTCTCCCCGTACCAGCGACGCAGCGCGTCGAACACGGCGGCCAACCGGTCGACCGGGTCGTCACCTGCGGCGTCCGCGGCGCGCCGCAGCCAGGCGGAGACGGCGTCGCTGCGGGCCTCGAGAACGGCCTGGATGAGCCCGTCCTTCGACCCGAAGTGCCGGTACAGCGTCTCCTTCGAGATGCCCGCGGCGGCGCAGAGCTCCGCGGTCCCGACGCCGTCGAGCCCGCGCGCGTAGAACACGCCCTTGGCCAGCCGCAGGATCTCCGCACGGGTGCGGGCGGGATCGAGCCGGGCGCCCTTCGGAACCGGCATGCGCATGATGGTACCGATCGGTTCCATCTTTGGCTAGCCTCTACCCGGACGACGCCGATCTGGAGACCGCCATGCCCGACCCGTTGACCACCGATCCGGTCCCGACCGCCGGGCCACCCGCCCGTACCGAGCCGGTGACCTTCGACAGCCACGGCTCCACGCTGCTCGGCGTGCTGCACGTCCCTGCCGGCGCCGGTCCGCACCCGATCGTCGTGCTGCTGCACGGGATCCCCGGCAACGAACGCAACTTCGACCTGGCGCACGCGCTGAGCCGGGCGGGCTACGCGACCCTCGTGTTCCACTACCGGGGTTCATGGGGCGTCGCCGGGTCGTGGTCGTGGACGCACGTCCTCGAGGACACCGCCCTGGTGGTGACGCGCCTGCGCGAGCCGGGCACCGCCGACCGGTTCCGGTTGGCACCGGACCGGCTGGCGGTGATCGGGCACAGTCTCGGCGGCTTCGCCGCACTGATGACGGCGGCGGCGGACGAGCAGGTCCGCGCCGTCGGTTCGATCGCGGGCTTCGACTTCGGTGCCGCCGTCGCGGCGTGCCGCACCGATCCGGCGAGACGCGCGGCGTACGCCGACGCATGGGACGGCGAGCTGCTGCCGTTGCGGGACACCAGTGGCAAGGCACTGGTCGCGGAGATGGAACGGGCGGGTGACGCCTGGAGCCTGGTGCGCCTGGCCCCGCGCCTGGCCGGGCGGCCCGTCCTGCTCGTCGGCGCCGGCCGCGACGAGGACGTCACGCCTCCCGCCGTCCATCACGACCCGCTCGTCCGGGCCTACGCGGCCCACCGGGCGCGGCTGGAGCACCACGTCTTCCCCGCCGACCACGCGCTGTCCGACCATCGCGTGGCCCTCGCTCGCACGGCCGTCGGGTTCCTCGACCGCCACCTCCGACGCGATCCCGGGACCGCTCCCGGGCACAGGCGTTAGAACGGGCATGCTGGGAGCCGGACGGGCAAGGGGGTAAGGGTCGTGACGGAGGGTTCGCCGGGGATCGACGCGCGCCGGCTGTCCACGGCACAGGGCAGCCTCGCGTACGGTGTGCCGCCGTCGCGGCCGAGCAGCCTGTACGCGCTCTCGGTAGCCGGCGGGATCACGGTCGGGCCGAAGGACGGCCGCGCCGTGTTCTTCGGCCGCAACCGGCCGGACGTGCACGTCTGCGTCGGCGAGGACGACCGCAGCGTGAGCCGCAGGCACGGCGAGCTCACCCACCGCACCGGACACTGGTGGCTCACCAACGTCGGCAAGCTGCCGATCCGGATGCCCGGCTCCCGGCTGCTGTTCCGCGACGAGGAGCCGATGCCGCTCGGCGAGGGCTACACGCCGCTTTTCGTCCGCGGGAGCAACAACAGGGAACACCTGCTCGAGGTGTTCGTCACCGGGGCCGACGGCCGGCTGCCGGCCTCGCGGCACGCCGACGTCACCAGGCCGCCGCGCATCTGGCGGCTCGACGAGGACGAGCGGCTCGCGCTCGTGGCGCTGGGCCAGCGGTACCTGCTGCACGAGGCGCGGCCGCAGCCGCTGTCGTGGAAGCAGGCGTACGAGCTGCTCGACACGGTGCGGCCCGGCGCGGGCTGGACGGCGAAGAAGGTCGAGCACACCGTGACCGCCGTGCGCGAGCGGCTGTCCCGCGGCGGCGTCCCCGGCCTCACCAGGGACGAGGTCGGCGAACCCGTCGGCAACGCGCTCAACGACAACCTGCTGCGGGAGCTGCTGCTCTCCACCACCCTCGTCCCGCCGCACCTGGCCCTGCTCGACGGCCCGTCGGCGGACGACTGACGAGGGCCGCGCCTCGGGCCGGGCGGAAAACGACGGGCGATCGCGTTTGCCGGCGTGTTAGCCTGTTTCGCCCTTTCCCACCAACCACTAAGGCCCTAGGACGGCTATGTCTTCAGCTGCCCATGCCCAGGAGGACGTCGACCTACACCACGAACAGCGCTACCTCGCCACCGCCCGCGAGTGCCTGGCGAGGATGCGCGCGCACGTGCTCTCCCTGCACGCCGACGCCGGCGACCCCGTGTCGCAGGCCTACCTCGACGCCGCCCTCCACTACCGCGCGGAGGCGTTGAAGGACGACCCGGACACCCCCCTGTTCTTCGGCCGCATAGACCACCGTGCCCACTCCGCCGCACCCGGAACCCCCGCCGAGCCGCCCGCGGCCGTCTACTACGTCGGCCGCCGCCACGTCACCGACGACCACGGTGACCCCGTCGTCGTCGACTGGCGCGCCGACGTCTCCCGCGCGTTCTACCAGGCCAGCGCCGTCGAACCGATGAACCTCTCGCTGCGCCGCAGGTTCGGGTTCACCCGCGGGCTGCTCACGGCGTACGAGGACGAGCGCTTCGACGACGGTCACCCCGACCACGAGTCCAGCCGGATCCTGCAGGACGAGATCGAGCGACCGCGCGTCGGCCCGATGCGCGACATCGTCGCGACCATCCAGCCCGACCAGGACGTCATCGTCCGCGCCGATCTCGGCGAGACGATCTGCGTGCAGGGCGCGCCGGGCACCGGCAAGACCGCCGTCGGCCTGCACCGCGCGGCGTACCTGCTCTACGCGTTCCGCGAGCGGCTCAAGCGGTCCGGCGTCCTGGTCGTGGGGCCCAACCACGCGTTCCTCGGCTACATCAAGAACGTGCTGCCCGCACTCGGCGAGCTCGACGTGACGCAGCAGACGCTCGACGAGCTGCTGGGCCACGTCCGCATTCGCGGCGTCGACGCGCCGGAGGTCGCGCGGCTCAAGGGCGACGCGCGGCTCGCCGAGGTGCTGCGGCGCGCCGTCCGGTCCCACGTCCGCGAGCCGGAGGAGGGCTTCGTCCTCACCCGCGGCTCGCGCCGCTGGCGGATCCCGTCCTACGAGCTGGCCGAGATCCTCGACGAGCTGAAGCGCCGCGACGTCCGCTACGAGGCCGCACGCCGGATGCTCGCGCAGCGGGTCGCGCACGTCGTCCTCACCCGGATGGAGCAGGCGGGCGAGTCGCCCGACGACCGCGTGCAGGCGTCCGTCGCACGCAGCAAACCGGTGCGCGAGCTCGTGGACCTGCTCTGGCCGAGGGTCAAGCCGGCGCTCGTCGTGTTCCGGCTGCTCTCCGACCCGGCCTTCCTCGCCGCGTGCGCCGACGGCGTCCTGACCCCGGACGAGCAGCGGCTCCTGGTCTGGGAACGGCCGCCGCGCAGCGCGGGCACCGCGCGGTGGAGCCTCGCCGACGCCGCACTGGTCGACGAGGCCGCCGACCTGATCGAACGGACGCCGAGCCTCGGGCACGTCGTGCTGGACGAGGCGCAGGACCTCTCCCCCATGCAGCTGCGCGCGGTGGGCCGCAGGTGCAGCACCGGCTCGGCGACCGTGCTCGGCGACATCGCGCAGGGGACGACGGCATGGGCGACCGGCTCGTGGCCCGAGGCGCTGGCACACCTGGGCAAGCGCGGCGCGCACGTCGAGGAGCTCACCATGGGCTATCGCGTGCCGCGACAGATCATCGACTTCGCGACCCGGTTGCTGCCGCACCTCGCGCCCGGTCTCGCACCCGCACGCTCGGCCCGTACCTCGCCCGGCGCGCTCGACGTGCACGCGGTGGCAGCCGACGAGCTGGCCGCGAGCGTCGTGGCCGCATGCCGGCGTGCGCTCGCCGACGAGGGCTCGGTCGGCCTGATCGCCGCGGACGCGCGCGTGCCCGCGCTCACCGAGGCGCTCACCCGCGCCGGGCTGGAGCATCGCGTGCTCGGCGACGACGAGGCGGAGGAGCCGCGGCTGAGCGTGGTGCCCGCATCCCTCGCGAAGGGCCTGGAGTTCGACCGCGTCGTGGTCGTCGAGCCGGCGCAGATCGTCGCCGCCGAGCCCAGGGGACTGCACCGGCTCTACGTCGTCCTCACCCGCGCGGTGTCGGCGCTCACCGTCGTACACACCGAGCCGTTGCCGGAACCCCTTGCGGCGTGAGCGTGATCCGGCTTCGACGGCCGGCCGCACACCCGGCGCGAGGGAGACGCCGCCGGGCCTCCCGCCGCCGGGCCCCTCCCGCCGCCGCCGGGCCTCTGGGCCACCCGTCGATCACGTTAACGTGATCGACGGGTACTTCACGCGGTGCAGGACTCGTGTGAAGTCACCGTCCGTCGTGTGAACCACCGGCGGGAGGCCGCCTCACTCGGGGCGGTGGCAGACCGCCTCGACGTTGTGCCCCTCCGGGTCGCGGACGAAGGCGCCGTAGTACGCCGGGTGGTATTCGGGGAAGACCCGCGGCTCGTGCAGTATCTCCGCGCCCGCCTCGACCGCCAGCCGGTGGAACTCCCGCACCTGGGCGCGGTCGGCCGCGGCGAACGCGACGTGCAGCTCGCGCGTCTCGCTGCCCGCCGGCATCGGGCCGAGCCAGAAGAACGGGTGGTCGTCGCCGAACCCGTGGACCGGCAGGTCGCGGGTCAGCTCCTCGACCCCGAGCGCGGCGAGGACGGTGGCGTAGAACCGCCTGCTGCGCTCGAGGTCGGCGCACTGGATGCCGAGGTGGTCGATGTGTGACATGCGGGCGACGTTAACCGCCGGCACCGTCACGGGCCCGGCGGCGAAGGCCCGCGGCCACGATCCGGTGCACCAGCTCACGCGAGGTCACCGCCTGCGCGCCGGCGCGCAGCACGTCGTCGCGGCGCTCCGCCGGGACGTCGTAGTGGTCCCGGTGGAACGCACGCTGCGACATCCCCAGTGACGCTGCGAACGCATGCAGCTCGTCATGTGACTCGTCGCTGACGAGGTGACACCACATGCGTCCGTACCGGGGCCAGATGGCGGCGTCGATCAGTAACGTCACCCGGCCAGCGTAGGCACGTGGAAGTCGGGGGAGCCGAACGCGACGGCGAGGCGTCAGAGCACGCGACCACGCGATGGAGGGATCGATGAACGAGAGCCCGTACGGCCAACCGCCCGCAGCCGCAGCCCAGCAGCCGCAGGCCTTCACCTCGCCCCAGCAGTACACACCTCCCCCGCAGCACCAGGCCCAGTACGGCCAGGCACATTACGGTGAACCGCAGTACGGCCAGGCCCAGTACGGTCAACCCCAGTACGGTCAGCCCCAGTACGGTCAACCGCAGTACGGACAGCCCGCGTCACTCTCTCCCTACGGCACGCCGAAGACCGGCCGCCGCGGCAAAGGCATGATGATCGCCGGGCCCATCATCTTCCTCGTCGGCGTGCTGATCACGATCGTGACCTACTCGCTCGCCCCTCCCGGGGGCACCTACCTCATCTCGTTCGGGCCGATGATCTGGGGCGTGGTCTGGTTCATCCGCGGGCTCATCTCGTACAACAACAGCAAGTAGCCGCACCGGGCGATCAGCGGCCGCCCGCGACGTCGAGGGCCGCGCCGGTCACGTACGACGCCTCCGCCGAGAGCAGCCAGACGATCGCGGCGGCGAACTCCTCGGGCGTGCCGGCGCGGCCCATCGGGATGCCCGGCGCCATGCGTTCGACCCGCCGCGGCTCACCGGCCCGCTCGTGGAAGCCGGTATCGGCGAGGCCGGCCCGCACCGAGTTGACCCGGATGCCGTCGGCCGCCACCTCCTTGCTCAGCCCGACCGTCAGCGTGTCGACGCCGGCCTTGGCGGCGGCGTAGTCGACCCACTCCTCGGGCGCGCCGAGCACGCCGGCCCGCGACGACACGTTCACGATCGCCCCGCCGCTGCCGCCGTGGCGCGCTGACATCCGGCGCACCGCCTCACCCGCGCACAGGATCGGCCCGAGCAGGTTCACGGCGAGCACGGTGCGGACGCGGTCGGCACTGAACTCCTCGACGCGCTGCTGCGACGCGACCGCCCCGGCGTTGTTGACCAGGCCGGTCACCGGGTCGAGCTCGGCGGTCGTCTGGTCGAACAGACGGCGCACGTCGGCCTCGTCGGACACGTCCGCCCGTACCGCGATCGCCCTGCGCCCGGCGGCGCGGCAGTCCGCCACGACGGAGTCGGCCTCGGCCTTGCCCGACAGATAGCCGACGGTCACGTCCCAGCCGCGCCGGGCCGCGAGTCGTGCCGTCGCCGCTCCGATCCCCCGGCTCGCGCCGGTCACGATCACCACATCGCTCACCCCTGGACCCTAGCGATTGGACCCTAGCGATCACCTGGGGACCGACCTCGACGGGCACTGCGGCGATGCGCTATGATCGAACACATGTTCGAGTCAGATCGTCGCCCCGACGCCCCCATCGAATGGGACCAGACCATGGACTACCACCCCGGCCCCTACCAGCCCGGCTGGCGGCACACCTGGTTCCGCCGGCACCGCGCCCAACCGGTCCCGCTCGCCCGCCCCGGCATGAGCCAGCTGCCGGCACCCTAGGCCGTCGTGGCGTCCCGGAACGTCCGGCGGTACTCGCTGGGCGGCACGCCGACGAGTTCGGCGAAGTGGTGCCGGAAGTTGGCGGGGCTGCCCAGCCCGCAGGCGTCACCGACCTGCTCGACGGGCAGGGTCGTCGACTCCAGCAGCTCGCGTGCGCGGTCGATGCGCTGCGCGCGCAGCCACTTCATCGGCGTCGTCCCCGTCGACTCGTGGAACCGGCGGACGAGCGTGCGTTCGGCGAGGTTCGCGTGGCGGGCGAGGTCGGCGACCGACAGTGGCCGGCTGAGGTTCGCCAGCGCCCAGTGCAGCAACGGCGCCAGCCCGTCGTCGTCGGCCACGTTGACGGCGGTGTCGACGAACTGTGCCTGCCCGCCGGGCCGGTGTACGGGCGCGACGAGCCGCTTGGCCAGCAGGTTCGCCACGCCGACGCCGTGGTCCCGGCGTACCAGGTGCAGGCAGAGGTCGAGGCTGGCGCTCGACCCGGCGCTGGTGAGCACGTCACCGTCGTCGACGTAGAGCACGGCCGGGTCCACCCGCACCTTCGGGTAGCGGGCGGCCAGCGACTCGGCGTGCCGCCAGTGCGTCGCCACCGGCCGGCCGTCGACGATGCCGGCGGCGGCGAGCACGAACGCGCCCGTGCAGAACGAGACGATCCGGGCGCCGCGGTCGTACGCGCGCCGGACCGCCGCGACCAGCTCCGGGTCCGGCTGGGGTTCGGCGTCCGGGACGCTCACGGCCGGGATCACCACGGTGTCCGCGGTCGCGAGCGCGTCGAGGTCGCACCGGTCTTCCGGTATGAAGCCCGAGGCGGTGCGCACCGGCGCGCCGCGAGGCGTGCAGACGAACAGCTCGTACCACGGATCGGGGAGGCCCGACCGCGGCATGCCGAACACGTCGCACGCGATCGCCACGCTGTACAACGGCAGGCCCTCGGTGATCGCGAGCCCGACCCGGTGCGATGCGGTCATGGCAGGATCCTAGCGCTTATTGTCAATGCTGCCACTGTCCGTTCTCCGGTCGGCCGGAGAACGTGGAGCGCATGAGACTCGACGAGGCCAGCCGCCTGCCCGGCAGCGACACGACCGCGCCGACCACACCAGGCTGGTGGCGCGGACCCGCGGTCGCGGTGTGCGCCGTCGGCTGGGGCGCGAACCAGTTCGCCGCACTGCTGCCGTTCTACCGGCTGCACCTGGGCGCCAGTCTCGCCGTCGTGCAGGCGACGTTCGGCCTGTACGCCGTCGGCCTGGTCCCCGGCCTGTTGCTCGGCGGGCCGCTGTCGGACCGCCACGGCCGGCGCGTCGTGGTGCGCACCGCGCTGCCGATCTCGTTCGTCGCCTCGGTCGTCCTCATGCTCGGCGCCCACGGCGCGGGCTGGCTGTTCGCGGGCCGGCTGGTCGCCGGGCTTGCGAGCGGCGCGGCGTTCAGCGCCGGTGCCGCCTGGCTGAAGGAGCTGTCCTCCGCCCCGTTCGACCCGGCCCCGCCCGGCACCGGAGCACGGCGAGCGACCGTCGCCATGACCACGGGCTTCGGCGCCGGCCCGCTCGCCGCGGGCCTTATCGCGCAGTGGGGGCCCGTACCCGCCGTGTCGGCGTACGTCCCGCACCTCCTGCTGCTCGTCGTGGCCGCCGTCGTCACCCGCCGGACACCGGAGACCCGCACGCGACCGGTCCAGACGGACGTGCCGGGCGTCACCGCGGCGCACCGGCACCCCCGCTTCGTCCGGGTCGTGCTGCCGCTCGCGCCCTGGGTGTTCGTGGCGGGCACCGTCCCGAGCGCGTTCCTGCCGACCGTCGTCGCGTCGAGCCTGCACGGGTTCGGCACGGTCTTCGGCAGCGTCGCGGTCGTCGTCACCTGCCTGGCCGGCGTGCTCGTCCAGCCGGCGGCGCAACGCATCGGGCGTTCGGGCGAGCGCCGGTTGCTCGGCTCCGCCATGCTCGCGATCGCGATCGGATTGGCAGTCGCGGCACTCGCGGCCACGCTGGTCCAGCCGGCCCTGGTCCTGGTCGCCGCCCTCGTCCTCGGCGCGGGCTACGGCGGCGCGATGGTCTTCGGCCTCGCCGAGGTCGCGCGGATCGCCGCGCCGCACGAACTCGCCCGGCTCACCGCGCTGTTCCAGGCCGGGACGTACGTAGGATTCGCAGCGCCTTACCTGCTGGCGGCTCTGCAGGTGCTCGCGCCGGTCGGGGGTGCTGCTTGTCGCCATGGCGGCACTGACCGTGGGCACGCTGGCCTGGACGATGCGCAACACGCGGGAGTCGGTCAGCCCTCGACGAGCTCGGTGAGCATGTCCGTGCAGAGCTCGGGCCGCTGCAGGTTCCACAGGTGACCCGCGCCGGGCACGAGGCGCAGCGTCGCGTTCGGCAGCCGGTCGGCGAGCAGCCGCGCGGACGCCAGGTTCGCCCGGTCCTCGCCGCCGCAGCAGACGAGGGTCCGCGCCTTGATCTCAGGCAGCCGCGGCGTCAGGTCCTGTCCGGTCAGCTCGCGCAGGGCCTGCGCCTGGGTGCGCTTGCCGGCGGCGATGACGTCGGCGACGAGTGCGTCCGCGTCGCGCTGGTCCGCGGGCCGCGTCAGCCGGGCCGACGTCGCCGCTGTCGTGGCGATCGGCAGCAGCGCCGTCATCGCGCGCTGCACCGCCAGGACGACGCGGGAGAACCGCAGCGGGGTGCCCGAGAGCAGTAGCCCCGCCACGCGTTCCGGCTCGGCCAGCGCCACCCGCATCGCGACCGCCGCACCGAGCGAGACGCCGGCGACGTACAGCGGGTCGGAGAGGTCGGCCAGCACGCTGCGCGACTTCGCCACGGCCTCGTCCATCGTGAACGGCCCGGCCGCGTGCCCGTGACCGGGCAGGTCGGGCGCGACGACCTCGTGCCGGCCGGCGAACGCCTCCAGCTGCGCCCGCCACATCCGCCCGCTCGAACCCATCGCATGGAGCAGCAGGAGACTCGCCATGACCGATTCCTACCAGGAGCGCGGCTCGTCCACGCCCGGCGTGAGGTGGGACCGAGGCTTTACAACGATAGAATCACCGCCATGCCCGATCCGACCCCCATGCCGCGGGCCGAATACCCGCGCCCGCAGCTGGTCCGGCCGGACTGGCTGTGCCTCAACGGCACCTGGCAGTTCGAGCGCGACCCGGCCGACTCGGGCCTCGAGCGCGGCCTCGCCGAGCGCGACCTCGGCGGCGAGATCGTCGTGCCGTTCTGCCCCGAGGCGCCGCTGTCCGGCATCGGCGACCCCGACTTCCACGCCGCCGTCTGGTACCGAAGGACGGTCACCCTCCCGGACGCCTGGGCCGGCCGGGCCGTGCTGCTGCACTTCCAGGCCGTCGACCACGACGCCACGGTCTGGGTGGACGGCCTCGAGGCGGCACGGCACCGCGGCGGGTTCACCCCCTTCGACGCCGTGCTCACGGCTTCGGCGGAACCCGGCCACGCCTACACCGTCGTCGTCCGCGCGCGCGACCCGCACGACCGGCCGCAGGCACGCGGCAAGCAGAGCCGCGAGTACGCCGGCAGCGGCGCGCTCTACGGCCGCACCACGGGCATCTGGCAGACCGTGTGGTGCGAGCCGTTGCCGGCGCGGCACCTCGGCCGGCCGCGGATCACGCCGAACGTCGCCGCCGGCGCGTTCCGCGTCACCGTGCCGCTCTCGGCCAACCGTCCGGGCGACACCGTCCGCGTCGCCGTGGCGGACGCCGCCGGCGACGTTGTGACGGCGGAGGCACGCGCCGACCTCGACCGCGCACCCGAGGTCTGGCTGCCGCTGCCCACCGACCGCGTCCGGCTGTGGTCACCCGACGACCCGCACCTCTACGACGTCCGGCTCGAGCTGCGCGACGGCGCCGGCGAGGTCGTCGACGCCGCCGCGAGTTACGCCGGCCTGCGCGGAATCGGCATCGACGGGCACCGGATCACGCTCAACGGCCGGCCGGTGTTCCAGCGCCTCGTGCTCGACCAGGGGTTCTACCCCGACGGCGTGCTCACCGCGCCGAGCGACGACGCGCTGCGCCGCGACATCGAGCTCGCCATGGCGGCGGGCTTCAACGGTGCCCGGCTGCACCAGAAGGTCTTCGAGGAGCGCTACCTGTACCACGCCGACCGCATGGGCTTCCTCGTCTGGGGCGAGTTCGGCGACTGGGGTGCCGACGCGGGCGGCCCGCCCGGCGACAACCAGCAGCCGACGGCGTCCTTCGTCACGCAGTGGCTGGAGGCGCTCGCCCGTGACTACTCGCACCCGTCGATCGTGGGCTGGTGCCCGCTGAACGAGACCCGGCAACGGATGCACGACCGCATCACGGTGCTCGACGACGTCACCCGCGCCATGTACCTCGCCACGAAGGCCGCCGACGCCACCCGACCTGTGCTCGACGCCTCCGGCTACGCGCACCGCGTCGACGGCGCCGACGTCTACGACTCGCACGACTACGAGCAGGACCCCGCGACGTTCGCGAAGCACATGGCCGGTCTCGCCGAGGGCGAGCCGTTCGTCAACGCCGACCCCGACGGAACGCCGTGGTCGGTGCCGTACCGCGGCCAGCCGTACTTCTGCAGCGAGTTCGGCGGCATCTGGTGGAACCCGGACGAACGCACACGCAGGGACTCCTGGGGTTACGGCGAACGGCCGGGCTCGGAAGAGGAGTTCCAGCAACGCTTCGCGGGCCTCACCTCGGTGCTGCTCGACGACCCCGGGATGTTCGGTTACTGCTACACGCAGCTCACCGACGTCTACCAGGAGCAGAACGGCATCTACCGGTTCGACCGCAGCGAGAAGCTCGACGTGTCCCGTATCCGCGCCGCACAGCTGCGTCCCGCCGCGATCGAGAACACGACTCCGCCGGCTACCCGTCGATCACGTTGACGTGATCGACGGGTACTTCACACGATGAGGGACCCGCGTGAAGTACCCGTTCGTCGTGTGCAGTGCCGGGGCGGAGCCAGACGACGGCGACGAGGGCCGCGAACGGCACGAAGGCGGCGAGCAGGACCAGGATGCCGTACCCGCCGCCGGCGAACACCGCACCCGAACCCAGGCTCGCGATCGCGGACGTCCCCCACACCAGGGCGTCGACGGCCGCCTCGCCGCGGGTCCGCTCCGCGGGCGGGAGGCTGCGGGTGAGCAGGCCGCTGCCGCCCACGAAGCAGAGGTTCCAGCCGTATCCCACCAGGAACAGCGCAACGGCCAGCCCGCCCATGCCCAGCGCGGGACCGAGCACGACGAGCGCGGCGGCCGCCTCCAGGACGAGCAGGCCCGCGACGATGACCGGCAGCTGGCCGAACCGGTCGGCCAGCCGGCCGTTCACCGGCGAGAGCGCGAACATCCCGACGATGTGCAGGCTCAGCATCCCGCCGATCGCGGCGAGACCGTGCTGCTCGTGCTGCATGTGCAGCGGCGTCATCGTCATCACCGCGGTCATGTCGACCTGCGCCGCGACCATCGCGAGCAGCGCCACCACGGGCGACCGGCGGGCGAGGACGCGGACGAGCCCGCGACTCCCCTGCGGCACGTCCGAGCCGGCCGCCCGCTTCCCGTGCACCGCCACCGACACGAGCACCGCGAGCAGTACGACACCGGCCATCAGCAGGAACGGCCCGGCGAGCCCGGTGAGGTGCACGACACCCGCAAGCCGCGTCGCGGGAGCGATGAGCGTCGGCCCGACGAGGGCACCGACCGTGCCGGCCCAGACGACCAGGCTGACCGCGAAGCTCTTTCGCGCCGACGGGTACAGCTCGGCGGCTGCGTACCGGGAGAGCTGCGCGCCGCCGTTGCCGATGCCGAGCAGCGCCATCCCGCCGAGCACCAGCACGACGGAGCCTGCCACGACGCCGGCGGCGGCCAGCAGTGCTCCGGGGACTGCGACGGCGTACCCGAGCAGCAGGCCCGCGCGGCGGCCCCGCCGCGCCATCACCGCCCCGAGGGCGAGCGCGCCGCCGGCCGTGCCGACGATCGACGCGGCGTTGGGGACACCGCCCCACGCCGCGCCCACGATCCCCGCGACGGCCAGTGTGGACGTCGCGCCGAGCGCGGCCATGCCGGTGTTCATCAGGGCGACGCCGGCGAAGAGCGCGGGCACCGAGGTACGGCGGGTCGTATCGGGCATGCCGGCAACGCTACGGAGTATCCGCGCCGTCCGTAATACTCGAAGAACGGCAGACGGCACCGGCGACGACGCGAACGACAGGTGAGGGACGGCCTTGACCTACCGATCGGAAGGCCCGCTCGACGAGACGGACTGGCGCATCCTCGCCGAGCTGCAGGAGGACGGCCGGCTCTCGTACAACGAGCTCGGCCGCCGCGTGCACATGTCCTCGCCCGCCGTCGCCGAGCGCGTCCGGCGGCTCGAGCGGCTCGGCGTGATCACCGGCTTCCGCGCGGCCGTGGACACACGCCGCGCCGGCTACCCGGTCGAGGCGTTCGTCCAGATGCGGTGCTCGCGCGGCAAGTGCCTGCTCGAGACCAGCCGGTCCGAGGACTTCCCCGAGGTGGTCGAGATCCACAAGCTCTCCGGTGACCACTGCTCGATGCTGCGGGTGCGGGCGACGTCCGTCGAGCACTTCGAGGGCCTGGTCGACCGGCTCGGCAAGCACGGCGAGATGCGTACGTCGATGGTGCTGTCGACGCAGTACCAGGGCCGCGCGGTGGAGCCGCCCGGCGCCGACTACGCCCGCGCCCCGCGTTCGGAGGGCTGGCGGTCGTAGTGCCCGGGAGCGGAGCAGGTGACGAGGACGACCGCGCGTACCTGAGCCTCGCCGAGGCTTCCGACGTCGTACGACAGGTCGCGCAGATGCCGATGGCGCACTACGTCGTCAGTGCGTGCGGCACGAGGACCCTCGCGGTGGTCGACGCGATGATCGAGATGGGGCTTCCGGCCGACGCACTGGCGACCGTCGGCAACTTCGCCCCGGACCTGTCCGCGTCGGGCATGACAAACGCCTACGCGACGCGCCGGGTGATGTCCAGCAGGCAGCCGTTTGCCGCCCACGCTGCCGCGACACGTATCGCGCGCGACGAGCACGGCGTCGTGACCGACGGCCGGTGGAGTGCGGACGGCGCGACCGTCGAGCCGTGCCCCCTGCGAGAGCAGAACGTCCCCGGGGTGTCGGTGACCGCCACCCCTGGTGGCCAGAGGTGGCAGCTCCCCGAGACCGGGTACCCCTCGCTGTACGTCAACGACTTCGTCGCGGCCGTACGGGTACGCACCGGCGACGCCGTCCAGCTGATGACGGTCACGCCGTTCTTCGACCGCCACCGGCCGTTGCCGCTCGACGAGCTGAAGCGGCGGCAGCACCTGCCCGAGTCGGTGATCACCGTGAGCGAGCCCGGTGGACCCTACCGCCTCCACGTACCCTCTCTGGACGGACCACGCCTCCGCCTGCTCGCCGACATCCTCGACCGTTCCGGGCTCGACCGTGGTGAGCCGACCGCACGCCTCGGCCGGCTGGACGACGACGGGCACCGCCGGGTGCTCACCGAGCTCCTCCGGCTGCCGCCGCCCGGGCAGTCGGCGGAGCGGACACCGGACGGCGAGCGGGAGGCGTTCCATGCGAGCTATTCGGCGGCGCTCGCCGGCGTCCTGCGCTCGCCGGTGGGCCTGCTCAGACCGGGCGAGACGCTCGGGCCCGCGGCGCTGCCCGGACACCTGGCCATGCTGCGCCCCCTGCAGACGTACCAGGAGCACCTCAGCCGCACCGACCGGCTGCTCGCCGCCGATGCCGGAGGCGGCAACGGCCGGGAGCGGGGCCGTGCGCGCATCCCTCGCGCACGGGCACCCCGCCGGCCCGAACCGCGCCGCCCCGCCGAGCGGCCAGGACGCGACCGCCACTGACCCCTCCACACCGGCCGTCAGTGCGCCTGGTCGACGAACCGGCTCGTGTAGGTCCTGCTCAGGTCGATGCTCGACTTCTTCGCCTGCACCTGCGGGTTGAACGTGCTCAGCACGTTCAGCACGGTCTGCTGGCCCCCGGCCGGCATCGCTCCCCGGATGCGGGCTCCGCCCCCTCCCGGGCCATGTAAACCATGCTGGAGGTGGCTTTACACGGGGCAGGACCCGTGTAAAGGCACCTCCAGCCGTGTAAAGCAGACCGGAGGCGATGCCGTCGTGATACGGGTGCTCGTCGTCGACGACGACTTCCGGGTCGCCGACCTGCACGCATCGATCGTCGGCAGGCTGCCGTCGTTCGAGGTCGTGGCGATCGCACACACCGCCGCGCAGGCCGTGGCGTCGTCCCGGCTGCACGAGCCCGACCTCGTGCTGCTGGCCGAGTACCTGCCGGACCGGCGCGGCACGCCGGCGCAGCTCGTCGAGCGGCTGGTGGCGTACGCGCGGTCCAGTGAGCAGGTGACACCCGAGCGGCGGCTCGACCAGGTCGGCATCGACCGCGCGCTCGTGACGCTGCGCGCGGAGGAGAACCTCATGGCGCGGCGGATCAGGGACGCCGTCAACGCCGCCGCCGAGCCGCTGACGGCCGCGGAGGTGGCGTCCGCGATCGGCGTCTCGCGCGCCACCGCGCAGCGGCACCTGGCGCGGCTCACCCGCGGCGGTGCCGTCCGGCTGAGCCCGCGCTACGGCACCGCCGGCCGCCCGGAGCACCTCTACGGCCCGCCGAGCGGCTGACTGCCGCGCGTGCCTCAGATCGTGTGGATGGGCGCTTCGGCGGCAGCCGTTCGCACCGGCCACCGCTCATCGCCGGAGCCGCCGTGCAGGTCGAGCACGGCCTCGAACCTGGTGTGCACACCGCGCACCCCCGTCAGGTGCAGCTTCGCCGAACGGCGCGCCTGCTTCGCTGCGGCATGCAGCGACGTGGCGGAGCGAAGCTCGTGATCCTCTGCGCGGGTCAGCACGTCGCCCGTCCGGATGCCGGCTCTCGCGGCAGGCCCGTCATCCTCGACGTCCCGCACCAGGAGGCCGACCACGTCGGGCAGTCCTGCCGCGCGGCGGAGCGCGAGTGTGGTGTGCGCGGGTGCGAGGCTGAGACCGAGCCTCGGCGTGCTGGTGTCCTCGGCCGTCGACCCCTCGAACGAGACGAGCAGCCGCCGCAACAGCGACGCGAGTTCGGCGCGCTGTTCGGCATCGAGCGCGGCCAACAGTCGGTACTCGGTGGCCGCGTGCGCCGGGGCCACCCGGTCGAAGAGCCGTCGTCCGGCGTCGGTCAGCTCGATGAGGGAGTTGCGATGGTCCTTCGGGTCCGCCGACCGCTGGGCGAGTCCGCGCGCACAGAGCCGCTCGACGCGGACGCTGATGGTGCCCGAAGTGAGATTCAGCTCACGCATGAGCAGACTCTGCGGGACACCGCCCGGCCTGGAGAGCCTGCGGAGGGTGACCAGTGCGGCGAAGTCCGGCCCGTTCAGCCCGTACTGGGCGAACGTGGCCTCGAGCTCGACGTCCATGATCTTGCGTATCCGCTCCAGCCGGAGCACGACGGCCACTGGCGCGAGGTCGAGGCCGGGTGCAGCACGCGACCAGCTCTCCAGCAGGCGGTCGACTGAGTCGCGCGGATCGTCGGACGGGCTGGCAGACCTGGTCATGCGTCTGTAGTGTATATGACTTGGGCCCAAGCTATTGGGCCAAGGCGTATCAGACGGTCGAAGCGAGGACGAGATGCGCGTGGGAATCATCGGCGCGGGCCGGATCGGCGGCAACTGCGCGCGACTGCTGGCCGGGGCGGGGCACGAGACGAGGCTGAGCTTCGCCCGCGACCGTGCCCGGCTCGACCAACTCGCGGCCGAGATCGGCGACGCGGCGTCCGTCGGCTCGCCATCGGACGCCGTCGGGTTCGGCGACGTGGTGATCGTCTCGGTGCCCTGGAGCGTGCTTCCCGAGGCGTTGGCGCAGGCGGGTCCATTGCGCGAGAAGATCGTCGTCGACACCACGAACCAGTTCGGCAGCGGGCCGATGCCGGCGGACGGCCAGACCGCCGCACAGTTCAATGCGGCGAGGATGCCGGGCGCGCGCTACACGAAGTCCTTCAACACGCTCACGTCCGCGTTCCAGGCCGAAGCCGCCGGGCGCACCGGCGCCGAGCGGGTCGTCCAGTGGATCTGCGGCGACGACGCGACGGCCAAGGACGTCGTGGCGCGGTTGGTCGACGACGCCGGCTTCCAGCCCGTCGATCTCGGCGGCACCGCGGACTGCGCGGTCATGGAGGCGCCACGCCGGCCCGGGGCGGTCTACGGCGAGGAGTATCGACTCGCGGACGCCCGCGCCGTCGTCGACGCCGTCCGCGCGGGACGGCCGATCCCACCCACGCCCGGCTACGACAGCTGAGGAGGTACGGCATGACGACGACGCTGACGCGTGAGCTCTACGAAGGCCTGCAGCGCGCCGAGTTCGACCGCTGGGACCCGATCGTCGCCGACGGCGTGCTCGTCAACAGCCCGGCGCTCTTCGGGCAGCGCGGTCTCCCGGCGCTCAAGGAATGGGCGGGCTGGTTCGTCAGGCTGGGCAAGCGGATCGACCTCGTAGACGAGCACCTCGGCCTCGACGCCGACGGCAACGGCCGCGGCTTCATCACCTTCAACCTGCACTGGAAGCACGACGAACCGTTCTTCGACGTGACTCCGACCGGGCGCGAAGGCACCTCGGTGGAGACGCTCCTGCTCACGGTCGAGGGCAACCGGGTCACCCGCATCGACGTGGCAGACAACAGTGTCGACCTGATCCTCTACCTGTGGCACCGCAACTGGCCTTACCCGCACAACATCGTGCCCGAGCCGCTCGTCGCCGGTGTAGACCGACGAGCCAGATGATCACGGTATGTCAGGTTGCCGGGCTTACCGAGACGAATGCCTACTTCTCCCGTGCTACCGCACGCGGGAAGTAGGCATTCGGCTGGGTAGGCCCAGGAAACCCACATACCGTGATCATCTGGAGCCGGCTCCGTGGCGCAGACGCGACGGAGGGCGGCCCCTGCCGGGACCGCCCTCCGTACCAGAACCGCTGAGCGCGAGGCTCAGAAGTCCATGCCACCGCCGCCGTCAGGCATGGCGGGGGCCTTCTCCTTCTCGGGCTTGTCGGCGACGACAGCCTCGGTGGTGAGGAACAGGCCGGCGATCGAACCCGCGTTCTGCAGGGCCGAGCGCGTGACCTTGGTCGGCTCGATGATGCCGGTCTTCATCATGTCGACGTACTCACCGGTCGCCGCGTTCAGGCCCTGGCCCGCACCCAGCGAACGGATCTTCTCGACGACGACGCCGCCCTCGAGGCCGGCGTTGTGCGCGATCTGGACGGCCGGAGCCTTGAGCGCGCTCTTCACGATGAGCGCACCGGTCAGCTCGTCGCCCTCGAGGTCGATCTTGTCGAACGCGCCCTCCGAGGCGAGCAGCGCGACGCCGCCGCCCGGCAGGACACCCTCCTCGACGGCCGCCTTCGCGTTGCGAACGGCGTCCTCGATGCGGTGCTTGCGCTCCTTCAGCTCCACCTCGGTGGCGGCGCCGACCTTGATGACCGCGACGCCGCCGGCCAGCTTGGCCAGCCGCTCCTGCAGCTTCTCGCGGTCGTAGTCGGAGTCGCTGTTCTCGATCTCGGTGCGGATCTCGTTGACCCGGCCCGCGATCTGCTCGGCGTCACCGGCGCCGTCGACGATCGTGGTCTCGTCCTTGGTGACGACGACCTTGCGCGCCTGGCCCAGCAGCTCGAGGTCGGTGTTCTCGAGCTTGAGGCCGACGTCCTCGCTGATGACCTGGCCACCGGTGAGGATCGCCATGTCCTGCAGCATCGCCTTGCGGCGGTCGCCGAAGCCGGGGGCCTTGACGGCGACCGACTTGAACGTGCCACGGATCTTGTTGACGACCAGCGTCGCGAGCGCCTCGCCCTCGACGTCCTCGGCGATGATCAGCAGCGACTTGCCGCCCTGCATGACCTTCTCGAGAACCGGCAGCATGTCCTTGACGGCCGAGATCTTGCCCTGGTGGAGCAGGATGTACGGGTCGTCGAGGACGGCCTCCATCCGGTCGTTGTCGGTCACGAAGTAACCGGAGATGTAACCCTTGTCGAAGCGCATGCCCTCGGTGAGCTCGAGCTCGAGGCCGAAGGTGTTGCTCTCCTCGACGGTGATGACGCCTTCCTTGCCGACCTTGTCCATCGCCTCGGCGATGATCTCGCCGACGCTGGCGTCGGCGGCGGAGATCGACGCGGTGGACGCGATCTGCTCCTTGGTCTCGACGTCCTTGCTCTGCTTGGACAGCTCCTCGGAGACGCGCTCGACGGCGACCTCGATGCCCTTCTTCAGCGACATCGGGTTGGCACCGGCGGCGACGTTGCGCAGGCCCTCGCGGACCAGCGCCTGCGCGAGCACGGTCGCGGTGGTCGTACCGTCACCGGCGACGTCGTCGGTCTTCTTCGCGACCTCCTTGACGAGCTCGGCTCCGATCTTCTCCCACGGGTCCTCGAGCTCGATCTCCTTGGCGATGCTCACACCGTCGTTGGTGATGGTGGGAGCGCCC
>DASUWX010000047.1:0-3531 GCA_036378185.1 Streptosporangiales bacterium | reverse complement strand
GTGAACTGGGGCGGGCGGAGCGACGTGGGGTCCGCCGGCTCAGCGCGCGGCTACCAGGTGGCTTCGCGGTGCAGGTCGGTGCGGCCGAGGTAGGAGCGCCAGGTGGTCTCGAGCAGGGCGAGCTCGGCGTCCTTGAGCGGCCGGAGCACCTTGGCCGGCACGCCGGCCACCAGCGTCCCGGGAGGGACGACGGCGCCCGGGCGCACGACCGCGCCGGCCGCGACCAGCGACCCGGCGCCCACGTCCGCGCCGCCGAGCACGATCGCGCCCATGCCGACCAGCGAGCCGGCGCCGATGCGCGCGCCGTGCACGATCGCCCGGTGCCCGACGGAGACGCGGTCCTCGAGAACCGCCGGCTGGCCCGGGTCGGCGTGCAGACAGGACAGGTCCTGCACGTTCACCTCGTCGCCGACGAGCACGTCCTCGTCGTCGCCGCGCAGCACGCAGCCGTACCAGACGCTCGACCGCGCCCCCACGCGCACGCGGCCGACCAGCGTGGCGCCGGGCGCGATCCACGCGTCGTCGTGCACCTGCGGCCGGTGCGGCCCCAGGGCGCCGAAGCGCGGGCCCGTCTCGTCCACGGTCATGGCGCATCAGCCTACGGCCCGAACGCGGCACCGATCCATGTGGCGTCGGTTACCCCACACCGCTCAGCGGCGGCGCAGGGTCCGGTCCGTCAGCGACGGCGGCGCGTAGTCGACGTCGGACGGGTTGAGGTCGGTGCCCGGCGGCACCAGCTCGTCGATCCGGTCGAGGACGTCGCCGTCCAGCTCGACCTCGGCGCCGGCGAGCAGGTCGGTGAGCTGCTCGTGCGTCCGCGGGCCGATGATGACCGACGAGACCGCGGGGTGCGCGCGCACGAACGCCACCGCGAGATGCGCGAGCGGGACGCCGGCCTCGGCGGCCAGCTCGTCGAGCTCGGCGACGACCTCCAGCTTGCGGACGTTGCCCGCGAGCGACAGGTCGAACTTGTGTCCGATCAGCCCTTGAACCCCTCCGGCCTCGGCACGTCGGCCGCGCTGCGGTACCTGCCCGCGAGCCAGCCGCTGTTCAACGGGCTCCAGGTCAGCACGCCCATGCCGTAGCGCTGCGCCGTCGGCAGCACCGCCCGCTCCACCCCGCGCACGAAGATCGAGTACGGCGGCTGCTCGCTGCGGAACCTGACGTGCCCCCGCCGCTCCGCCACCCACTGCGCCTCGACGATCTGCTCGGCGGGGAAGTCGGACGAGCCGACCGCACGCACCTTGCCCGCGCGGACGAGATCGGAGAGCACCGACAGCGTCTCGTCGATGTCGGTCGTCGGGTCCGGGCGGTGGATCTGGTACAGGTCGACGTAGTCCGTCCCGAGCCGGCGCAGGCTGTCCTCGAACGCGCGGGTCAGCGCGCGCCGCGAGTTGCCGCCGTGGTTCGGGTCCGGGCCCATCGGGAAGAACCCCTTGGTCGCTAGGACCACGTCGTCGCGCCGACCGCGCAGCGCCTTGCCGACGATCACCTCCGACTCGCCGTCGGAGTACATGTTGGCGGTGTCCACGACGTTGACGCCGGCGTCCAGCGCCGTGTGGATGATCCGGATGGCGTCCTCGTGGTCCGCGTTGCCCCACGCGCCGAACATCATGGTGCCGAGGGTGTACTCGCTCACCGAGATGCCGGTACCGCCCAGGATGCGCCGCTTCATGCCTTCTCCTCCTCGTGGCCCGTGCCGCGGGCCGTCTGCTCCCACACGCCGATCTCGGCCAGGTTCTGCCGCAGCCGGCCGGTGATCGCCTCGACGGCGTCGTCGCCCAGCGGCAGCCGCAGCGGTGTCTCGTCCGCGTCCAGCGCGGCGAGGATCGCCGCGGCCGCCTTCGCCGGGTCGCCCGGCTGCACGCCGTCGACGGCGGTGAGCTGCTCGCGCACCGGCCCGACGACCTCGTCGTACGCCGGCAGCGCCGCGGACAGCCGCAGGGTGCCGCCCCGGTGGAAGCCGGTGCGGAAGGCGCCCGGCTCCACGATCAGCACCTTGATCCCGAACGGCGCCACCTCGTCCGCCAACGCCTCCGACAGGCCCTCGAGCGCGAACTTCGCCGCGGAGTACGCGCCCACGCCGCCGAACGACAGCCGGCCGCCCATGCTGCTGATCTGCACCACGGCACCCGACCGGCGCTCGCGCATATGGGGCAGCACGGCACGGGTGAGCGTGACAGCAGCGAAGAAGTTCAGGTCCATGAGTTCGCGCAGCTCGGCGTCGGTCGTCTCCTCGACGGCGCCGATGTGGCCGCGGCCGGCGCTGTTGACCAGCACGTCGATGCGGCCGTGCCGGCCGGCCACGTCGGCGACGACGGCCGGGATGCGTGCGGTGTCGGTGACGTCCAGCGTCACGACGTCGAGCCGCTCGGGGTGTGCCGCGGCGACCTCGGCGAGGGACGCGGGTGTGCGGACGGCGGCGACGACGGTGTCGCCGGCCGCCAGCGCCGCGAGGGTGATCGCCCGTCCGAAGCCGGACGAGGCTCCGGTCACGAGCCAGACGCGACCTGCGGGGTTCGTTGTGTTCATGACGCCCAGCTTCGGCGGGGCCGACGGGCCGGGCCAGGCCCGGCCCAACCTGGGTCGGGCAGTACCAGGTTGCGGCGCGGGCCGCTGCCTAGAGTGGGGAGCATGGCTGACTCACCCGGTCTCGGCGCCTTCCTGCGTGCGCACCGTGCCGCGCTCGACCCCACCGAGCTCGGCCTGCCCGCGGGTGTGACGCGACGCCGCGTCGACGGCCTGCGCCGCGAGGAGCTCGCCCAGCTCGCCGGCATCAGCGTGGACTACTACACCCGGCTGGAGCAGGACCGTGGCCGCAACGTCTCCGCCTCCGTGCTCGACGCGCTCGCCCGGGCGCTCCGGTTGACCCCGGACGAGCGCGCGTACCTGCACAACCTCGCGGCACCGCCGCGGCGCAGGCAGAGCCCGCCGCGCCGCCGCAAGGTGCGCGCCGAGCTGTTGACGCTGCTGGAGTCCATGCACGACGTCCCTGCGTTCGTCTTCGGCCGCGGCCTCGACGTCCTGGCGTGGAACCGGCTCGGCGGCAAGCTCGCGCACGACATGGACGCCGTCCCGCCGGGCGAGCGCAACATGGCGAGGCTGTTCTTCCTGGACGACGGGGCGCGCGAGCTGTACCCGGACTGGAAGCGGCTCACCGCGGAGGTCGCCGCCAACCTGCGGGCGGAGGCGGGCCGCTACCCCGACGACCCCGACATCGTGGCGCTCGTCGGCGAGCTGTCGATGAGAAGCGACGCGTTCCGCAGGCTGTGGGTGCGGCAGTCGGTGAAGGAGAAGACGCACGGCGAGAAGCGCATCGTCAACCCGATCGTCGGCGAGCTGACCGTGCACTACGAGACGTTCCGGCTCCCCGACGACAGCGACCAGATGTTGGCGACGTACACCGCGGAGCCCGGCTCGGCGTCGGAGAACGCCCTGCGCATGCTGGCGTCCTGGATCGCGGACGACGCGTAGCGGGGCGCGGGCCTGGCCGACGCTTTACACGGCTGGTGGTGGCTTTACACGGGTCCT
>DASUWX010000046.1:0-9360 GCA_036378185.1 Streptosporangiales bacterium | reverse complement strand
AGTTGTCAGGCCGAGGCAGGGCCATGGCCCTGCCTCGGCCTGACAACCTCGCCGGAACGGTCCACGACCACCGTCAGCCGCTCCGCCCCTGCCACCAGGCCGTCCACGTGCAGCTCCCCCACAGGTGACGGCGTCGGCGGGCGCAGCTCGACGACCCCCGCCGGCACGTCGACGCGCAGGCCGAGCAGCACCTGCAGCGCGGCCACCGCGGACGCCGCCGACCAGGCCTGCGGGCGGCACGACGACGGGTACGGGATCGGCCGCGGCGTCTCTGCGCGGCCGTCGCCCCCGTACAGCTCGGGCAGCCGGTAGCCGAACGCGGGCGCGGCCTCTACCAGCCCGGTGACCAGCCGGGCCGCCTCGTCCACCAGGCCCTCCCGGGCCATCCCGAGGGCGACGATCGCGGTGTCGTGCGGCCACACCGAGCCGCAGTGGTACGACAGCGGCGCGTACCCGCCCGCGGAGGCCGACATGGTGCGCAGGCCGTAGCCGGCGCACATGTCCGGTGCGGTCAGCCGGGCCGCGACGAGCCGGGCCTCGGACTCGTCGAGCAGGCCGGTGCCGAGCAGGTGTCCCGCGTTGCTCGCCAGCGCGTCGACCGGCCGCTTGTCGCGGTCGAGCGCCAGCGCGGGGTACGGGCCGTGCTCGTCCTCGACCCAGAACGCGCGCCGGAACGCGGCCGCGAGCCCGGCGGCGTAGGTCCGCCAGCGGTCCGCGCCGGCGCGGCCGAACGCGTCGAGCAAGTCGGCCGCGGCGAGCGCGGCTGCGTGCGCGTAGCCCTGCACCTCGGCGAGCGCGATCGGCGCCTCCGCGATGCGCCCGTCGCGGAACCGCACGGAGTCGTACGAGTCCTTCCAGCCCTGGTTGGCGAGCCCGTGACCGGACTCGTCCACGTACTCGACGAAGCCGTCGCCGTCCGGGTCGGCGTCGGAGGCGAGCCAGCCCATCGCGGCCTCGAGATGAGGCAGCAGCGGCTCGACGGCGTCGGCCGGCATCCCCCACCGCCACGCGTCGTGCAACAGCAGCACCCACAGCAGGGTGGCGTCGACCGTGCCGTAGTAGAGCGGCGGCAGCGCACCGCCCTCGCCGCGGCTGAGGGTGAACCCGGACCTGCGCAGCTCGTGCATGACCTTGCCCGGCGCCTCGGCCGTCTCGACGTCGTGCCGGCGGCCCTGGTAGTGCGCGAGGGTTCGCAGCGTCGACGCCGCGAGCCCGGTGCCGAGCGGCAGCAGCATCCGTGCCGCCCAGAGGCTGTCGCGGCCGAACAGCGTGAAGTACCACGGTGCTCCGGCCGCGAGGAACGTCTCGCCGGGCAGCTCCGCGGGCGCGAGCCGGAGTGTGTCGAGGTCGGCGAGACTCCGCTCCAGCAGGGCGGCCAGGCGCGGGTCGTCGGCGCGGACGGCAGGACGCGCCCACGGCGGTTCGCCGGTGACCGGCACGACGACCCTCCGCTCGTCGCGCACCCGCAGCGACCAGCGGAGCTCGGTCGTGCCTCGCGGCGGGACGACGACCCGCCAGGTCAGCGCCCGCGCGGCGGCGTCCGGATCGGCGCCGGGCGCCGTGAGGTCGACGTACAGGCCGGGAGCCGACCAGCGCAGCCGGTCCGCTTCGCGTTCGGCGTCCACGGGCGGCGCGCCCGCACCGGCCCTGACGTCGTGCACCGCGGCGAGGTCGGCGGCGACGGACAGCCGCACGGTGGTCTCGACGGGTTCGGCGGCGGTGGACGTGACGACCACGCGCTCGTCGAGCCCGTCCACCAGCGCCGTCCGGTTCCGGGTGACGCGGACCGTGGGGTCCGGGCCGGGGTCGCCCACGTTCCTGGCGAGCCCGACGAAGCTCACCTCGCCCGGCGCGCCGTCGTACGCGGCGATCGGCTCCGGCTCGGCGCCGCCCACGTCCAGGCGCGCACGGGAGAGCACGCGGACGTCCGCGTGGAACACACCCTGCACCCCGCCGTCGGCGATCTGCCCGTCGGTGCCGGAGAGCGCGACGGTGGGCGCTCGCAGGCACAGCGCGAGGTCGTGCAACAGCGGCTGGCGCGACACGGGCGCCTCCTCTCCGACAGGTCAGGGTAGGGGGTTTCCCCCACCATTGATCCGGGTGCTGCGTCTCCTGACCGGCCGGGGTCGCGCGACGAGGATCGAGGCACCGGTCCTTCCCACCCTCAGGAGTCCACATGACGCCGCCCGCGGCGATCCTCGAACGGCCCGTCACGAGCACCTTCCCGCCGCTGCGCCGCAGGATCCAGGCGGCCGGCCTGCTCCGCCACCGGCCCGGCCGCTACGCCTTGATGATTGCCGTGCACCTGCTGTGCGTCGGCGGCGTCGCGGCCGCGATGGTGCTCGTCGGGCCGTCCTGGTGGCAGCTGCTGTTCGCCGTCCCCGCGGCGGTGCTGAGCGCGCGGACGGCGTTCCTCGGCCACGACGCGTGCCACCAGCAGATCAGCGCGAGCCACCGGGTGAACCGATGGCTCGGGCTCTTCCACGGCAATCTGCTGATCGGCATGAGCTACGGCTGGTGGACGGCCAAGCACAACCGGCACCACGCCAATCCCAACCACGTCGAGAAGGACCCGGACGTCGCGCCCGGGGCGATCGCGTGGACGCGGGACCAGGCGCGCGATCGGCGCGGCGGCGTCCTCCGTGGGCTCGCCGCGTACCAGGCGTACCTGTTCTTCCCGCTGCTGCTGCTCGAAGGCGTCAACCTGAAGGTGCAGAGCGTCCGGACGCTGCCGGAACGGGCGCGCAGGGAGCGGCTGATCGAGGGGACGCTGCTCGCCGTGCACGTGGCCGGGTACCTGGGCTTCTGCTTCACGGTGCTGTCGCCGCTGCAGGCGGTCGCGTTCGTCGCCCTGCACCAGGCGCTGTTCGGCGTCCACCTCGGCTGCTCGTTCGCGCCCAACCACAAGGGCATGCCGATGCCGGCGCCCGGGCAGCGCTGGGACCACCTGCACCGCCAGGTGCTGACGTCGCGCAACGTGCGCGGCGGCGTCCTCACCGACTGGTTCCTCGGCGGGCTCAACTACCAGGTCGAGCACCACCTGTTCCCGAGCATGCCGCGCGGCAACCTGCGCCGCGCGGTGCCGATCGTGCGCGCCTACTGCGCCGAGATCGGCGTGCACTACACGGAGACGGGCCTGGTCGACTCGTACCGCCAGGCGCTGCGCCACCTGCACGACGCGGGCGAGCCGCTGCGCCTGGACCTGTGACCGTTACGCTGCAACGCATGGAGCTCACGTACAAGGGCAAGGTCAGGGACGTCTACACCGACGGCGACGACATCGTCCTGGTGGCCTCGGACCGGGTGTCCGTGTACGACGTCGTGCTGCCGACGCCGATCCCCGAGAAGGGCAAGATCCTCACCCAGCTCTCGCTCTGGTGGTTCGCGCAGCTGTCGGACGTGCCCAACCACGTCATCTCGGCGACGGACGTGCCCGACGAGTTCGCCGGCCGGGCCGTACGGTGCCGCCGCCTCAGCATGGTGCCGTTCGAGCTGATCGCCCGCGGTTACCTCGCCGGCTCGGGCCTGTCGGAGTACCGGCGGACGGGCGCCGTCTCCGGCGTCGCGCTGCCGCCCGGGCTGGTCGAGGGCGAGCGGCTGGCCGAGCCGATCTTCACGCCCACGACCAAGGAGCCGAGCGGCCACGACCGGCCGGCGACGTTGGACGACATGGCCGAGGCGCTCGGCCGCGCTGCCGCCGGGGAACTGCGCGACCGCACCCTCGACGTGTACCGGCGCGGCGCGGCGATCGCGGCCGAGCGCGGCGTCGTCATCGCCGACACCAAGCTCGAGTTCGGCCGGGACGCCGACGGCACGCTCGTGCTCGCCGACGAGGTGCTCACCTCGGACTCGTCCCGGTTCTGGCCGGCGGAGAAGTGGGAACCCGGCCGGACGCAGTACGCGATGGACAAGCAGATCGTCCGCGACTGGGCGGCGTCCACCGGGTGGGACAAGACGGCGCCCGGCCCGGACATCCCGCCGGAGATCGTGGCGGCGACCCAGCAGCGCTACGCCGAGGTCTACGCCCGCATCACCGGCGAGCAGTGGACGTTCTCCTGACCCCGGGTCACGAGCGGCGCCAGACCACGTCGAACTGCGGCGGGTAGTCCCCGTCCGCGCCCGGGTCGAGGTACGCGGAGCCGGCGGCCACCACCTGGTGGCTGCCGGGGACGGCGGCCAGGTCGCGTGCGGCGACGTCGAGGACCGGCTGCCGATCCTTCGGCTGCGGCAGCGGGGTGTGCTGCCACTGCCGGCCGTCGAAGTGCCACAGCGCGTGCGCGCTGCCTGCCCAGACCTCGCCTGCGGCGTTCGCGGTCAGGCCTGCGCCGGACTCCCCGTCGACGGGGCCGAGCACCTTCCGCCAGGTCCTGCCGTCCCAACGCAGCACGTCCCACCAGGACGTCTCGCTCTTCCTGTCGTAGCCGACGCACTTGGCCCACGCCTTCTTGCCACCGACGGCGGTGAGGTCGGTGAACGCGCAGTCCTTCACCGAAGACGACATCGTGGTCCTGGCCCAGGCCTTGCCGTTCCAGTGCACCGCGAGCGGCTGGTAGGTCGTCGGTACGTGTCCTGGCGGGGCTTCGACGGCGTTGCCGTACGCCCACACGTCCTTGCTCGTCCGTGACTCGAGGTGGTCGAGCGTCCCGGAGTCGATGATCTTCTTCGACGTCCAGGTCTGGCCGTTGTACGTGGCCACCGAGTGGTCGGTGGCGAGCGTCCAGGCGTGGCCCGGCACGGCGGTGATGTCGCCGAACTTCCTGCCCGAGCCGCGGGTGACCTTGCGCGTCCAGTACGTGCCGTCGTAGTGGTAGATGCGCTTGGTGGCCACCTCGTTGTACGTCACCCACACGTCGTCCGGCGCCGCGGCGCTGAGGCCGGTGACGTTGCTGATGTCGTCGGCTACCGGGAACACGTAGACGCGCCAGGACGAGCCGTTCCAGTGCCCGACGGCGGGCGTCCCCGAGGCCTCCTCGTAGTCGTAGTCCTGCACACCGGCGACCCAGACGTCGTCCGGGCGGGTGGCGTCGGCGTGGTCCCAGATCGCCTCCTGTTCCGGGGCCAGCCGGGTGGCGACGACCTGCCAGCCGTCGTTCGCGGGTGGGGCGGCATGGGCCGTGCCCCCTCCCGCGGCGACCACCGCCGCGACCACCGCCGCGACCGCCGTCAGCGCGGCGACGGGCAGCCGCCGGGTACTCCTCGTCCGGGCCATCGGATGTCCTCCACGTCGGGTGACGCCGTTGTCGATGATCACGACGCGCCGGCGAGGTGTTCGGATTACCGGCGGAGCAGACTTGAGTCTGACACCGTGTCAGGTCCTAGACCTGAGGACGTCATGTTCGGTATCGGAGACTTCGCCAGGCACGGCCGGGTGTCGGTGCGCATGCTGCGCCACTACGACGCCATCGGCCTGCTGCGTCCCGCCCGCGTCGACCCGGTGACGGGTTACCGCTCGTACGACGCCGCGCAGCTGTCGCGACTCAACCGCATCGTCGCGCTCAAGGACCTCGGGTTCACCCTCGACCAGGTGGGCACGATCCTCGACGAGAAGGTCGGTGCGGTCGAGCTGCGCGGCATGCTGCGGCTGCGGCGCGCCGAGCTGCGGTCGCAGATCGCGGCGGACGAGGCGCGGCTGGCGCAGGTCGAGGCGAGGCTCCGCACGATTGAAGGAGAGGGCGCCATGCCCACCGACGACGTCCAGGTCAAGCGGCTCCCGGCCGTGCGGGTCGCCGAGCTCACCGGCACCGCCGCCAGCTTCGAGCCCGCGTCCATCTCGCCGGTCATCGGGCCGCTCTACGAGGAGCTCGGCCGGCGGCTGGCAGCGGCCGGAGTGTGGCCGACCGGCCCGGGGATCGCGTACTACGAGCAGGACGGGAGCGGTGTCGTCGTGCACGCCGCGATCCCGGTGAACGCCGACCCGTCCGCCGGCCACGACTTCGGCGTCGTGGACCTGCCCGCGGTCGAGCACGCCGCGACCATCGTCCATCGCGGCTCGATGGACGAGGTCATGCCGACGCTGCAGGCCCTCGCCCGGTGGATCGACGAGAACGGCTATCGCTCGGCGGGCGCGAACCGTGAGCTCTACCTCGACTGCGACGGTCCGCGTGACCAGTGGGTCACCGAGCTGCAGGAACCGGTCACCCGGTGAGCGACCCGGCCCGTCGTGATTGACCGCTGCCCGGACTCCGCCTGACCGGCGCTACTCGAGCGCGGCGTCGACCTCGGCGAGCAGGCGCGCCTTGGGCACCGCCCCGACGATGCTGCGTACGGGCTCGCCGTGGCGGAACACGATCATCGTCGGGAAGCCGAGCACCCCGAACCGTTCGACGAGCCCGAACTCGCCGTCGCCGTCGACCTTGACGACCCGCAGCCGGCCGGCCCGCTCGGTGGCGACGTCGGCGAGGATCGGGCCGAGCAACCGGCACGGCGGGCACCAGGTCGCCCAGAACTCGACCAGCACGGGCACGTCGGCCGTGCGGACGACGTCGTCGAAGGTCGCCTCCGTGACGTCGACGACGGTGGAATCGGGTACGACGGTCACGATGCGACTCCCTCGGTGGGGTGGTAGGTGCAGGCGGGATCGGCGGCGGAGAGCGGATGGCGGCTCAGCGCGTCGTGCAGTTGGACGGCGAGCCGGGCGTGCGCGTCCTGCAGGCGGGAGATGCACGCCTCGATCTCGCGCATCTTCTCGCGGTACGCGTGCAGCGACGGCGTACAGGAGTCGCCGCTGTCGTGCCCGTCGCGCAGGCAGTCGACGAACGGGCGGGTCTCCTCCAGCGCGAACCCGATCTCGACCAGCGAACGGATCTGCGCGACGATCCGCTCGTCGGCGGCGTCGTAGGTGCGGTACCCGTTGACGGCCCGGCGGGCGGGCAGCAGGCCGATGTCCTCGTAGTGCCGCAGCGCCCGCGTGGTGACGCCCGTCCGTTCGGCCAGTTCTCCGATCCGCATACCTCGAAGGTAAAGCTTCCCGCCGACGTCAAGGCAAGACCCGGGCCGGGCCGGAACCGTTCGAGCGCTCGTACCGTCCGCCCGGCGCAGGCCAGTGACCGACAGACGAGAGGTGACACTCGTGGGGAACAAGGACGTGGATCCGATCGGGACCGCCGGACGGAAGCAGAAGGCGGCGGCCGAGCAGAAGGCCAGGAGGCTGGACGCCGAGGCGTACTCCCACGCGAAGAACGGCAGGACCGACAAGGTCGGCCGGACGGTGGCGAAGGCCAGGATCATCCGCGAGGGCCGCAGCAACTGACCGCCGACCCGGGCCCGGCCGACCGCTGTGTCGACCTTCATGCCGGCCCTGGTCGGCTCCGGTCGGAATGATCACGTGAAGTAGGCGATTCCCGTGATACCTCGGCCAGTCCGACCTTCCCTCGGCCAATGGGCCCCGGGAAGGTCGGACTCACCCAGGGAAGTTCCGACAGGCTCTCGACGGAGCTCGTTCCGGGTACGATGCCTGCTCGGTGATCCGCAGCATCTCGGGAGGCGAACCGGTGAGTAGGCTCGACGACCTCCAGACCGCCGCGCACCAGGTGAGCAGCGACACCGACTCGCCGATAGGCGCGCTGGGCCAGTTGATCTCGGACAACGACGACGCCGTGCAGGAGGCCGTGGCGTGGGGCAACGAGGCCGGCGCCCAGGTGCTCGACGGCCCGGGCAGGACGGCACTCGAAGAGGCGATGCAGCTGCTGCAGCAGGGGCAGGAGAAGCTGAAGGAGTACGCCGACGTGGTCGAGCAGGCCAAGTCCGGCGGTTGACTGCCGCGGCAGCCCGGCGGGTCCCCGAGCAGCACCCCTACGGCCGGCACGCCGGCGCCGAAGCCGAGTGCCTGGGACGCGCATGAGCATGCCCCCGCACGCTCGTCATTGCACATCACCGAAGATCGACGGGCCCACATCCTCGACGGAGACTGGCACGGCGGTGGTGGGCATCGGCACGGGACCGGCCGACCGACGAAGACGGAGTTCCCGCAGCGGTGGAGCGATGACGTGGTTATGGCACACGTCCTCGACGTAGCGTGCAATCCGGACACGGTGACCTACTCGCCCGAGACGTCGTGGGGACGACCTGAACAGTGGATGTGCCAGGGGCGTCGTGACGGCGTGGATGTCGTGTCCGTCGTTCGTGCCGACGGCGGGGTGCATACCGCGTGGCCGCTGCCCGGGGGCAACGGGGTCGTGGACAACAAGACGAAGGGGCAGCAGACATGAGCGAGTCACCCACGTTCGCGGCCGCGGCGGCTGAGCTGCCGGAGAAGTACGCAGACCGGCTTTCCGACGACGACGCCCGATGGGTCCACGCAGCCGCAGCGGGCGGCGAGTACGGCGAGATGCTCGAAGCGCTGCTCGCCGGCCTTGAACGCAGCGAGGCACCGGTCACGGTCGACGAACGCGACGAGCTCGCGCACCTCGCCGCGGAAGCCGGCCTACCGGCCGGGTCAACCGATGGCCTGAGCCTTCGCCGCTCCTCCGGAACGTCCGACCAATGAAAGCGGTTCAGTCCGGGTCTTCCACGGCCAGGGCGTCGATGAGCTGCCTCGCGTTGCGCTGGGCGTAGTCGGAATAGCAGTTGTTCCAGAGCGCGTGCACCTCACGGGCCTGACCGGCGAGCTCCTCGACCTTGGGCGCCCATGCGCGGACCTCGTCCTCCCTGTAGAGGTAGCCGAACCGCTCGTAGATGTCCCGGCTGTTCCATTTGTCGCTGTGGCCGTGGAACCGGACGATCGCGAGGTCGGCGGTGGCGGCCAGGACGGGCGGGACGGAGCTCGGGTAGCCCTGCGGCATGTCGACGCAGACGTACGGCAGCGCGTACTTCTCCAGGAAGTCGAGCGTCTCCTTGCGGTTGTCCTCCGACAGCCACGTCTTGTTCCGGAACTCGACGCAGATCGGGTACGGCTTCGCCCGTTCCCGGCAGCGCAGGATGTACTCTTTGTTGCGCTTGCCGATGGGGAACCACTGCGGGAACTGGAACAGCAGCGCGCCGAGCCGGCCGGCGTCGTGCAGCGGCTGCAGCGCGGCGAGGAAGCGCTCCCAGACCTGGTCGACGACGTCGTCGTCGAGGTCCTTCAGGTAGACGTTCTTGTCGGTGTCGGGCCTGAGGTCCTTGTAGAGGGCGCGCGGCTTCGTCGGGTGCTGCGTGAGCAGGGAGAACGCCTTGACGTTGAAGGTGAACCCGGCGCCGGTGCGGTCGACCCACGACCTCGCGACGTTCTCGCTCGGCGGCGAGTAGTACGTGGAGTCGACCTCGACCAGCGGGAACCGTTCGGCGTAGTAGCGCAGCCGCGCCTCGGGCGTGGTGACGTCGTCCGGATACCACCCGGACGCGAGCAGCGTCTTGTCCGGCCAAGACGCCGACCCCACCATG
>DASUWX010000045.1:0-15705 GCA_036378185.1 Streptosporangiales bacterium | reverse complement strand
CGGTGTCGCGGTCGTCGCGGCGGCGGCGACCCTGCCGCAGCTCGCCGACGGCTCGGCGCAGCGCAGGCTCGACGAGCTGACGACGCGGCTGCGCGACGGCCTCGCCGAGGTGTCCCGGCGGCACGGGATCCCGGTGCGGCTCGCCGGGGCCGGCGGCCACTTCCAGCCGTACTTCCTGGACACCGACGTCCGCGACTACCGCAGCGCGGCGACGACGAACGCGCACCGCTACCTGCTCCTGCGCGAGGCCGCGGCGGCGGAACGGGCCCTGCTGCCCGGCAAGCCGCTCCTGCACGCCGCGCTCTCAACGGCGCACACGGAGGCCGACGTCGACCGGCTGGTGGAGATCGCCGACAAGGCCTTCGCCCGGATGGACGAGACATGACCGCGTATCCCGCCTCCCTCCCGCGCTCCGCTCCTCACTCAGTTGCGCCGGTCCCGCGCCACGCGGCAGACCCGTTCGCTGCGATGCTTACGCGGGAGGTCGGCTCATGACCGCGTACCCCGCCTCCCTCCCGCGCTCCGCTCCTCACTCAGTTGCGCCGGGCCCGCGAGAGGTCGGCTCGTGACCAGGCCCGACGCCGAGCTGCGCGCGATCCGCAAGGTCTACCCCGGCGGCGTCGTCGGCGTGGCCGGCGTCGACCTCACCGTCGGCAGCGGCGAGTTCTTCTCCCTGCTCGGCCCGTCCGGGTGCGGCAAGAGCACCCTCCTGCGCATCCTCGCCGGGCTGGAACAGCCGACCTCCGGCAGCGTCCGGATCGGCGGCGAGCCGATGGACCGCGTCCCCGCGCACCACCGCCCGACCAACCTCGTCTTCCAGCGGCTCGCGCTGTTCCCGCACCTGACCGTCGCGCAGAACGTCGCGTTCGGCCCGTCGCTGCGGCACACGTCGCGGCGCGAGACCGCCGAGATCGTCGGCCGCATGCTCGACCTCGTCGGCCTCGTCGGCTACGAGCGGCGGCATCCCGACCAGCTCTCGGGCGGGCAGCAGCAACGCGTCGCCATCGCGAGGGCGCTCGCGAACGACCCGACCGTGCTCCTCCTCGACGAGCCGCTCAGCTCGCTCGACCTCAACCTGCGCGTGCAGATGCAACGCGCGCTCAAGCGCATCCAGCAGGAGTCGGGCACCACGTTCGTCTACGTCACGCACGACCAGGGCGAGGCGTTCGCGATGTCCGACCGCATCGCCGTCATGAACGACGGCAGGATCGAACAGGTCGGCTCACCGCGCGAGCTGTACCTCACGCCGCGCACCCGGTTCACGGCGACCTTCCTCGGCGACACCAACCTGTTCGAGGGCGAGGCCGACGGCACCGACCTGCGCACGGACGGCATCACGGTACGGCTGCCGGCGCGGGGCAACGTCGCGAGCGTGCGACCCGAGCACGTCGCGATCGGCACCCGGTTGGACGACGGATACGACAACCGGTTCTCGGGGACGGTCCGCGACGTCGTGTTCCAGGGCTCCGTCGTCCGCTACACCGTCGTCCTGGACGGAGGCCCGAGCGTCAGCTCGGAACAGTCCGCGGACGCACCGTTCCACCCGGTTCCGGGAGAACGCGTCGAGACGGGCTGGCGCACCAGCGCACTCACCGTGCTCGACGACCGACCCACCTGACCGACGCCCCGATCGGCAAGGAGAAGGCCATGACAGGCGACCGCAAGCTTCTCGACCACATGATGTCCCGACGCCGGCTGCTCGGCACCGGCGCCGCGCTCGCCGGCGCCGCCGCACTCAGCACCGCCTGCGGCGGCATCCAGCAGAACCAGGGCTCGTCCGGCAGCAAGAGCAAGGGCAAGCTCAAGGTCACGCTCTTCGCGTTCCTCGGCGGCGACCTCGCGAAGATGCCGAAGGAGTTCGCCCAGGCGTACATGGACAAGCACAAGAACGTCGAGGTCTCGGTCTACGAGCAGTCCAACACCATCGGCTACACGAAGATGCTCGCGCAGCGCAAGGCCGACCCCGGGCAGCCGCTCGTCAACCTCGGCTTCTTCAACTCGAGCACCACGGTGCAGGGCGTCGGCGACAAGATGTGGTCGAAGCTCGACTACGGCACGATGAAGAACGCGAGCGACATCTTCCCGTCGATGCAACGCAAGGACGGCTTCGGCATCGGCATCGGCACCGACCAGTACGGGCTGGTCTACAACAAGGAGAAGATCACCGACCACCCGACGTCGTGGAAGGCGCTCTGGGATCCGAAGTACCGCGGCGAGGTGTGCCTGTTCAAGGGACCGTGGTACGCGCTCGTCATGGCCGCGCGACTGAACGGCGGCGGCGAGAACGACGTGGCGCCGGGCTGGGCGCTGTGGAAGAAGAACGCCAAGCAGCTCCGGCTGATGGTCGAGTCCAACCCGCAGTACCTGAACGTCCTGAGCAACGGCACCGCGCCGCTCACCTCGTACTTCGCCGGCACCTCGCAGCAGTGGATCGACTCGGGTGCGCCGCTCACGTACGTGGTGCCGGACGAGGGCGCGATCCAGCAACCGGTCTATCTGCAGGCGGTCGCGGGATCGTCGCAGTCGCAGCTGGAGGTCGCGCACGAGATGATCGACGAGATGATCTCGCCGAAATGGTGCAGCCGTTGGGCGGAGGTCAGCGTCGAGATGCCCGCGAACAGCCGGGCGAAGCTGCCGGAGAAGCTCCAGGGCCTGCCGGCGTTCAGCAGCAAGACCCGCGAGCACTTCGTCGACATCGACCTCGACGTCGTGGGCAGGCACTCCGCCGCCTGGCAGGAGCAGTGGGATCGCGATGTCACCTCCCGCATCTGACGTCCGCACGGGACGCGCGGATGCGTTACGCAGGAACAGACCCGGCTACCTGCTGATCGGCCCGTCGGTCGTCCTGCTGCTCGCGGTCTTCGTCGGCGGGATGCTGACGTTGCTGGAGTACAGCTTCCACCGGGTGCTGTCCGACGGCACCGACATCAGCGGGACGCTGGCGACCTGGCGTGACCTGGTCACGAACGCGCACCGCTGGGACGTGCTGCGGCAGACCGTCGAGCTTGGCGTGATCGTCACGGCCGTGACGGCGCTCGTCGGCTGGCCGACGGCGTACGCCCTGCACCGGATCAGGTCGGAGGCACTGCGGTACCTGGGCCTGTTCGTGGTCTTCGCGCCGCTGCTCACGAGCGTGATCGCCCGCACCTACGGCTGGGAGCTCATCCTCGGCGACGACGGCGTGCTCAACGCGCTGCTCGGTGCGGTCGGGCTCGGCGGCGTGAAGGTCCTCTACACGCAGACGTCCGTCGTCGTCGCCCTCGTGCACATCCTGTTGCCGTTCATGGTGTTCCCGCTCACCAGCTCACTGCGGCAGCTCGACCCCGCGCTGGTCGACGCGGCCGGCGACCTGGGAGCGGGACCGTTCACGCGGTTCCGGCGCGTCGTCCTGCCGCTGACCCTGCCCGGTCTCATCGCCGGCATGCAGCTGGTGTTCGCGCTCACCATCAGCTCGTTCGCCACGCCCGCGCTCCTCGGCGGCGGCCGCGTGCAGGTGATGGCGACGACCGTGTACGACGACGTGAACAACGTGGACTGGCCGATGGCGGCGGCGGTCTCGTACTCCCTGCTGGCCGTCGCAGTCGTCGCGCTGGCCTTGTTCGGCATGTTGCAGCGACGCGTGCGCCGCGGCAACGGCGGCGGCGTCACGGCGGCCGCGTCGACGCACAGCGCGGGTCTGTTGTGGAGCACCTGGCTGGGCGTGATCTACGTGTTCGTGCTCGCGCCGCTCGTCGTCATCGTCGTCAACTCGTTCTCCTCGGTCTCGTACGGCGCCTGGCCGCCGCCTGCCTGGTCCACCAAGTGGTACGCGAACCTGTTCGCGCAGGAAGGGCTCGGCTCCGCGGTGGTACTGAGCCTCGAGGTGGCCGTCGCGGCGACGGTGCTCGCGACCGTGCTCGGTACGGCGGCGGCGCTGGCGTTCGTCCGGTACCGCCCCGCGGGCGCACGCGTGCTCGAGTCGTTCGCGCTCTCCCCGACGGTGGTACCGAAGGTCGCGTTCGGGTTCGCGGGATTCGTGTTCCTGCACCGGATCAGCCTGTTCGGCGGTGTGCTGGGCCTCGTCCTCACCCATGTCGTCGTCACGCTGCCGTTCGTCCTCATCGTGATGACCGCGGCTCTCGTCCGCACCGACGCGACGCTCGACGAGGCGGCCGCGGACCTCGGCGCCAGGCCGTTGCGGGCGTTCCTCGCGGCGACGCTGCCACAGGTGCGCTCGGCGGTCGTCGCGTCGGCGCTGTTCGCGTTCATCGTCAGCTTCGACGAGGTCGACATGACCGTGTTCCTGTTGTCGCCACAGCAGAACACGCTGCCGGTGTGGATGTTCACGTACATGCAGAAGTACCAGGACCCGACGCTCGCCGCGCTGTCCTCGATCCTCATCGCGGTCGCGGTGCTGCTCGCCGCGGTCGTGGCCGTGCTCTTCGCCCGTTCCGGCGCGCTCTCCGCGCTCGCCGGTGACCGCCAACGACAGGAAGGATGAGCCTCATCGTGGCTGCCACTCCAGGACGTGAACTCACCCAGGTACCGGTGACGACGCTCGGCAACGGGCACCGGCTCGGCATCGCCGTGCACACGGTCCGGGGTGCGAACCCGGGCCCGCGGATGGTCTTCTTCGGCGGCATCCACGGCGACGAGCCGATGGGCTCGGAGACCGTGCGCCGGCTGGTGGAGGCGATCGACCCCGCCGAGCTGACCGGCACCGTCGTCGCCGTCCCGGTCGCGAACCCGTACTCGTACGAGGCGGGCACCCGGCACACGCCGCAGGACGGGCTCAACCTGAACCGCATCTTCCCCGGGGACAGGCAGGGGTCGCTCACCGAGCAGATCGCGGCCGTCCTCGCCGGGATCCTCGACGGCGCCGACTACTTCGTCGACTTCCACTCCGGCGGCACGCATCCCACCGTGGAGTACGCGTACATCCACAAGGCCGGCGCGGAGATGTCTCGCGCGTACGGCTGCACGCTGCTGTACCACCACGCCGCCTACGACGGCTCCGCGACGGGCTGGGCGCTCGAGAATGGCATCTCGTGCATGGTGAGCGAGCTGGGCGGCGGCGGGCAGCGCACCCGCGAGTACCTGGAGCGCGGCGTGGCCGGCGGGCTCAACGTCCTGCGCACCGTCGGGATGCTCAGCGGCGAGCCGACGCCGCCGCCGGACGACCAGTACATCGTCACGACGCTGACCGTGCTGCGTCCGACCGTCGGCGGCGTACTGCTCTCCGAGTACCCCACGGACCGGCTGCTCAGCGAGGTCGACAAGGGCACCGTGCTCGGCCGGGTCGTCGACCCGCACACGTTCGAGACGCTCGAGGAGATCAGCGCCCCGTACCAGCCGACGGTGCTCGTCCTCACCCGCGAGCCGTTCACGCGGGTCTGGCCGGGCGACTACGGTTTCATGGTCGCCGACGGGGCGACGAGGACCGATCGACTGGACTGAGCGGAGAACCCGTGCGGATCAGGCATGTCAGCGTGCTCGAACCGGCCGACCGGCAGGTGCTGGCCGACCGCCGGGTCGCGATCGAGAACGGCCGCATCACGGCCGTCGAGCCCGACGACACCGCACCGCTCGACGCCGGTGACGTCGACGGCGACGGGCTGTACGCGCTGCCCGGCCTGATCGACTGCCACGTCCACCTGTGCGGGTTCACCGCGGACGAGTACGCGTGGTCGCAGGCGTCGCCGTCGTACGTGGCGGCGTCCGCGGCCGAGGAGATGCGCGCGACTCTGCGGCGCGGCTTCACGACGGTGCGGGACGCGGGCGGCGCCGACTACGGCCTGAACCAGGCGGTCGACGAGGGGCTGCTGCCCGGCCCGCACGTCTTCCACTCCGGCAAGGCGCTGTCGCAGACGGGCGGGCACGCCGACCTGCGGCCGCGCGGCGTGCGCGAATGGGACGACGCGCCGACCCGGCCCGGCATCGGGCGTATCGCCGACGGCGTTCCCGAGGTGCGCAGGGCGGCCCGCGACGAGATCCGGCGCGGCGCGTCCTTCCTGAAGCTCATGGTGTCGGGCGGCGTGTCCAGCCCCACTGACCGGATCGACGGGCTGCAGTTCTCCGACGAGGAGATCGCCGCCGCGGTGGACGAGGCGCGCCGCGCGGGCCGTTACGTCGCGGCGCACGCGTACACCGCCGACGCGGTGAGCCGGGCACTGCGGCTCGGCGTGCGCACGATCGAGCACGGCAACCTGATCGACGCCGACACCGCGGCCGAGTTCGCCGTGCGGGACGCGTACTACGTGCCGACGCTCGTCGCGTACACGGCGCTGCTCGACGAGGGCGTCGCGGCGGGCATGCCCGAGCAGAACATCGCGAAGGCACACGAGGTGTACGAGGCGGGCGAGAACGCGCTGCGGCTGGCGCACGAGGCCGGCGCCCGGATCGCGTTCGGCACCGACCTGCTCGGCACCATGCGCCGCAGGCAGAACGAGGAGTTCGCGATCCGCGCCCGGGTGCAGCAGCCGTGGGACGTGCTGCGCTCCGCGACCTGCGTCGGCGCCGACCTGCTGGGCCATGCGGGCGTCATCGGCACGCTGCGTCCCGGCGCGCTCGCCGACGTCGTCCTCGTCCGCCACGACCCGAGCGCCGACGTCACCGTGCTCGCCGATCCGGAGGACGAGATCGCCGCGGTGCTGTTCGCCGGCACCAGGGTGGCGTGAGCGGTCCCATGGACGCGGGTGAGAGGGGCACCCTGGTCACGTCATGACGTGACCAGGGTGCCTTTCTCACGTTCGGCCAGGGCGGGTCAGTAGCGGCCGCCGACCGGGGCGGGCAGCGCGTCGAGGTCGGCCAGGTCGGCCTCGGACAGCTCGACGTCGGCGGCGGCCGCGTTCTCCTCCAGCCGGCTCACCCGCCTGGTGCCGGGGATCGGCACCACGTGCTCGCCCTGCGCGAGAGTCCACGCCAGCGCGACCTGTGCCGGCGTGGCGCCCAGCCGCTCCGCGACGGCGCGCACGCGGTCGACGATCGCGACGTTCGCGGCGAGCGCGTCGGCCTGGAACCGCGGCAGCTGCGAACGGAAGTCGTCCGACCGGAACTGCGCGGTGTCGTACCTGCCGGTGAGGAACCCGCGGCCCAGCGGCGAGAACGGCACGAACGCGGCGTCGTTGCGGACACACCAGGGCAGCACCTCGGCCAGGTGGTCGCGGGTCCACAGCGACAGCTCCGACTGCACCGCCTTGATCGGGTGCACCGCCTGCGCCCGTTCCAGCGTCGGCACGTCCACCTCGGACAGGCCGAGCGCCCGCACCTTGCCGGCGGTCACCATCTCGGCCATCGCGCCGACGCTGTCCTCGACCGGCACGTCCGGGTCGACGCGGTGCAGGTAGTACAGGTCGACGTGGTCGACGCCGAGCCGCCGCAGCGACGCGTCGATCGCCTCACTCAGGTGCTCGGGCCGGCCGTCCTGGTAGATGCCGAACCGCTGCGCGGCCTCGGCATCCGGGTCGGCCTCGCGGACGACGTTGCCGCCCTTCGTCGCGAGCACAACCTCGTCACGGCGCCCGGCGATCGCGCGCCCGACCATCTCCTCGTTGGTGAAGGGGCCGTACATGTCGGCGGTGTCGAAGAACGTGACGCCCAGGTCGAGCGCGCGGCCGAGCAGCGCGTTCGGGTCGTCCCCCTCACCCTCCGTCGTGTACGCCCAGGTCACTCCCATGCACCCCAGGCCGATCGCACCGACCTCGGGACCGTCCGACCACAGCTTCCTCGTCCGCATCGCGTCCTCTCCTCGTCGCTCCCTGCGACCCTACGAGGGCGCCACGGACGGCCGCCTGGGCCGCCCCTTCCCGGTACCGCCGGCACCCCTCTGCGCCCGCAGGTCGCCGATCGCGCCGGCGAGCCTCCGGACGCCCTCGGCGATCGCCTGCTCGCCCAGGGCGGAGTAGCCGAAGATCAGCCCGTCCCGGCCGGGCGCGAGCCGGTACGGGCCGACGCCGTAGACGCCGACGTCGCGACCGGCCGCCGCGGCGACGACCGCGCTCTCGTCCAGGCCCGGCGGAAGCCAGGTGACCAGGTGCATGCCCGCGGCCGCTCCGGCGGGCTCGAGCTCGGGCAGCCGCTCGCGCAGCGCGGCGAGCAGCGTGTCACGCCTGCGCCGGTAGACCGGGCGCATCCGCCGCCGCTGGCGGTCCAGCTCGCCCCGGTCCAGGAAGTCGGCGAACGCGAGCTGGTCGAGCACCGGCGAACCGCGGTCGGCCGCCTCCTTCGCGGCGGCGACGGCGTCGACGAGCCGCGGCGGCACCACCAGCCAGCCGAGGCGCAGCCCGGGCGCGACCGTCTTGCTCGTCGTGCCCGCGTAGACGACGTGGTCGGGCGCGATGCCCTGCATGGCGCCCAGCGGCGTGCGGTCGTAGCGGTACTCGGCGTCGTAGTCGTCCTCGACGACGACGGCTCCGGTGCGCTCGGCCCACCGAGCCACGGCCAGCCGGGCGTCGGCGGATAGCACGGCGCCGGTGGGCCACTGGTGCGAGGGCGTCAGGACGACGGCGTCGGCGCCGCTGCGTTCGAGTGCCGCCACGTCGACGCCGACGGGCCCGACGGGCACGCCGACGACCTCGAGCCCGCACGCGGCCGCAGCCGGCCGCGCGTCGTCGTCGGCGGACGGGTCCTCGACGGCGATCCGCCGTGCGCCGGCCGCGGCGAGCACGCCGACCACCAGCGAGATGCCCTGCGCGTATCCGTTGCAGACGACGACGTTCTCGGCCCGGATGGACGTATCCCGCACGCGGTTGAGGTACCCGGCCAGCGCGGCGCACAGCTCGGGCGCGCCCCGGCCGTCCAGATAGCCGAACCGCTCGTTCGGCGCCTCGACCAACACCCGGCGGACCGACCGGGACCATGCGGTGCGCGGGAAGTGTGCGACGTCGGCGCGCCCGTAGCCGAAGTCGATCCCGAGGCGAGGCGCAGGCCGGCGGGGCGGTGCCGCCGGACGGTCCTCGGCGTCGATCGCGACCTCGGTGTAGCCGCCGGAGCGACTGGTCAGGTACCCCTCGGCGACGAGCTGCTCGTACGCCTCGACGACGACGCCGCGGGACACGCCGAGGTCGGCGGCCAGGGTCCGCGTCGGCGGCAGCACCGTCCCCCGCGGCAGCCGCCCCGACCGGATGCCCGTCCGGATCGACCGCTCGATCTGGGTGTGCAGCGCGACGCCGTCGCCCCTCCGGAGGACCAGCGGCAGTTCGCTGGCGAGCCCGGAATTGGTACCCGACTCGGCCATGGAATCGGACCTTAACCGCCGTACCGTTCGCTGTCAGGCTGGTGCGCATTCGCTCTGCTCCGAGGAGAGGCCATGCGACGCATCGTCAACTCGACCTACGTCTCGCTCGACGGCGTGATCGTGGACCCGCAGGACTGGCCGTCACCGCCGGGCGAGGACGACGGCACCGGCACCCGGATCCAGACCGAGCTGATCCTCGACTGCGACGCCGTCCTGATGGGACGCGGGACCTACGAGGCGTTCGCGTCCGTATGGGGGGGCCGCTCCGGTGATCCGTACACCGATCAGATCAACGCGATCACGAAGTACGTCGTCTCGACCACGCTCACCGATCCGTCCTGGGCGAACACCGTCGTCATCGACTCGGATCCGGTCGGCGAGATCGAGCGGCTCAAGGCCGCGCCCGGCAAGGACATCGTGCAGTACGGGTTCGGGTCGCTGTCGCACGCGATGATGCGACGCGGGCTGATCGACGAGCTCCGGCTCTGGGTGCACCCGTTCTTCGTCGGCAGCGGCGGGCCCGGCCACCTGCTCTACCGCGACGGCCCGCAGGCCGTGTTCGGGTTCGCCGGCGCCCAACCGCTGACTTCCGGCATCGTCGTGCTGACCTACGAGCGCCGTGCCTGACCCGCCCGAATAGGGTCGTGAGCATGGAGCTCGCGAACCGGATGGGCCGGCTGGGCACGGAGTCGGCGTTCGAGGTGCTGGCGCGGGCGAAGGCGATGGAGGCGGCCGGACACAAGGTCGTCCACCTGGAGATCGGCGAGCCGGACTTCGACACGCCGCCGCACATCGCCGACGCCGCCGCCGAGGCGTTGCGGGCCGGGGAGACGCACTACGTGCCCGCGCCCGGCATCCCCGCGGCGCGCGAGGCGGTCACCGGCTTCCTCGAACGGTTCGGCCGGCTGCGTACGTCTCCCGACCGCGTGGTGATCACACCGGGCGCGAAGCCGATCATGTGGTACGCGATGCTCGCGCTGTGCGCGGAGGGCGACGAGGTCGTCTACCCCGACCCCGGCTTCCCGATGTACGAGTCGATCGCGGCGTTCGTCGGCGCCACGCCGGTGCCGGTGCCGCTGCGCGAGGAGAACGGGTTCCGGCTCGACCCGGCCGAGCTCGAGGCGCTCGTGACGGACCGCACGAAGCTGCTGATCCTCAACTCGCCGCACAACCCGTGCGGCGGCGCGCTCACCCGCGCCGACTGCGAGGCGATCGCCGAGATCGCCGTGCGGCACGACCTGACCGTCCTGTCCGACGAGGTCTACTGGGCGATCCGGTACGACGACGCGCACGCGAGCGTCCTCGACGTCGACGGGATGGCCGACCGCACGATCCTGCTCGACGGGTGGTCGAAGACGTTCGCGATGACGGGGTGGCGGCTCGGCTTCGGCGTCTTCCCGCCCGCGCTGGTCGAGCCGATCACCAGGCTGGTCGTCAACTCGGTGTCGTGCACGTCCGCCTTCAGCCAGCACGCCGCGATCGCCGCGCTCACCGGGCCCTGGGAGCCGGTGGACGCGATGGTGGCCGAGTTCCGCCGGCGGCGTGAGGTAGTCGTGGAAGGGCTCAACGCCATCCCCGGCATCTCCTGCGTCGCGCCGGGCGGTGCGTTCTACGCGTTCCCCAACGTGACCGGGCTCGGCGTACCGGCCAAGGAGCTCGAGGAGCGGCTGCTCGCCGAGGCCGGCGTCGCGTGCCTTTCCGGCACCTCGTTCGGCCGGTACGGCGAGGGCTACCTGCGGCTCTCGTACGCCAACTCGGTGGAGAACCTGCACGCGGCGCTGGCGGCGATCGCCGAGACCGTGGAGCGGCTCTAGACCAGGCGGCGGTCGGCGGCCCAGCGGCTGAGCTCGTGGCGGTTGGAGAGCTGGAGCTTGCGCAGCACGGCGGACACGTGCGTCTCGACGGTCTTCACCGAGATGAACAGCTCCTTCGCGACCTCCTTGTACGCGTACCCCCGCGCGATCAGCCGCATCACCTCGCGCTCGCGCGGGCTGAGCCGGTCGAGCTCGGGGTCGATGGCGGGGACGTCGGTGGACGAGAACGCGTCGAGCACGAAGCCCGCGAGCCGCGGCGAGAACACCGCGTCGCCGTCGGAGACCCGCTGGATCGCGGCGGTCAGCTCGGTGCCGGAGATGGACTTCGTGACGTAGCCGCGGGCCCCGGCGCGGATCACCGCGATCACGTCCTCGGCGGCGTCCGACACGGACAGGGCGAGGAACTTGATGTCCGGCTTGTTGGGCAGCACCCGGTTGAGCACCTCGCGCCCGCCACCGCCCGGCATGTGCACGTCGAGCAGCACGACGTCGGGCTCGCGCGCCTCGATGACGACGACCGCCTCGTCGACGTCACCCGCCTCGCCCACGATGTCGACGGTGTCGCCTAGCTCCGCGCGTACGCCGGACCGCCACATCCGGTGGTCGTCGACGATCACCACGCGCGGGCGGGTGTCCTCACTCATGCGTCGCTGCCTTCCGTGTCATCTCCAGGCGCACTTCCGTGCCGTCCCCCGGCGCGCTGCGGATCGCCGCCTTGCCGCCGTTGCGCTCCATCCGGCCGACGATCGAGCCGCGCACGCCCATCCGGTCTGCCGAGACGGTGTCGACGTCGAAGCCCTTGCCGCGGTCGCGGACGAAGACGGTGACCTGCTCGGGCTCGACCTCGACGTAGACGGAGATCACCGCCGCGCCGGAGTGCTTCGCCGCGTTGACCATCGCCTCGCGCGCCGCCTGCAGCTGCGCGCCGAGGCGCTCGTCCAGCGGGCAGTCGCCGACGACCACGACGTCGATGGTGACCCCGTGCTGGTCCTCGACGTCAGCCGCCTGCGCCTCGATCGCGGCCTCGAACGTCGTCGACTCGTCCTTCTTCGGCTTGTACAGCCAGGCCCGCAGGTCGCGCTCCTGCGCGCGGGCGAGCCGCTGCACCTCGCGGCCGTCGTACGCGTTGCGCTGGATCAGCGCCAGCGTCTGCAGCACGGAGTCGTGCACGTGCGCGGCCAGCTCGGCGCGTTCCTCCTGCCTGATGCGCTCGCGGCGCTCCGCGGACAGGTCGCGGGCGAGTTTCGTGACGAACGGCGCCGCGATCACCATGATTCCGGCGGCCGCGACGACGGCGAAGAGGAGGCCCTCGCCGACGTGACGCAGCTGGCCGCGGAAGAACAGGAACCCGAGCAGGCCGCCGAGGATCAGCACGATGCCGGCCGCGACACGGAACACCGCCGACCGGCTGTTCACCGCGGCCGCCTTGCGCCACTTGACCCGCTGCGCGTCGTCGGCCTGCTGCCAGAGGAAGGCGGCACCGCAGCCGACGAGCACGATCGGCCAGAAGATGGTGCCGGGCACGCCGAAGCCGATGATCTGGACGAAGAACACCAGCCCCAGCGCCAGCGCGACCAGCCCGGCGATCTGCCCGATGTCGCGCTTGCGCCGCCTGCCCGTACCCGCGATGTCCGGGCCGGCCGCCTCGGGCGCGAGTGGCACGAAGTACCAGAGCGCGCCGTAGATGACGACGCCGACGAGGCTGCTCACCGCGAGCACGACGAACGCGATGCGGACGATGGCCGGGTCGATCCCCAGGTGCGTGGACAGGCCGCGGCAGACGCCCGCGAGCAGCCGGCGATCGGGCTCGCGGTACAGCCTGCGCGGCTGTACCGTCCCCGAACCTGACGGCGTTCGAGCCGTCGGCTGCACCGTCGTCACCCCACAAGGGTCACACGTCCCGCCGGATTCTCCTATCCGGGAGCTCCCGCGACTCGCCGGGCGGCCCGTCAGGGTGATCCCCGATGCCGCCCGCGCGGGGACCGGGCACCATGGTCCATGTGGAAGCGCAAGAGCTGGCGAGTGAGTCGGAGGTAGCGGTCGCGCACCCCGACCGCAACCGACCGCCTGCGCCGTGCGCGGCACCTGCCGGAGGGGAACGAGGAAGCGGGCGCGTGTGACGGAGCAGCAGCCGGCCCGGACGGAGCAGCGGGACGCGGAGGCGGAGGCGGCCAAGCCGCCGATCGCCGATGTCCCCGTGCCGACCCGGCAGCTGCAGCGCAGCGCCACCAACCGCGTGATCGGCGGCGTCTGCGGCGGGCTGGGCGAGCGCACCGACATCGACCCGATCCTGTTCCGCGTGGTCACGGCGGTCCTCGTCCTGGTCGGCGGAGCCGGCCTGATCCTCTACGGCGCGGCGATGCTGCTCATCCCCGACGCCCGCACCGGCCGCGCGCCCATCGACCACGTCATTCCCCGCAGCCCGCAACGCAACGTCGGCGTCGCCACCGTCCTGCTCGCGATCGTCTGCGCGCTGGTCGTGATCGGCGGCTTCACCGGCGTGTTCGGCGGCGGCTCGATCAGCCTGGTGGTGATCGCCGCCCTGGCCGTGCTCGTCGCGCACCGGCGCGGCGCCGACCTCCGGCACGCCTTCCGCACCACCCCAGAGCCACAGCAGGCGCCGCCGGGACCGCAGGGACCGGGCCGGCAGCTGCCGGGCCGGCCGCCCCAGGGTCCGCAGCCACTCGGCGGGCCGGCCCGCGAGGCGTCCGCCCGGACCAGGCCGCTGCCGGCGGGCTCGCCGGCCGACGAGCAGGCCACGCAGTACGTCGACCTCGCGGCGTTCGGCGACCGGCGGCCGCCACTCCCGCAGGTGCCGCGTCCACCCAGGACGCCGTCGATCTCGTTCCTCGTTTGGCTGGCGGCGGTCGCCGTCGGCGTCGGCGTCCACCTGCTCCAGCAGCACCGGTACCTGCCCGGCGACATCCGCGTGCCGCTGGCCGCCGCACTCGCCACGCTCGGCGTCGGCCTGCTCGCGTCCGCGTGGGTCGGCCGGGCGCGGGTCAAGGGCTGGGGCGTGCTGCTGACCGTCGCGCTCGCCGTGGCGACGGTCGTCTCCGGGCCCGGAGAACGCATCGACTTCCGTCCGGTCACGTGGGCACCGACGTCCGCCGCGGCGCTCGCCGCGCAGCAGCCGTACGAGAAGAGTGTCGGCGAGGCCCGCCTGGACCTCACCCGGTTCCCCGCGGCCGCCGGCAAGACCTACCAGGCGAACGTCCGGATGACCGCAGGGCAGTTGACCGTCCTCGTCCCCGAGTCCGCGACCGTGGACGTGTCGGTGCGTTGCAGCGGTTGTGCCGGGACGGTGCTCGGCGACAGGATCGGCGGTGGGGACGGGGGGCGGGTGAACCTCACGCGCAGGTACCCGTCCGCGAGCGCGAAGGCACCGGTCGTCGATCTCGTGCTGAGGGTGACCGCCGGCAACCTGGAGGTGCGGCGTGTGGCATAGGACGAACTGGGGCGCCGTCGTGGGCGGGCTGGTGCTGCTCGCGATCGCCGGCCTCTTCCTCGCCGACACGCTCACGCCGCTCGCGCTGCCGTTGATCACCATCGTCCCGCTGCTGCTCGGCGGCCTCGGCCTGGCCGCGCTGCTCGGGCGGCGTCACGAGCGCACCGCGGCGGCCCGCGCGCTCGCCGAGCAGGACGAGCCGCATGGACCGTAGCGAGGCGGAGCGGCTGGACGCGGCCGACCCGTTGGGTCGGTTCCGCGACGAGCTGGTCGACACCGACCCGGACCTCATCTACCTCGACGGCAACTCGCTCGGCCGGCTCCCGCGGCGCACCGCCGAGCGGATGGAGCGCGTCGTGCGCGATGAGTGGGGCGGCGAGCTCGTCCGGGCGTGGTCGCACTGGATCGGGCTGCCGCGAGACGTCGGCGACCTCATCGGGCGGCACCTCGTCGGCGCGGCGGACGGGCAGGTCGTCATCGCCGACTCGACGAGCGTGAACCTCTACCGGCTCGCCGCGGCCGCGCTCTCCGACCGCCCGGACCGCGGCGTCGTCGTGACCGACGACGACAACTTCCCCACCGACCGCTACGTGCTCGCCGGCGTCGCGAAGGAACGCGGCCGCGAGCTGCGGCTGCTCCACACCGACCCCGGCGAGGGCGTCGACCTCGACGCGCTCGCCGCGGCGCTCGACGACGACGTCGCGCTCGTGTCGCTCTCGCACGTGGCGTACCGGTCGGGCGCCCTCGCCGACATGGCCGCGGTCAACGAGATCGCCCACCGGCACGGCGCACTCGTGCTGTGGGACCTCTGCCACAGCGCGGGCGTCGTCCCCGTCGAGCTGGACGCGAGCGGCACCGACCTCGCCGTCGGGTGCACGTACAAGTACCTCAACGGCGGCCCCGGCAGCCCCGCGTTCCTCTACGTCCGGCGCGACCTGCAGGCCCGGCTGGACAACCCGGTGCAGGGCTGGTTCGGGCAGCGCGACCAGTTCGCGATGGGCCCGGCCTACGAGCCGGTAGACGACATCGGCCGGTTCCTCGTCGGCACGCCTCCGGTGCTGTCGGTCGTAGCCGTCGAGGAGGGCGTCCGGCTGCTCGCCGAGGCCGGCGTCGGCCGGCTGCACGCGAAGGCGACGGCGTTGACCGCGCACCTGATCGCGCTCGCCGACGCCCGGCTGGCCGAACGCGGTTTCCGGGTGGTCTCGCCCCGGGACGCCCGGCGCCGCGGC
>DASUWX010000044.1:0-17104 GCA_036378185.1 Streptosporangiales bacterium | reverse complement strand
GCGCCGACGACACCGCGTGGGGGGAGTGGTTCCTCACCTCGAGCGCGCTCGCGCTCGCCCAGCTGCTCAGCGAGCGGGGGCGGCTCGCCTGGGGGGAGTGCGCGGCCCCCGGCTGCGCCGCGCTCTTCCTGGACGCCGGCCCGGGCTCGCCGCGGCGGTTCTGCTCGACGGCCTGCGCCACCCGCACCCGGGTCGCGGCCCACCGCGCGCGCCGCAACCGCGCCTGACGCCCACGCCGTGAGGGGCACCGTCACCGCGTCGTGGTGCGGTGCCGGTGCCCCTCACGGGTTGCGACGGGTCAGTGTGCGCCGTTGCTCTCCGGGCCGCGGCGCTGCGCGGGCACGGTGGCTGCCGCCTGCGCCGGGTCGTGGGTCAGCTTGTTCAGCTCGGCCAGGATCTCGGCGCGCAGCTGCTCGTGCTGCGGGCCGAGCCTGGTCTCCGGCTCGTTCCAGCGCTCGTCCGGGTAGCGGCCAACGGGATGCTGCTGGAACTCGGCCGGCTCCCAGTCGTAGCGTGGCCAGACGTGCGCGTGCAGGAAGCCGTCCATGTTCCCCTGGATCTCCACGTTGATCCGCCGGAACGCCGGGTCGCGCCGCGCGCACACCCGCTCGACGGCCTCGCCGAGCCGTTCGGTGTCGGCGAGGAACTGCAGCCGCTGCCGCCGCGGCAGGTCGCTCAGCCGGGACGCGTCCGGGTCGTCGGTGATCAGGACGCAGTAGCCCGGCAGGAACTGGACGTCGCCGATGCAGGCGAAGCCGCCGTCCATCCGGGTGAGGACGGTCGGGTTCTCGCCTTCCAGCGCGGACCGCACGCGGTCCCCGGCCCACGCCGGCAGGGGTGCGTGCCCGTCGTGGTCCGGCCGCGGTTGCGCCGGCGCGTTGACCGGCTTCTCGGCGGGCGCCTTGTCGGCACGCGCCGGCTCGGTGGCCGCGTCCGCGCCGGCACCCGCCGCCGCAGCCCCCGCGGCCGCGGCCGGCGTGGGTGCCGCCGGTTCCTTCTCCGGCGCCGCGGCACGCGGCCGGTCGGCGGCCGGCTTGGCCACGGGCCTGCCGCGCCTGGCCGCCCTGCGCTCGCGCTTGGCCTCCCGGCGGTTGCGCCGCCGCTCCCTGCGCACCTCGAGCGAGGTCCACAGCGTCGGCACCAGCACCAGTGTCAGCAGTGTCGAGCTGACCAGGCCGCCGATCACGACGACCGCGAGCGACTGCGAGATGAACCCGCCGTTGCCGCTCTCGGTGACGCCGAGCGCCATCGGCGTCAGAGCGCAGATCGTGGCGACCGCCGTCATGAGCACCGGCCGCAACCGCCGCCGGCCGCCTTCGACCACGGCCTCCTGCACGGTCATGCCGGCGAGCCGGTACCGGTTCATCAGGTCCATCAGCACGATCGCGTTGGTGACGACGATGCCGACGAGCATGAGCACGCCGATGAGCGCGGGCACGCCGAGCGGAGTGTTCGTCGCGAGCAGCAGGCCGATCGCTCCCGTGGCCGCGAACGGCACCGACACCATCAGGATCAGCGGCTGGGCGAGACTGCGGAACGTCGCCGCCATGATGACGAACACGATCAGGATCGCCGCGACGAGCGCGAGCCCGAGGCTGGTGAACGCGTCCGACTGGTCCTGGCTGACGCCGCCGAGCGAGTAGCTGACACCGTTCGGCAGGTCCAGGTCGCGCAGCTTCTTCGTGAGCTGCGTGGTCACCGCGCCGGTGTCGTTCCCCGTCGGGGTCGCGGTGATCGTCGCACTGCGCGAGCCGTCGACGTGGGAGATGCTGAACGGCCCACTGGTGCGCGTGACCGTCGCGACCTTGTCCAGACGCACGTTCCCGAGCGCGGTCGGGATCGTGAGCGCCTTGATGTCGTCGAGGTTCTTCGGCGTGTCGTCGGTCGTGAGGACTACGTCGTCCGTGTCGCTGCCCAGGGTCATCTGGGTGACCGTCGTCCCCTGCATCGCCGCCGCCACCGCCTGGCCGATCGTCGAGTCGGTCAGCCCGTAGTGTGCGGCCGTCGAGCGCCTGGTCTCGATCTGGATGCGCGGCGCGTTGTCGGCCAGGTCGCTGGTGACGTCGGCGACGTCGTGCAGGCTCGCGACCGCGGCGCGCACCTGCTCGGCTCCCTGCCGCAGCGCGTTCACGTCGGACGACTGGACGGTGACCTGCAGCTGGCTGCTGCCGCCGAACCCGCCGGACCCGTTGTCGACGGTGACGTTGCCGACGCCGGAGAGGCCGTCGATCCGCGACCTGAGGTCCTTCTGCACGGCGGTGGAGTCGGCGTCCTTGCTCAGGGTCAGCTGGTAGCTGGCCGACGCGGCGCCGCGGGCGGACGGCCCGCCGTACGTGCCGCCGCCGATGGTGACCTGGTAGTCGTCGACGTGCTTCTCGTCGGCGAGCACGCTCTCGACCTTGGCGACGGCCCTGCTGGTGGTCTGCAGGTTGGTGCCGACGGGCATGGTCTGCGTCATCGCGAGGCTGTTGCCGCCCGAGGAGTCGAGGAAGTTCGTCTTCAGCCTGGTGGCTCCGACGCCGGTGCCGGCGAGGATCAGCAGCGCGAGCACGATCGTGGTGAACCGGTGCTTCGAGGAGAACCGGATGATCGGCACGTACACCCGCTGCAGCGGCGAGCGGCGTTCCTTCTCCGCGACCTTGCGCTGGAACTCCTCGAGGTGCTCGGTGTCGACGTGCTTCGGCGTGCGCAGGAACCAGTAGCAGAGCACCGGGATGAGCGTGAGCGCGACGAGCAGCGACGCGAGCAGCGCGATCGTGACCGTGACGGCGAACGGGCGGAACAGCTCGCCCACGATGCCGCTGATGAACGCGATCGGGAGGAACACGGCGACCGTCGTCAGCGTCGACGCGGTGACCGCGGTGGCCACCTCCTTGACGCCGTTCAGCACGGCCTGGCGTTTCTCCTCGCCGTAGCCGAGATGTCGTTTGATGTTCTCGAGCACGACGATGGAGTCGTCGACGACACGCCCGACCGCCACCGTGAGCCCGCCGAGGGTGAGCAGGTTGAGCGACAGGTCACCGGTCCACATCGCGATCAGCGCGATGAGCACGGACATGGGGATCGAGACCGCGGTGACGATCGTCGACCGCACCGACAGCAGGAACAGCAGGATCACCACGACCGCGAAGACCAGGCCGAGCACGCCCTCGGTGCTGAGGCTCCTGATCGAGTCCTTCACGTAGGGGGCCTGGTCGAACACGATGGTGAGCTTGGTGTCGTGGCCCATGTCCCTGGTCAGGCCGGGCAGCTTGTCGCGCACGGCGTCGGAGATCGCGACGTTGTTGCCGTCCGGCGCCGCCGTGACGAGGATGCCGAGGCTCGGCTTGCCGTTCGTGCGGGTGATCGTCGTGGCCTTGGCCTCGACGAGGGACACCGTGGCGATGTCGCCGAGCTTGACCGGCTTGGGCGTCTTCGCCGCCGTCGAGCCCGGGCCGCCACCGGCCGGCGGCGCGCCACCCGCACCGCCGGAGGCGCCGGGACGAGCCCCGCCGGAACCGCCGCCACCGGAGCCGCCCGCGCCGGAGCCCGGCGTGACGTAGATGTTCCTGATGTCGTCGACCGAGCTGAACTTCGTGCCGGTCTGGACGCTGACGCTCTGGCTGCCCTGGTCGAGCGAACCCGCGGGCACCGGCGTTCCGTTCGCGCTCAACGCGGTCGAGACGGCACCCGTGTCGACGCCCGCCTTGGCCATCTTGCTCTGGTCGAGCCGGACGCGGATCTGCTGGTCCCTGGCGCCGGTGACCTCGGCCTGCCGTACGCCGTCGATCTCCTGCAGCTTCGGGACGACGACGTCGTCCAGCCGCTTCGCGAGATCCTGTTCCTGCAGCGAGGACGTCACCGCGAAGACCACCGCAGGGATGTCGTCGCTGTTGCCGGTGACGACCTGCGGGTCGACGTTGTCGGGCAGCTTGTTCTTGATCCCGTTGAGCGCCTGCTGGATGTTGCTCGTCGCCTTGTCCAGGTCCGTGCCGAAGACGAACTCCAGCTGGATGCTCGCGTTGCCGTCGCCGGACGTGGACGTCACCGTCTTCACGCCGTCGAGGCCCTTCACGGCGTCCTCGATGGGCGTGGTGACCTGGCTCTCCACGATGTCGGGGGACGCGCCGGGATAGTCGGCCGTCACGAACGCCGCGGGGAACTCGATCGACGGGATCAGCTGCTGCTTGAGCTGAGGGATCGAGAACACGCCGAACCCGATCACGATCAGGGCGCCGAGCGCGACGATGGTCCGGTTGGCGAGGCTGAGCCTGGCCAGCAGTGACATGGAGCGATCCTCTTCCCTCGAACCGTCCTGCCGGCGGTCGGCAGGACGCTGGCTGGGCGTACGCACACGGGGGGAGGCGCGTACGGGCAGTCCTGCCATGCGGTCGCATGGCAGCGGGGGCCGGGACCGCTGGGAAGTCCCGTGGCCAACAGTACCGATCATGCACGGGCGGCCCGGGCGCGGCCCCTGACACCTGTCACGAACGTACGGGCCGGTGCCGAAAGGCGGATCGGCGTGCGGATTGATTCCGCTCTCCACCCAGGGGTTGAGGCGTGCCGCCAGGGCGCAGGGGGGCGCCACGATCTAAACTGCCCTCTCGCCGAGGATGACGGGCGGCGGTCCCGGGATCGGCGGAACGAGACAGAGCGGAAGGTGTGATCAGCCCGGATGTACAGCCTGATCCTTCTCAACGGGGGTATCGGCAAGCGGATCGCTGCCGGTCAGCCGAAGCAGTTCCTCAAGGTGAACGGCATACCGATCCTGGTCTACTCGCTGGTCGCAGCCGACGCCGTCGAGTCGATCACCGAGATCGTCCTCAACTACCCCGACGACTGGCGCGAGACGGTGGAGAAGATCGCGGGTGACTACGCGATCAAGACGCCGATCGTCTACGTGCCCGCGGGATCGAGCCGGCACGAGTCCGTGTCGCTGATGATCAAGCAGTGCAGCAACGACCACGTGATCATCCACGAGTCGGCGCGGCCGCTGGTCAGCACCGAGGACTTCGCCCGCCTGGTCGCAGAGCCGGCGGAGAACGTCAGCTACATGCTGCCGCTCTCGTTCACCGTCGCACCGGTCGACCCCGAGACCCGCAGGGTCACCGGGTACCTCGAGCGGCACAAGCTCCGCAACGTGCAGCTCCCGCAGAAGTTCGCGAAGGCCGCGCTCGTCGAGGCGCACGAGTACGCGCGGCGCGAAGGCCTGCAGTTCACCGAGGACGCGACGCTCGTCGCGGTGGCGGGCTCGGACGTGCGCTACCTCGACGGCAACGACCGCAACTTCAAGGTGACGACGCGCACCGACGTCCGGCTCGCCGGCTTCCTGCTCCAGGGCGGAAACGAGGACTGGGATGAGTGAGCGCCAGCGAACGAATCATGTGCACTGCGTTCTCGTGCCTCATGCGACCGGCTCGCCCAACGCAGCTCCGCAAGCCGACCAGCGACGTAGCGAGGCGGTCGCATGAGTGAGCGCCAGCGAACGAAGACGCTCCTCGTTACGGGTGCCTCGAAGGGCATCGGCTTCGAGACCGTCCGGCAGTTCTTCTACGGCGACAACGACGTCAGCGACCTCATCCTGCTCGCCAGGGACTCGGAGGCGTTCACCACGAACGTCGCCAAGCTCGAGGACGACAACCCGCACGGCAAGCGGCTGCACCCGTACCCGCTCGACCTCGCCGACCGCGCCGGGATCGTCCGGCTGATGGCCGAGGTGATGAACCGGCACGGCTCGGTCGACCTGCTCGTCAACAACGCGGGCTACACCGACCCCAAGCCGATCCAGCAGATCGAGTTCAGCTCGTTCGAGCGGACCATGGCGGTCAACCTGTACGCACCGTTCACGATCGTGCAGGAGCTGCTGCACCACGGGAACAAGTTCGAGCTGATCGTCAACATCGCGTCCACGGCGGGTATCAACGGCCGTTCCGGCTGGCTCACCTACTCCGCGTCGAAGGCCGCGGTCATCAACATGAGCGAGGTCATGCGCGAGGAGCTGTCGTCGATGTACGGCACCCGCGTCGTATGCATCTCCCCGGGCCGGACCGCCACCGACCTGCGCAGGACGCTCGCGCCGGACGAGGACCCGACCACGATCATGCAGCCCGAGCACGTCGCCGCCGTGATCGAGATGCTGGCCTCGGACGTCGGCCGGTTCGTCGACAGCCAGAACCTGGTCGTCCGCAAGTAGGTAGTAGTCCCCGCCCCCCGCGAGCCATGTAAACCAGGCTCGTGGTGGCTTTGCACGAGGCAGGTCCCTTGTAAAGCCACCACGAGCCTTGTAAAGCGTCGCCCGGGCGCGCCGGTCAGCGTCGCCCGGGCGCGCCGGTCAGCGGCCCGCGGTCCGCGAGCCGCTCTCCAGGTACGCGAGCACGGCGAGGACGCGGCGGTTGTCGTCCTCGGACGGCGGCAGGTCGAGCTTGGTGAAGATGCTGTTGGTGTGCTTGCTGACCGCCTTCTCGGTGACGAACAGCCGGGACGCGATCGCCGTGTTGGTGCGCCCCTCGGCCATCAGCTCCAGGACCTCGCGCTCCCGGGGCGTGAGCCGCTGCATCGGCTCGTCCGCGGCCCGGCGGGTGAGCAGCTGTGCGATCACCTCCGGGTCCATCGCGGTTCCACCCGCGGCCACCCGGCGGACGGCGTCGACGAACTGCGTGACGTCGGAGACCCGGTCCTTCAACAGGTAGCCGACGCCGCCGGCGTGGTCGGACAGCAGCTCGCGCGCGTACAGCTGCTCGACGTACTGCGACAGGACGAGCACCGGCAGACCCGGGACCTGCGCCCGTGCCTCGATCGCGGCCTTCAACCCCTCGTCGGTGAACGTCGGCGGCAGCCGCACGTCGACGATGGCGACGTCCGGCCGGTGCGTGACGAGCGAGCGCAGCAGCGACGGGCCGTTGTCGACCGCGTCGACGACGTCGAAGCCGTTGACGGCGAGGAGCCGGATCAGGCCCTCTCTGAGGAGGGCGAGATCCTCCCCGATGACGACCCGCATATTTCCGCCACCCCCGGAATCCCCACCAGGCATTACTCCGCCACCCCCGGAATCCCCGCCAAGGCGCACGGCACCTCCATCCGAACCACGGTGGGACCGCCCGCCGGGCTAGTGAGCGCGAGCGTCCCGTCGAATGCTGCCAGGCGGCGCTGCACCCCGTGCAGGCCGCCACCGGCTCCGATGCCCGCGCCGCCCCGGCCGTGGTCGATCACGGTCAGGCGCAGCACCCCGTCGGAGTGCTCGATCCGCACCCACGCCTCGACCGTCCCGCCGTGCTTGGCCACGTTCGTCAGCGTCTCGGCGACCGCGAAGTACGCCGCCGACTCCACCGGCGCGGGCGGGCGCCCGGAGAGGCCGATGTCGACGTGCACGGACAACGGCGAGTCGAGTGCCAGCGCCCGCACCGCGCCGTCGAGGCCGCGGTCGGCGAGCACCGGCGGATGGATGCCGCGGACGAGGCCGCGCAGCTCCGCGAGCGCCGCGCTGCTCGACTGGCGCGCCTCGGCGATCAGCTCGCGAGCGGTGTCCGGGTCGGCCTCGAGCAACTGCTCGGCCATGCCGAGGTTCATCCCGAGGGCCACCAGCCGTGCCTGCGCGCCGTCGTGCAGGTCGCGTTCGATCCGGCGGATCTCCGCCGCCTGCGAGTCGACGGTCTCGGCACGGGACGCGGCGAGCTGTGCGACCCGCAGCGCGAGTCGCGCCCGCTGCGTCGGCCCGAGCATGGACCGTCCCACCCGCGCGTGGGACCGCAGGATCGACGGCGTGAAGGCCCACCACAGCAACGCGAGTACCACACCCATCGCGAGCCCGATCACGCTCGCGTTGCCGACGCCGGACACGTCCGCCAGCAGGTCCGGCAGGTCGCTGTACCCGGCGAGATTCTGCCCCACCAACGGAAATGCGAGATACCAGAGCGCGCCCGCCAGCAGGACGACCGGCAGCACGCACAGCACCGAGCCGACGACCGTACTGACGAGCAGCCAGCACAGGTCCCGCCAGGTGGCCGCGTCCCGCAGCACGCGGCCCGACCGGCTCCACCACGTCGGCCGGCGCGGCGTCAGGTACGGCCGCGGCACCCGCTCGCCGAGCAGGCCGCCGACGGTGAACCTGTGCAGGTTCGCGAAGCCGCGCGCCAGCCAAGACATCGCGACCAGGATCGGGCCGTAGACGGTCACGAGGACGCGCAGCGCGCGCTTGGCTGGGCGGCGGGTCCAGGGCAGGATCAGCAGGACGGACAGCGGGACCATCGGCAGGCAGACGAGCAACAGGCCGAACGCCAGCGACACGCCGAACACGACGCCGGAGACGACGCCCGAGACGACGCACAGCGGGACCAGCAGGAGGCCGAGCCCGAGCAGCGCGAACCGCCCGTTCCACCGCCGCCGGCCCTCGGCGGCGGTGCCCTCCGCGGGCGGGTCGGCTGTGCTCACGTGGACAAGTGTCCGCCATCTCGTCCCGGCGCGCAGTGGGGCAAGGTCTACCTCCGTGGGTCGACCCAGACCGGCCCCGTCGGCCACGGCGGGTCGTTCGGCACTGGACACCGAGCGCGAGGGCAGGAAATCCTGGCCACACGGGGCTCGCCTCCGCACGGTCGAGCCGAGACGGAGGCGCGAGGTTTCCAATGGCGAATGAACTGGCGCGGCGTTCGGCCGCGACCGGGGCGCTCGCAACCGGCGCACTTGCGGTCGGGGCGTTCGCGGTCGGCGCGGTGGCGGTGGGCGCGGTCGCGATCGGCCGGCTCGCGGTTCGCCGGGCCCGGGTCGAGCACCTCAGCATCGGCCGTCTCGAGGTCGAGGAGCTGGTCGTCGTCAAGTCGCTCACCGCTCCGGCGGACGGTGCCGGCGACATCGGCGACGGATGAGCGAGCGCCGGCAGACGGTGGACGCCGACTACCTGGTCGTGGGCGCCGGCGCGGCGGGGATGGCGTTCACGGACGCGCTGACCGACCACGCGGACGTCAGCGTCGTGATGGTGGATCTCCGGCACGGCGCCGGCGGTCACTGGCTGGACGCGTACCCGTTCGTGCGACTGCACCAGGCGTCCGAGTTCTACGGCGTGGCCTCCACTCCGCTCGGCACCGGAAGGGTCCAGCGCACCGGGCCCGAGACCGGCCTGCACGAACGGGCGTGGGCACCGGAGATCTGCGCCTACTACGCCGGGGTGATGCGCGACCGCTTGCTCGCGTCCGGGAAGGTGTCGTTCTTCCCGAACTGCGTCTACCGCGGCGGCGCCGAGTTCGTGTCCCGCGTGTCCGGGAAGCGGTACGAGGTGCGCGGCACGCCGCGCATCGTGGACGCGCGCTACGTCGCACCCGAGATCCCGGCGACCACCCCCGCACCGTTCGGCGTGGCCGACGGCGTACGGGTGATACCCGTCAACGACCTGGTCGGCCTCGACGGAGCGGCGTCGCAGTACGTGATCGCGGGCTCGGGCAAGACCGCCACCGACGCCTGCATCTGGCTGCTCGACAACGGGGTCGATCCGGGCGCGATCCGCTGGGTGCGGCCCCGCGAACCCTGGATGCTCGACCGCGCCGTGGTCCAGCCCGACCCGGTCGTGTTCATCGGTATGGCGGCGGACACCGCCGCGGCGGCGACCGAGGCGGAGTCAGCGGACGACCTGTTCCTCCGCCTCGAGGCAGCGGGGGTGATGCTCCGCATCGACCCGACCGTCGTTCCCACCATGGCGAAGGCACCCACGCTCGCCCGGTGGGAGCTCGACCGGCTGCGCACGATCGAGGACGTCGTCCGGCTCGGGCACATCCGGCACGCGGAGCCGACCCGGTTGGTGCTCGCCGGGGGCGAGGTCGCGACGGCGAGGGACGCCGTGATCGTGCACTGTGCCGCGTCGGGACTGCGCCAGCCGCCGTTGGTCCCGATCTGGCGGACCGAGGCGATCACGCTGCAGCCGGTCCGCGCGGGCTTCCCGTGCTTCGGTGCCGCGCTCACCGGCTACGTCGAGGCGACGCGCGACGACGACGGCGAGAAGAACCGGCTGTGCCCGCCGTCGCCCTTCTCGAGCACTCCGGCGGACTGGGCGCGGATGCAGGTGCTCGGCTACCGGGCGTCGACGTCCTTCGGCGCCGAGCCCGACATCAAGGCGTGGGCCGACCGGGTGACGCTGAACCCGGCCCGCGTCCCTCCGGGCAGGGCGGACGACCTCGAGGTGTCGGCTGCCCTCGACCGGCTGCGGAAGTACGCCGCGCCGGGGATGGCCCGAATGGCCGAGCTCGCCGGGATGCCCCAGGCACCGGAGCCCGGGGCCGGCCGCTAGGCCGTCGCCGCCGCGGCCGCCCGCCCTGCGGCGCGGCCGGAGAACAGGCACCCGCCGAGGAACGTCCCCTCGAGCGCACGGTAGCCGTGCACGCCGCCGCCGCCGAACCCGGCGGCCTCGCCGGCGGCGTACAGCCCGGGCACGGGGGAGCCGCCGGCGCCGAGGACCCTGCCCTCGAGGTCGGTCTCGATGCCGCCGAGGGTCTTGCGGGTGAGGACGGACAGCCGCACGGCGATCAGCGGACCGGCCGCGGGGTCGAGCAGCCGGTGCGGCTTCGCGACGCGGATGAGCCGGTCGGTGAGGAAATGCCGTGCCCCGAACATCGCCGTGACCTGGGCGTCCTTGCCCAGACCGGTCATCACCTCGCGGTCCCGCGCGACGATCTGGCGTTCCAGCTCGGCGGCGTCGATCAGCGGCTGACCGGCGAGGTGGTTCATGCCGCGCACCAGCTCCCGGACCGAGCGGCCGAACACGAAGTCCGGGCACCTCCGGGCGAACTCCTCCACCGGCGCGACGGCACCCGGTAGCGCGCGGCTGAGCAGCATGCCCACGTTCTTCCCCGTGAGGTCGGGATTCTGCTCCGAGCCGGACAGCGCGAACTCCCGGCCCATGATCCGCCGGTTCAGCACGAACCAGGAATGGTCGTGGCCGGCGGCGACGATGTGCCGCAGCGCGCCGAGGGAGTCGAAGCCGGGGAACAGCGGGGCGGGCAGCCGGTGGCCGTCCGCGTCGAGCCAGAGCGGCGAGGGCCCGGAGAGGATGCGGATGCCGTGCCGGCTCCAGATCGGCGAGTGGTTGCGGATGCCCTCCGGGTAGTTCCACATCCGGTCGCCGTTGATCACCCGCCCGCCGGTGTCGTTCACGACGCGGATCAGCTCGCCGTCGACGTGGTCGGGCACGCCGGACAGCATCCGCCGCGGGGGCGGGCCGTACGCCGCCGGCCACGTCGCGCGCACGAGGTCGTGGTTGCCGCCGATGCCGCCGGACGCGACGACGACGGCCTGCGCGCGCAGCTCGAACGTGCCGGCCACGTCCCGGGTGCTGGCCACGCCGCGAGCCGCGTCGGACGCGGCGAGCACGTCGCCGGCCACGCCGTCGACGGTGCCCGCCGTCGTCGTGAACCCGGTGACCCGGTGCCGGAACCGGAACGTCAGCACGCCCTCGGCCGCGGCGGCCCGCACCCGGTCGGCGAACGGCTCGACGACGCCGGGCCCCGTGCCCCAGGTGATGTGGAACCGCGGGACCGAGTTGCCGTGCCCCTGGGCGTCGTAGCCGCCGCGCTCCGCCCACTGCACGAACGGGAACCAGCGGACGCCGAGACCGTGCAACCATGCGCGCTTCTCGCCGGACGCGAAGTCGACGTAGGCCTCGGCCCACCTCCGCGGCCAGTAGTCCTCGTCGCGGTCGAACTGCGCCGAGCCCAGCCAGTCCTGCCAGGCGAGCTCCCGCGAGTCGCGCACCCGCAACCGTCGCTGTTCCGGCGTGCCGACGAGGAACAGGCCGCCGAAGGACCAGAACGCCTGGCCGCCCAGCGAAACCTCCGGCTCCTGGTCGACCAGCACCACGGAGCGCCCGGCGTCCACCAGCTCCGCGGCCGCGACGAGACCGGCGAGCCCCGCACCAACGACGACGACGTCGGCATCCATCCGGCGAGGATAGTGCCTCGCCGGGACTCGCGACCCGGTTGACGGCGCCGCGTGCTTGGGTAGGGCACATGACCGATCTGAAGCAGGAGTTGCTCGACAAGCTGCGGGCGAGCCGGGCGGTGATGCTGGACAAGCTCGACGGGTTGAGCGAGTACGACCGCCGCCGCCCGATGACGCCGACGGGGACGAACCTGCTCGGGCTCGTCAAGCACCTCGCCGGACTGGAGTACGCGTACCTGGGGGAGTCGTTCGACCGGCCCGCGCCGGAGAAGCTGCCCTGGGTCGAGGACGGCTCCGTCTGGGACGGCGCCGACATGTGGGCGACGGCGGAGGAGTCGAGCGACTACGTCGTCGGGTTGTACCGGCGCGCGAGCGCACACGCCGACCGCACGGTCACCGAGCTCCCGCTCGACACGCCGGGATCGGTCGCGCACTGGCCGGAGCACCGGCGCTCCACCACCCTCGGCGTGCTGCTGATCCGGATGGTCGACGAGACCGCACACCACGCGGGCCACGCCGACATCGTCCGTGAGCTCATCGACGGCCGTGGCGGGCCGCACCAGGGGGTGCTGGACGAGTCGGCCTGGCTCGCCTACGTCGCCACCGTGCAGGCGGCCGCGGACGCGTTCCGCCCATGATCCTGGTGACCGACTACGACCCGGCCTGGCCCGAGCGGTTCGAAGCGCTGCGGCGCGAGTACGCGCAGGCGCTGGCGGCGGCGGGTGTCCCGGTCGTCGCGATCGAGCACGTGGGCAGCACCTCGGTGCCCGGGCTCGCGGCCAAGCCGGTCATCGACTGCGACATCGTCGTCGCCGCCGAGCACGTCGAGGCGGCCTCAGCGGTCCTGGTCGGGCTCGGCTTCACGCCGGTCGGCGAGTTGGGCATCCCGCAGCGATGGGCGTTCCGGGAACCGGCACGGCTGGCGGCCACGAACACCTACGTGGTGGTGGCCGGCTCCCTGTCGCTGCGCAACCACCTGTGCGTGCGTGACACGCTCCGCGCCGACGCCGCCCTCCGCGACGAGTACGCCGCGGTGAAGAAGCGCGTCGGCGCCACCGCGGCGGACCTCGAGGAGTACGGCAAGGGCAAGAACGCGACCGTGCAGCGGATCCTCCGGGCCGGCGGCATGAGCGCCGCCGAGCGCGCCTCGATCGACGCCAACCAGGTGCCCTCACCGAAGGAGCGCGCCCTCGGGGCGGCCGACCCCCCTCGGTGACCATGATCAAGGGAGGCGCGCGGAGCTCGGCCTGCTGACTAGTGGGTGGCGAGGAAGTCGAGCACCCGCTTGGTCACCAGGGCGGCGGCGTCGGCGTCGTACGACTCGAGCGAACTGTCGAGGAACAGGTGCCGGTCGCCCGGGTACAGGAACAGCTCGCCGTCGTCGGCGTGCCCGACCAGCTCGCGGGCGGCGTCGATGTCACCGCCGCCGACGAACTCGGGGTCGGCGTCCATCCCGTGCACCTGGATCGGCACCTTGGCGGGCCAGTGGGCGGAGCCGAACTCCGTGGCCGGCACCGCCGACTCGAGCAGGAGCGCGCCGCGTGCGCCCGGGCGCGTCTGGGCCAGCCGCTGTGCCGGCATGACGCCGAAGGAGATGCCCGCGTACACCAGGTCGGCGGGCAGTTGCTCGACCGTGGCGGCGCCGCGCTCGGTCATCTCGACGAAGCCGACCTCCCGGACGTAGCCGAGGCCCTCCTCGATGGACCCGAAGGTGCGGCCCTCGAACAGGTCGGGCACGTGCACGGTGTGCCCGGCCGCGCGGAGCTCGTCGGCGAACGCCGCCACGCCGGCCGTGCGGCCGCGGACGTGGTGGAACAGCACGATCTCGGCCATGGTGGTCGTCCTCTCGGTGCTGCTGATCCGGTGACCCGGATGCTCGGAATGGTAGCCATCCCCCCTCTCCGGCGCGGACCGGTCACGCCGCACCCGATTCGGCGGTTCGGAGGTCGGCGGGCGCCGGCCGGGCTAGCTTTCGTATGCCGCGTCGCCCGGTGCGGTGGGACGAACGAGGTGAACCGATGGTCGGGGAGCGCCACCAGACCGACGTGGCCGACGAGGCCCGCGCCGCCGCGAGAACCGCCGAACGCAGCACGACGTTCAAAGTGTTCGTCGGCGTCGGGCTGGTCTCGTTCGGGATCGTGCACCTGGTCGTCGCCTGGATCGCCCTCCAGCTAGCCTGGGGCGGGGGCAGCGGCGGGAAGAGTGCCGACCAGCAGGGCGCACTCCAGCAACTGTCCAACACACCGATCGGCCCGTTCCTGCTGTGGGTGATGGCCATCGGGTTGTTCGCCCTCGTCCCGTGGATGATCGGGCTGACCATCTGGGGTTACACCTGGCACCGCCCGCAGGCCAAGCGGAACGCCAAACGGGCAGGGGCCCTGGGCAGGGCCCTCGTCTACGCCTTCCTCGGGTACACGACGGTGAAGATCGCCGCGGGCAGCGGCCAGAGCAGCAGCAACCCGCAGCAGAAGTCGCTCAGCGCGCGGCTGCTCGCCGCCCCGTTCGGCCAGGTTCTGCTGCTTCTCGTCGCGGCGGCCATCGCGGCCGTCGGCGTGTACCTCGTGTACCGCGGGCTGACGAAGCGTTTCCTGGACGACCTCGCGGGGCGGCCTTCGCAGGCCGTCGTCCGGCTCGGCCAGGTCGGCTACGCCTTCAGGGGCCTGGCGGTCGTCATCGTCGCCGTCCTGTTCGCCTGGTCCGCGATCGCCCACGACCCGAAGAAGGCCGGTGGCCTCGACCAGGCGTTCCGCACAGTGAAGGAACAGCCGTTCGGCGGCGTCCTGCTGACGGTCATGGCACTCGGCTTCGTCGCCTTCGGCCTGTACTGCGCCGGATGGTCACGCCGGGCCAGACGCGTGTAGCGGCCACCTTTGCATGTTCATGCACTCTCATGCATATAATTGAGGCATGTCCAAGGTGCTCACCTCCCTGCCCGTCGGCGAGCGGGTCGGGATCGCGTTCTCCGGTGGCCTCGACACCTCCGTAGCGGTCGCGTGGATGCGCGAGAAGGGTGCCGTGCCGTGCACCTACACCGCCGACATCGGCCAGTACGACGAGCCGGACATCGCCTCGGTCCCCGGGCGGGCGGCGGCGTACGGCGCCGAGATCGCCCGCCTCGTCGACGGCCGGGCGGCACTGGTGGAGGAGGGTCTCGCCGCGCTCGCGTGCGGCGCATTCCACATCCGGTCCGGCGGGCGCGCGTACTTCAACACCACGCCGCTCGGGCGGGCCGTCGCCGGCACCCTGCTGGTGCGGGCGATGCTCGACGACGACGTGCAGATCTGGGGCGACGGCTCGACGTTCAAGGGCAACGACATCGAGCGGTTCTACCGGTACGGGCTGCTCGCGAACCCGGCGCTCCGGATCTACAAGCCGTGGCTCGACGCCGACTTCGTCGGCGAGCTCGGCGGCCGGAAGGAGATGTCCCAGTGGCTCTCCGAGCACGGCCTGCCGTACCGCGACAGCGCCGAGAAGGCGTACTCGACCGATGCGAACATCTGGGGCGCGACGCACGAGGCGAAGGCGCTCGAGCACCTCGACGCGGGCATCGAGATCGTCGACCCGATCATGGGCGTGCGGTTCTGGGACCCGAACGTGGAGATCCCCGCCGAGGACGTCACGGTCGGGTTCGAGCAGGGCCGGCCGGTGACGATCAACGGCAAGGAGTTCCCGTCCGCCGTCGACCTGGTGCTGGAGGCCAATGCCGTCGGGGGACGGCACGGCATGGGCATGTCCGACCAGATCGAGAACCGGGTGATCGAGGCGAAGAGCCGGGGCATCTACGAGGCTCCCGGCATGGCGCTGCTGCACGCGGCGTACGAGCGCCTGGTCAACGCGATCCACAACGAGGACACGCTGGCCGCGTACCACACCGAGGGCCGGAAGCTCGGCAGGCTGCTGTACGAGGGCCGCTGGCTCGACCCGCAGGCGCTCATGCTGCGTGAGTCGCTGCAGCGGTGGGTCGGCACGGCGGTCACGGGCGAGGTGACGCTCCGGCTGCGCCGCGGCGACGACTACTCCATCCTGGACACGTCCGGGCCCGCGTTCAGCTACCACCCGGACAAGCTGTCGATGGAACGCACCGAGGACTCGGCGTTCGGGCCGGTCGACCGCATCGGGCAGCTCACCATGCGCAACCTCGACATCGCGGACTCCAGGGCCCGGCTCGAGCAGTACGCGGGGCTCGGCATGGTCGGCAGCCGGCACCCGACGTTGATCGGGGCGGCACAGGCGGCGTCGACCGGGCTGATCGGTGCGATGCCCGAGGGCGGGGCGGAGGCGATCGCGTCCCGCGGCGCCATCGCGGGCGACGACGAGCTGCTCGACCACGCGGCCATGGAGGCCGGCACCGACTGAGCGGCGGACGGGCCGGACATATTGAGTTGCCGCCGGCCACGGCGGATCACCACAATCGGCGCATGACCACTGCTGCCATCGGATTCCTGCCGCCGCCCCGTGTCACGTCCGTGGCCGGGTCGCAGCAGCAGCCGGTCCTGGCGGGGAGGCGTCTCACCCAGCCGTCGTGACCGCCGCGCTCGTCGCGGGGCTGCTCGCCGGGTACGGCATCGCGGTCCCGATCGGCGCCGTCGGCACGTACCTGGTCGCGTTGACGGCCCGCACCTCGCTGCGGGTCGGGGTGGCGGCGGCGCTCGGCGTCGCCACGGTCGACGGGGCGTACGCACTCGCGGCCGTGGCAGGCGGCGCGGCCGTGGGCCGGGTGATCGAGCCGTTCGCCGGTGTGTTGCGCTGGGCCTCGGCAGCCGTGTTGACCGCGATGGCGGCGCACACCGTCGTGACCGCGGTACGCCGCTTCCGTACGCCGCCGGCGGAGGCGGGGATGCGGCGCGGCCGGGTCGTCCTGACGCCGGTGCGGGCGTATCCCACGCTCGTGGCGATGACCGTCGTCAACCCGACGACGGTCGTCTACTTCACCGCGCTGGTGCTCGGCAGCCGGATCGGTTCCGCGTCCGGATGGACCGAGCGCGTGACGTTCGTCGTCGCGGCGTTCGTGGCCTCGGCGAGCTGGCAACTGCTGCTCGCCGGTGGCGGCGCGCTGCTCGGTCGTGCCGTCGCGGGCCGGCGCCGTCAGCTCGGCACCGCCCTGGCGTCGGGCGCGCTGATCGTCGCGCTCGCGGTACGGCTGCTGCTCGGGTGACCGGATCGGTCAGCGCGAGCCCGCGGGCGCGACCGGCGCCCACAGCCGGTCGGC
>DASUWX010000043.1:0-9242 GCA_036378185.1 Streptosporangiales bacterium | reverse complement strand
CATGACTCCGTTCCCCGCCTCCCACCCGCGCTCCGCTCCTCGCTCACGTCCGCGAGTCGCAAGCGCCCCGGCCCGATTTCTCGCTGCGATGCTCACGCGGGAGGTCGGCTCATGAGCGCCGTCGATTCCTGGCTGCGTCGCACGCTCGGCCGCGCCGGTTGGCCGATCGCGTTCGCGGGCGCCGTCGTCATGGCGCTGGGCACGTTCATGTCGTGGACGTACGACCCGAACATCGTCGAGAACCTGACGCTCTATCTCTACCCGGCCGGGCCGCAGGTCTACACGTTGCTGCTCGCACTGCTGGCGGTCGTCGTGCTGCTGGCGGAGGGACCGCTCTCGCGGTCGCTCGGGTCCGTGCTGCCCGGCGGGGCGGCAGCGGCACGCACCGCCGGCCTGTTCTCCGTCCTCGTCGTGTGGCTGATCCTCGTGTCGATCGCCGTACAGCTGCACGGGTTCATCAACGTCGACCCGGGCGGCTGGGTGTCCGGTGTCGGCGCGCTCGCGCTGTTCGCCGGGTCACGCGCCCTGCCGGAGCGGCCGCGCCCGGTGCTCGACTGGCGGCTGCCCAGCGCGGCACAGATAGTCATGATCGCGGTGGCGTTGCTGCTGCTGCTGATCGCGGCGGCGTACGCGCTCGGCCGGTCCGACGCCTGGGTCTTCATCGACTTCCTGGTGTTCCTCGCCGGTGTGGTCCTGATGGCCAGGAACGTCGGCCTGCTCGGGTACCTCGCCGAGGCCACCGCGCGGCTGCGCCGGGTCACGCTGCTGGCGGCGTTCATCTCCGCGTTCCTGTTCCCGTTCACCCAGAACGGCAGCGACGCGAACATGTCCATCGCCACGCAGGTGCTCATCTTCGCGACCACCGCGATCGGCCTGAACATCGTCGTTGGCCTGGCCGGTCTGCTCGACCTCGGGTACATCGCCTTCCTCGGCTCGGGCGCGTACGTGGGCGCGATCCTGTCCGCGTCGGCCTTCACCCATGTCGGCTGGCACCCGCCGTTCATCGTGGTCGTGCTGATCGGGGCGTGCGTCGCGGCGTGCTTCGGGCTCATCATCGGCAGCCCGACGCTGCGGGTGAGCGGCGACTACCTGGCGATCGTGACGCTCGCGTTCGGCGAGATCTTCCGGCTCACGATGAACAACCTGGACGGCAGCAACGGGCCGGACCTCACGAACGGGCCGAACGGCATCCCCGCGATCCCGGACCTCGAGCTCGGCGGGTTCGACTTCGGTGAGCCGCACACCGTCCTCGGCATCGAGCTCGGCCGGTTCGCCAACTACTACTTCCTGCTCCTCGTCGTCATCGCGTTCGTCGTCCTGGCGTTCGCCCGGATGAACGACTCGCGCATCGGCCGGGGCTGGGTGGCGATCCGCGAGGACGAGCGGGCGGCGGAGGCGATGGGCGTCAACACGTTCGCGCTCAAGCTGCTCGCGTTCGCCGGCGGCGCGTTCCTCGCCGGGCTCGCGGGCACGATCAAGGCGCACCACGACGTGTCGGTGACACCCGACCAGTACCAGTTCCTCGAGTCGGCGTTCCTGTTGTCGGCCGTCGTGCTCGGCGGCATGGGCACGGTCGGCGGAGTCCTGCTCGGCGCGGTGATCCTCAAGCTGCTCCCGGAGAAGCTGCGGTTCTTCTCCGACTACCGGCTGCTGCTGTTCGGCCTGCTGCTCGTCGTGATGATGCGGTTCCGTCCCGAGGGCATGCTCGCCAGCAGGCGGCGTCAGCTGGAGCTGCACGAGGAGGACGAGGAGCTCGCCGACGAGCTCGAGGGCCAGGTGGCCGACGTGGAGGTGGCACCGCGATGACGGCTACCGAACCCGTCACCGGCACCGCCACCGCGACGGTGCTGCGGGCGCAGGGCATCACCATGCGCTTCGGCGGCCTCGTCGCGGTGAACGGCGTCGACTTCGACGTACGCGACCGCGAGATCGTCGGCCTGATCGGGCCGAACGGCGCGGGCAAGACGACGTTCTTCAACTGCCTCACCGGCATGTACCGGCCGACGCGCGGAACCGTCAGCTACCGCGGCCGGAGGCTGCCGCCGCAGCCACGGCTCGTCGCCCGCGCCGGCGTAGCCCGCACGTTCCAGAACATCCGGCTGTTCGGCAACATGACGGCGCTCGAGAATGTCATGGTCGGCCGCTATTGCCGGACGAAGTCGGGCGTGCTGACCTCGATCATCCGCGGGCCCCGGTACCGGCGCGAGGAGCGCGAGACCGTCGAGCTGTCCCGCGAGCTGCTCGACTTCGTCGGGCTCGGCCGCAACGCCGACCATCTCGCCCGCAACCTGCCCTACGGCGACCAGCGCAGGCTCGAGATCGCCCGGGCGATGGCGACCGACCCGGGCCTGTTGCTGCTCGACGAGCCCACCGCGGGCATGAACGCGCAGGAGACCACGAGGGCCGCCGAGCTCATCTTCGCGATCCGCGAACGCGGCCTGGCCGTCGTGGTCATCGAGCACGACATGCGGTTCATCTTCCGGCTCTGCGACCGCATCACCTGTCTCGTCCAGGGCGAGAAGCTGGTCGAGGGCACTCCCGAGGTCGTCCAGTCCGACGAGCGGGTCATCGAGGCCTACCTGGGCACGGGGCCGACGACGAGCGGGGGCGAGCGGTGAACGCGGGACCTGACGCGATCCTCGACGTCGTCGACCTGCAGGTGGCGTACGGGAAGATCAAGGCCGTCAAGGGCGTCAGCTTCAGCGTCGGCGAGGGCCAGTTGGTCAGCCTGATCGGTACCAACGGCGCCGGCAAGACGACGACGCTGCGGACGATCTCCGGTCTGCTGAGCCCGGTCACGGGCACGATCTCGTTCCAGGGCAAGCGGATCGACAACATGCCTGCACACCACATCGTGGAGCTCGGCATCGCCCACGTCCCCGAGGGCCGGCACATCTTCCCGCGCATGTCGGTCGAGGAGAACCTGCTGCTCGGCGCGTACACCCGCAAGGGCCAGCAACTGGGTGCCGACCTCGACCGCGTCTACGAGCTGTTCCCCGTGCTGCAGGAACGCCGCAAGCAGGCGGCGGGGACGTTCTCCGGTGGCGAGCAGCAGATGCTGGCGATCGGCCGCGCGCTGATGTCCGGGCCCCGGCTGCTCATGCTGGACGAGCCGTCGATGGGCCTGTCGCCCATCATGATGGCCCGCATCATGGACACCCTCACCGAGCTGCGCGAGCGTGGCACGACGATCCTGCTCGTGGAGCAGAACGCGCAGGCCGCGCTGGAGCTCGCCGACTACGGCCACGTCCTCGAGATCGGCCGGATCACGGTTTCCGACACCGGCGCCAACCTGCTCGGCAACGCCGAGGTCCGCAAGGCCTACCTCGGCGAGGACTGATCGAGCGAGGACTGTTCGAGCGAGGCCGGATCCCCCTGGGCGTACCCGGCCGGGTCGGCGAGCTTGGCGAGCGCGACCCGGACCGTACCGTCGGTGCTCGTCAGCGCCTCGGCCGCCTCCGCCGTGCCGACCCCGGCGAGCAGCGCCACCAGGGCGACCCGGACGTCGCCGCCCGCGTCGGCCAGCGTCTGCTCACACGTCTCGTACGGCGCACCGGACGCCTCGGCGAGGATGCGCACGGACCGCCCGCGCAGCTTCTCGTTCGTGGCCAGCATGTGCACCATCAGGTTCGAGTAGGTGCGGCCGAGCAGCACCATGACGGCGGTCGACAGCGAGTTGAGCACCAGCTTGGTCGCCGTGCCCGCCTTGAGCCGGGTGCTCCCGGCGATCGCCTCCGCGCCGGTGTCGGGGCCGATGTGGACGTCCGCGAGCGGCGCCAGCGGCGCGCCCGGGTTGGCGGTCACCAGGACGGTCGCGGCACCGAGCTCGCGCGCCCGGACGAGCGCGCCCTTCACGTACGGGGTCCGCCCGCTGGCGGCGATGCCGACGGCGACGTCGGCCTCGGTGAGCACCTCGGCGTCGGCGGCGCCGGACTCCTCGTCGTCCTCGACGTTCTCGACCGCCTCGGTCAACGCGGTCGTGCCGCCGGCGTGGTGCGCGACGACGAGCGTCCTGGGGACGGCGAACGTCGGGGGCAGCTCGGCGGCGTCGAGCGCGCCGAGCCGTCCGGACGTGCCGGCGCCGAAGTAGTGCATGGTGCCGCCGGCACGCAGCCGGGTGGCGACGATCTCGACGGCCTTGGCCAGCTCCGGCAGCACGGCGGCGACCGCGCCGGACACGAGGGCGTCCTCCTCGTTCAGCAGCCGGAGGATCCCGATCGCGGACAACCGGTCGATCTCGGTGGTCCGCGGGTTGCGCTTCTCCGTCGGTGCGTCCACGAATTCGGTCATCGCTTCCGCCCGCCGCGTCTGGCCCGGTGCGGCTCGCCGCCGCGGCGGGACTGCACGGCGAGCGACGTCGCCTCCAGCGCCGACCTGGTGGTGTCGTACGTGCGCTGTGCGACGCCGACGAAGACGCAGTCGACGATGCTGAGCTGGGCGATCCGGCTCGCCGTCGCGCCCGAGCGGAACGTGGTCTCCCGTGCGGCCGTGCTGAGCACCAGGTCGGCGGTCTGCGCGAGCCGCGAGCGCGGGAAGTTGGTGAGCGCGACGGTCGTCGCGTGCCGCTTCTTCGCCTCGACGAGCGCGTCGATCGTGTCCAGTGTCTCGCCGGAATGCGAGACGGCGAAGGCGACGTCGCCCTTGTGCAGGGTTGCGGCACTGGTCAGCATCACGTGCGTGTCCGACCAGGCGAACGCGTGCCGCCCGATGCGGTACAGCTTCTGCTGCAGGTCGAGCCCGACGAACGCACTCGCACCCACGCCGTAGATGTCGACGCGGCCGGCCGCGACGACGGCGTCCACCACCTTGCCGAGGGTCTCGACGTCGACCTGGTTCGCCGTGTCCTCGATGGCCCGGGCGTCGTGCCAGGTGACCTTGCGGACCACGTCGGCGAGCTCGTCGGACGGGGAGATGTCACCGCCGAACGACGGCTGCTCGGAGCCCGCCTCCCGGCCGGCGTCCGACGCGAGCGCGAGCCGGAGCCCCGGGTAACCGTCGAAGCCGATGGCCCGGCAGAACCGGATGACCGTCGTCTCGGACGTGCCGCACGCGTGCGCGAGCTCGGTGATGGTCAGGTTGGGCGCGCCGCCCGGGTCGCCGAGGATGTGCTCCGCCACCCGCTGCTCGGCCGGGCGCAACGAAGGCAGCAGCGCCCTTATGCGAACCTGGACGCCACCCGCCTGCGGCGGCGACTGCGAACTGCTCACCTTGCCGCCTCCAGCAACGTAGGAAAGTTACCGGCGTTCAGCCTATCGCCTGGACGCGTCGCGGCGGAGCCTCCCGGCCGGAATTGCCGGATTGCGTCGCTGCCGCGGACCGGTCAACCGGGCAGCAGCGCCTCCGCGACGGCGACGCGCGACGCATTGACGCCGCCGCCGTGACGGCTCGGATGCACCCTGTTGGTGAGCAGCACCGCGTACGACCCAGTGCGCCGGTCGGCTACCCAGAACGTACCGGTGAATCCGGTGTGACTCGCGGTCCGCGGCGACGCGAGCCGCCCCGTCGTCGAGACGCGGCCGACGTCGGCGCCCATGCCGTTGCCCGCACCGTGGTCGGCGAGCATCAGCTCCACCGACTCCGGCGACAGCACACCGGACGGGTTCTGCCCGCCACCGGCCAGCAGGCCGGCCAGCGCACCGACGTCGGCCGCGGTACCGAACAGTCCGGCGTGACCGGCGACGCCGCCGAGCGCCCACGCGTTCTCGTCGTGCACGTCACCGCGGATCATCGGGCGTCCCGTCCAGGGCTGCGCCTCCGTCGCGGCACAGCGCGCGAGCCTGTCGCCCGAGGGCCGGAACCCGGTGTCGGCCATGCCGAGCGGCCCCGTCACGTACCCGGCGACGAGCTCGTCCAGGCGTGCACCGCCGCACAGCTCGGCGACCGCACCGGCGAGCATGGGCCCGAGATCCGAGTACAGGTAACGCTTCCCCGGCTCGCTCACCAGCGGCGTACGGGCGACGCGGTCGAGCAGCTCGGCGCGCTCGCCGGGGTGGTGCCACAGCTCGATCGTGGCGGGCAGCCCGGCGGTGTGCGTGAGCAGATCCCGTATGCGGACGGCCTCCTTGCCGCCGCCGCGGAACGCGGGCAACAGCTCGCCCACTCGCCCATCGAGGTCGAGCAGGCCTCGTTCGGCGAGCGCCAGGACGACGACGGCGGTGACCGTCTTCGTGATCGAGGCGAGGTCGTAGACCGTGTCCCGCTGCACCGGCACGCGCTCGGGCACGGGCAGGGCGGAACCGTCGGCGGCGTACCGCACCGCGTCGCCGTAGGCCTCGTGCGCGGCGACGACACGGCCGGGTGCGAGCAGCAGTACGGCTCCGGGGAACGCGCCGCTCTCCCGGTACGGCGGGAGGGCGGCGAGGACGGCGGCACGCGCCCCGGCGACGCGCGGGTCAGGCAACGCTCGCCCGGTCACCCGCGGCGGCGTCCTCCCCGCGCCCGGTCGGCACGGTGAACGGCAGCGTGCCGCGCGGCTCGACCTCACCGACGAGCACCCGCGCCAAGGACCGCATCGACGTCACGCCGTCGGAGTACGTGGCCAGGCAGGTGGGGGCGTCCGGATGGTGCGCGAGCTCGGACGGGTCGCGCGTGGCGACGACGAGGACGGGAGTGCGGGTCGCGAGCAGTGCGGAGACGAGCTTGCGGCGTCCGCGGGCCGCCTCGCCGACCGCACCGCCGGGGGCGTCGCCGACGACCACGACCACCGCATCGTGGTGCTTCGCCCGGGCGACCGCGACCCTGGTCTCGTCCGGGCCGGGCAAGGCGCCGGCGTCGACCGCGCAGGTCCAGCCGCAGTGCTCGGCGAGCGCCTCGGACAGGCTCTCCGCCGCGCCGGTGCCGGAGCCGACGACCAGCACGGCCTGCCACGCCGGGTTCATCGGCACGCTGCCCTCTTCGTCGCGCACGACGGTGATCGTGCGGTCGGTGATGCGCTGTGCGCCGTCGCGGTGCCGCTTGCTGCCGACGACCGCGTCCGCGCCGGCCTCGTCGACGACCACGTGCGCTGCGACACGGCCGTACTTCATGCGCAGGATGCGCTCTACGGATCGGTCGATGCGGTCCTCGGTGAGCTCACCCGCACGGACCGCGTCGAGGACCGACCGCCGGGCGAGCTCGAGGTTCGGCGGCATCAGCAGCTGGTCGGCACCGGCGAGCAGCGCGAGCACGGGCGCGCGTTCGTCCGCGCACCTCGCGCGGATCGCTTGCAAGGCAAGGGAATCCGTGACGACGACGCCGGCGAAGCCGAGCTCGTCGCGCAACAGGCCGGTGAGGATCGGCGCGGACACCGTCGCCGGTACGCCGTCGGCGTCCAGTGCCGGGGCGGGCACGTGCGCCGACATCACCGCGTCGGCACCGGCGTCGACGACCGCACGGATCGGCACGGCGTCGACGCGCTCCCACTCCTCCCTGGTGCGCTCGGCTGCGGCGGCGCCGCGGGCGGGAAAGTGCTTGGCCGTGGCGACCAGGCCGGCATCGTGGAACCCGCGCACCTGCGCGACGCCCATGCGGGCGACCAGCTCCGGATCGGAACCGTACGACTGGACACCCGCGGCGAGCCCGTGGCCGGCAGTGACGGCGAGGTCGGGCGCGTACACCTGGTTGACGCCGACGGCACGCAGCTCGCCACCGGACAGCGTCGCCGCGTGCTCGGCCTGGGTGCCGCTGCCGGACGCGCCGAGCGCCAGCTCGCCGGGGAGCTCGGTGAACGCCGGGGCGAGGCGGGTGGCGGCGCCGTTCTCCTGGACGGTGGCGACGAGCAGCGGCACGCCGGCGGCGTCCCCGGCCGCGCGCTGCAGCCCGTTCGACAGCGCGGCGACCTGTGCCGGCGACCCGAGGTTGCCCGCCCAGGCGACGTAGACCACGCCGCCGAGGTGGTGCCGGCGCACCACGTCGGCGCCCGTGTCGCAACCGAACACCTGCCGGTTGCGCGCGGCGTCCTCCGGCGACGGGTGCTCGGCGTCCGCGCCGTAGACGTGGGTGACGAAGAGCTGTCCGACCTTCTGCTCGAGAGACAACCGGGCCAGGGCGTCGCCCACCTGACGGTCGGCGTCGGTCGCCACGTCAGTCCCTCCCCAAGCTCGTGCGCAGCACCGCCGCGAGCACGCGCAGGCCGCGCGCGAGCTCGCCGTCGGCACACGAACCGTACCCGACCACGAGCCCGGACGGTCCCGGTGAGGTGCGCCGGAAGTCGCTCACCGCGCCGACGTCCACTCCGGCGGCCGCGACGGCCGAACGGACCGCGCGGTCGTCCACGCCGTCGGGCAGCAGCAGCGTGACGTGCAGCCCCGCCTCGCTGCCGGCGACGGTGCCGTACGGCGCCAGCACGTCGCACACGCGGCGGCGCCGGTCGGCGTACCTGCGCCGCGCGCGCTTCACCGCGTGGTCGACGTGGCCGTCGCGGAACAACGCGATCAGCGCGCGCTGGGCCGGCCACGGCGGCAGGTCGGCGATCCCCTTCCGGTACCGGGCGATGCCGCGCACGACGTCGGCGGCGGCCACGAGCCAGCCGACCCGCAGGCCGGGGCCGAGCGTCTTCGACGCGGTACCGAGGTAGACCACGTTGTCGCGGTCGAGCTGTGCCAATGCCGGCAGCGGCGCCACGTCGTACCGGAACTCGCCGTCGTAGTCGTCCTCGACGACCAGCACGTCGTGCCGCCGCGCCCACTCGACGAGCGCCTGTCGCCGGGCGGCCGGCAGCCGTCCGCCGGACGGGTACTGGTGCGCGGGCGTGACGTAGACGGCGGCGGGAGGGTGCCGCTCCGGCAGCGCCGTGACGACGAGCCCGTCCGCGTCGACGGGGCAGTCGAGCACGCTCATGCCGGCCGCGCGCACGCTCCGGACCGCCGTCGCGTAACCGGGGTCCTCGACGCCGATCCGCGCGCCGGCGTCGAACCGGGCGCCCAGCAGCAGCCGCAGCCCGTGCGAGGTGCCGGCCGTGACCAGCACCTCGTCCGCGGTGCAGGCGATCCCGCGCACCCGCCCGAGGTAGTCGGCGACGGTGCCGCGCAGCTCGGCCAGGCCGAGCGGGTCGGGGTAGCCGGGCGGCGGCGTCGCGGCCGACACCTCGCGCCAGGCCCGCCGCCAGGTCGACGCAGGCGTCGGGTCCGTCCACGGGACGCCCGGCTCGAAGGAGATGCGTTCCGCCGCCTGCCGCGGCGCCGGTTCCCCGCGGCGTGCCTGAGGGCGGCGCCCGGCCGGCGGCCGGGTGAGCGTGCCGACGTCCGCGGCGTAGGTGCCCGCGC
>DASUWX010000042.1:0-3152 GCA_036378185.1 Streptosporangiales bacterium | reverse complement strand
GGGTAGCCGTGCGTGATCACGAACACCAGCGCCAGGCCCATGAGACCCGCCGACGCCGCGCCGGCGAGGTTCAGGGCACCGCCTCTGGCCAGACGAGAGATGGGCGCCTCGTCCGTCATGCCTCGATCGCTTTTTGCACGGCGGTCTGGGTGACGTCGGCGTCGTCGACGGGCTGCTGCGACGACGCCGGCGACGACGAGGACGCCGACGACGGCGCGGACGGCTGCCCGGACGGCAGGGCGGGGTGGGAGGACGGGGACGACGGGTGCGCGGGCCGCTCCGCGGGCGAGGAGTCCGACGCGGAGAACCGCGACCAGTCCGGGGACGTCGCCGTGGTGCTGGAACCCGCGGTGCGGCGCGGTGCCGCGCCGGCGCCGGGTGCGTAGTCCGGCTGCGGGTCGGGATACGGGTCGCTCTGGGACGTCCCCGGCTGGGCGGGCTGCTGCAGCATGCTGCGCCGGGACCGGCTGTCCTCCACGACCGTGCCGATGACGGTGGCGCCCGCCCGCTCGGCCTCGGTGTAGGCCTGGTCGATGTCGAGACGCGTCGTGCGCCCGAGCGTGACGACGAGCAGCACCGCGTCGGCGAGCGTGCACAACGCCTGCGCGTTGGCGTCGTGCACGCTCGGCGCGTTGATCACGACGTACTCGGCCTTCTCGCGCAGGAGGTTGACGGTCTCGCGCATGCGCGGGCCGCTGAACCGCTCGGCGGCGGCGCCCGCGCCCGAGCCGCGGGGCAGCAGCCGGAGCTGGGAGTCGGCGTGCACGAGGAGCTGTGTCGGGTCGACGCCGCGCATCAGCACGTCGGACAGGCCCTTGGAGTGCCCGAGCCCGAACAGCGCCGACGGGCTGGTCTGGGAGAAGCTGGCGTCCACCATGATCGTGGCCGAGCCGGCGTGCGCGAGCGCGACCGCCAGGTTGGAGCTCGTGAGCGTCGCCGACGCGCCCGGAGTGGCGTTCGTCACCAGCAGCGTGACCGGGCGCTCCTGCACGGACGCCACGATGGCGGCGCGCAACCGGCGGTACGCCTCGCCGGCCCGGCTCTTCGGCGCGGTGAGGAGCACCAGGCCGCCGCTGGACGGCACGGTGCTCAGCACCGGGACGCCGAGGCGCTCCACCGCGCGGGTGTCCTGCAGCCGCCGGTCGGAGCGTTCGAGCGCCAGCGAGATGAGCATGCCGGCGAACAGCCCGACGGCCAGCCCGGCCGCGCCGAACATCGCGGCCCGCCCGGTGATCGACGCCGCGGGCTGCCGCGCCGGAGTGATCACCGAACCGGGGTTGACGGGGGTGGCGGAGATGTCGTTGTTCTGCTCGTCGATCACGCCGAGCTGGTTGTTGTAGGCGCTGAGCCGCTGCCGCAGCAGGCTCTTCTGCTCGGCCGGGGCGGCCGCGAGCTGCTTGGTCGTGGACGCGATCTGCTGCTGGATCTTCCTCTCCTGCTCGCGCAGCTTACGGCTGCGCTCGTCGAGCAGGGACTGCGCCCGCTGCTTGCGGTAGTCGAGGTAGGCGTTCGCGAACGCCTGGGCGCCGTCGCGCGCCGCGGTCGTGCCGGCCGCGGTGTAGGAGATCGACAGCACCTGCGTGTTGGGCAGCAGCTCCACCGACACCTTCGACCGGTCGGCGCCGCGCATCTTCTGCCGGGCGAGCTGTTCGACGGCGTCGGCCGTCACCAGCTGGGCCTCGGACTGCAGGTTGGTCAGGTCGTCGCCGCGGCCGGTCGTGGCGTACGGGTTGCCGTCGAGCGGCGTGATCAGCACCGTGGCGGTCGCCTTCACGTTCGCCGGGAGCAGCAGCCCGAGCGCCAGGCCCAGCACCGTCGTGACGGCGGCCAGCGTGCAGACGAGCCTGAGGTGGCGACGTACCACGCCGGTCAGTCGTTCCTGCGAGTCCTGGTCAGCAGCGGCCATGCGCCGGTCTCCCTCGAATTGCACCCTTCCCAGGGTCATGCGCTCGCCACGACACTATCCTCACTTCACCGGTACGTAGTCTTCTCTTGGGTCTCCTCTTGGGTTTCCTCTTGGGTTTCGAGTGGGATTGGTCGATGTGGTCGATGTGACGGCGGACCGCGAGCACGTCCTTCTCGTGGCGTCCAGTGGCGGCCACCTGGCCCAGCTCCTCGCGCTGAAGCCGTGGTGGCGCGAGCGTCGCCGCACGTGGGTGACCTTCGGCACCGAGGACGCCCGTTCGCAGCTCGACGGCGAGGACGCCGTGTGGGCCCACCACCCGACCACCCGCAACGTGAAGAACCTCGTGCGCAACCTCTGGCTGGCGGCGCGCGTCATGCGCCGCGTGCGTCCCCGCCTGGTGGTGTCGACGGGCGCGGGCGTGGCGGTGCCGTTCTTCCTGGTGGCCAAGGCGATGCGGGTGCCGACGGTCTACATCGAGGTCTACGACCGGATCGACTCGCCGACCCTCACCGGCCGGCTGTGCCGGCCCCTCACCGACCTGTTCTGCGTGCAGTGGGAGGAACAGCGGCGTTTCTACCCAAAGGCGCAGGTCATCGGGAGCCTGCTGTGAAACCCCTCGTGTTCGTCTCGGTCGGCACCGACCACCATCCCTTCGACCGGCTCGTCGGCTGGGTCGACGCCTGGCTGCCGGACGGCGTCCGGTGCGTCGTGCAGCACGGCACGTCGGCGCTGCCGCGACGCGCCGAGGGCGTGGCCTACCTCCGTCACGGCGAGCTCACCGCCCTGCTGGACGAGGCCACCGTCGTCGTCTGCCACGGCGGGCCCACCACCATCACCGAGAGCCGCCGGCACGGCCGCCGGCCGATCGTGGTGCCGCGCTCGCCCGCGCTCGGCGAGCACGTCGACGACCACCAGGAGCGGTTCTGCGCGCGCATGGCGGCCAAGGGACTGATCGCCCGGGCGTCCGACGAGGCGGAGTTCCGCGCGCTGCTGGACCGCGCGCTCGCCGCCCCCGGCGACTTCGCCGTCGACCCGGGCGGCGACGACGTCGCCGAGTCCGTCCAGCGCTTCGCCCGCCTCGTCGACGCCCTCCTCGACTCTCGCTGACCGGTCGCACCCGGGCCGGTGGCACCGAAGACGCTTCCGCGTCCATCATGGCGCGGCCGGGCCGGCCCGCCGGCCGGTCCCCTGCGGGAGGCGCCTCGTCAGATGCCGCGGCCGGTGGCGTGGGCCAGGCGGAGGACCC
>DASUWX010000041.1:0-7105 GCA_036378185.1 Streptosporangiales bacterium | reverse complement strand
ACGCGCTGCTGCATGCCGCCCGACAGCTGCCACGGGTACGCCGAGTCGACCTCGTGCAGGCTCACCGCGGCCAGCGCGTCCGCGACGAGGCGGCGGCGTTCGGCCTTCGGCATCTTCTTCTCCCGCAACGGCAGTTCGACGTTCTCCCGGACGCGCAGCCACGGGAACAGGCTGCGGCCGTACTCCTGGAACACCACAGCGAGCTGTTCCGGGGGCTCGGTCACCGCGGCACCGTCGACGCGCACCTCGCCACCGGTCGTCGGCAGCAGCCCGGCGACGCACTTCAGCAGCGTGGTCTTGCCGCAGCCGGACGGGCCGACGAGGCAGGTGAGCTCGCCGGACGCCACCGTGAACGTGAGGTCGCGCACGGCCTCGACGGTGCGCCCGTCCCCGCCGTAGACCTTGCGGAGGCCGGCGACCTCGACGGCGGGCACTCCTGTCATGACGGCGTTCCCTCCCGGTGCGACTCGCGCTGTCCGTGATACCACGCGAGCACGCGCCGGTCGGCGAGGCGCAGCAGCATCGCGAGCACGAAGCCGAGCACGCCGAGCAGCACGATGCCGGTCCACATCTCGGGCACGGCGAAGCTGCGCTGGAACTGGATGATCGTGTACCCGAGGCCGCTGCTGCTCGCGAACATCTCGCTGATCACCATCAGGATGATGCCGATCGACAGCGCCTGCCGCAGTCCGGTCATGATCTGGGGGCTCGCCGAGCGCAGCACGTAGTGCCGCAGCCGGGCCCGACCGACGATGCCGTACGCGTGGCACGTCTCATCGAGGACCGGATCGGCGCCGCGCACCCCCTCCACCGTGTTCAGCAGGACCGGCCAGACGCAGCCGGACACGATGACCAGCACCTTCATGCCGTTGCCGATCCCGGCGAACAGCATGAGCACCGGCACCAGCACGGGCGGCGGGATCGCGCGCAGGAACTCGAGCACCGGCTCCACGAACGCGCGCAGCCGCGGCGACGACCCGATCGGCAGGCCGAGCCCGACGCCCAGGACGGCCGCCGCGGCCAGGCCGCCCAGCAACCGCAGCACGCTCGGCAGCGCGTCGTGCAGCAGGCGTGCGCCGGTCCAGACGTCGCCGAACGTCCGCGCGACGACGCCGGGCGTCGGCGCGTAGTAGTTGCCGGCGTTCGCGCTCCACACCCACCAGAGGCCGAGCAGCACGATCGGCAGGCCGACCAGCCGCACCACGGTCCGGACGGCCGTCACGAGACGTCCCCCGAAGTGAGCATCGCAGCCAACCGATCGCCGGCATGTGGCGTGACCACCGCGACTGAGCGAGGAGCGGAGCGGCGGGGGACGTCGGGAGACACCGTCATGCCGGCACCTCCGAGCGGACGGACGGGTGCCAGGCGAGGGCGGCCCGCTCCAGCGCACGCACGCCGACGTTGACCGCGACACCGAGCCCGCCGGTCGCGATGACGAGGGCGTACACCAGCGGGACTGCGTTGCTGCTCTGCGCGACCGCGATCTGCTGGCCGAGCCCCGGGCTGCCGATCACGAGCTCCGCCGTCACCGCGAGGATCAGCGCGACCGCCGCGCCGAGCCGCAACCCGGTGAGCACGTACGGCAGCGCGGACGGCCAGGTGACGTGCCGGATCCGCGACCACCGGGACAGCCGGTACGAGCGGGCGGTGTCCTCCGCCACCGGGTCGACGTCGACCACGCCGTGCAGCACCTGGACGAGCACCTGCCAGAACGAGGCGTACACGACGAGGACGAGAGTGCTGCCGATGTCGGTGCCGAACAGCAGCACCGCCAGGGGGATGAGCGCGACCGACGGGATCGGCCGCAGGAACTCGATCGTCGAGGACGTCAGCTCCTTCAGCACCGGGACGCTCCCGACCACGACGCCGACGGCGAGACCCGCGGCGAACGCGATCCCGAGACCCAGCGCCCACGCGGCCAGGGTGTGCCCGACGGCGGCCCAGAATCCCGCGTCGACGAGCTGTGCGGCGAGCGTCGCGAGGATCGTCGACGTCGGCGGCAGGTAGCGCGCCGACACCAGGCCGGCGCGCGGTATCACCTCCAGCAGGGCGAGGAAGACGACGAAGCCCGCCACGCCGAGGAGCGCAGGGCTCCCGGCCCGTCGCCCGATCGCGTTGCGTGCCATGTCGTTCCGGTCACGAGGGGAGCAGGGCGGGAAGATCGGGCTGCTGCTTGATCAGCCCGTCCTGCTGCATCAGCCTGGCGAGCGTGCGGACGGACTGCTCGTTCACCTTCGGCGGCCAGGCGGGCAGGGTCATCTGCTGCGCGACGCTCGGGCTGATCTTCGTGTACGTGCCGAGGATCTTGCGCACCGCGTCCGGGTGCGACTGGGCGTACGCGAGCCCCTCGCCGATCGCCGCCTTGAACCGCTTCACCAGGTCCGGGTCGTCCTTGAGCACCTTCTCGGAGGTGAAGTACGTCGCCACCGTCATGTGGGGAGCGGTGTCGACCATGTTCCACGCGACGACGCGCGCGCCCTGCTGTTTCGCGGCGGTCAGGAACGGCTCGACCACCCAGGCCGCGTCGACCCGGTGCTTCTGCAGCGCGGCGGGCATGTCCGGGAAGCCCATCTCGACGAACCGCACCTTGGTCGCGTCCCCGCCCGCCTTCCGGATGGACGCGCGCACGGTGGTGTCGCCGACGTTCTTCAGGTTGTTCACCGACACCGTCTTGCCGACGAGGTCCTTCGCCGTCTTGATGGGACTGTCACGGGGGACGACGACGGCGCTGAAGTCCTTGCCCGCCACGCCCGTCGACGCGTTGCCGTTGGCGACCATCCGCAGCGGCAGGTGCTTCGACTCGGCCAGGATGAGCGAGACCACGTTCCCGAACGCGAACTTGAACTGGCCGCTCACCACTCCGGGCACCGCTGCGGCGCCGCCCGACTCGGGCTGGAGCGTCACCTGGATGTGCTGGGCGGCGAAGTACCCGTTCTGCTTGGCGAGGTAGATCGGCGCCACGTCGACGATCGGGATGACGCCGACGGTGATCTTGTCCGTGCCGCCGCCGCCCCCGCCGCCGCCCGACCCCGACGAGCCGCAGGCGGTGAGCGCTGCTGTTGCGGCGGTGACTGCGGCGACTGCGGCGACGATGCGATGCATGGATCAGACACCTCGATGAGGCTTGTTCACTTTACGAACGCTCGGTCACATGCTGAACGTAGGCTCAGCCGTGCGCGGAGTCAACGGGTTGCCGCCATGTTGATGCGGTCGGAGTGCGTGGTGTTGAATGATCGGCATAAGGACGTTCGTGCGCGTAGCGAACGTGTCGAGGATGAGGGGAGCCGGGGGAAGCGATGGCGCGGATCACCACGCTGCACGACGCGGTTGCCGAGCTCGTGCAGGACGGCGACGTGGTGGCGATGGAGGGGTTCACGCACCTGATCCCGTTCGCCGCCGCGCACGAGGTGATCAGGCAGGGACGTCGCGACCTGACCGTCGCCCGGATGACACCGGACCTGATCTACGACCAGCTCATCGGTGCGGGCTGCGTCCGCAAGCTCGTCTTCTCCTGGGGCGGCAACCCGGGAGTCGGCTCGCTGCACCGGTTCAGGGACGCCGTCGAGAACGGCTGGCCGGTGCCGCTGGAGCTCGAGGAACACAGTCACGCGGGCATGGCGAACCGTTACGTGGCCGGCGCCTCGGGCCTGCCGTTCGCCGTGCTCCGCGGTTACTCCGGCACCTCGCTCGCCCGCCGCAACTCGAACGTCGCGACGATCACCTGCCCGTTCACCGGCGAGCGGCTGACCGCGGTGCCCGCGCTCCGCCCGGACGTGACCGTGGTGCACGCCCAGCGCGCCGACCGCGCCGGCAACGTGCAGATGTGGGGGATCACCGGCGTGCAGAAGGAGGCGGTGCTGGCCGCGCGGCGCGCGCTGGTCACGGTGGAGGAGCTGGTGGACGAGCTGCCGCCACAGCCCGGCGCCGTCGTGCTGCCCACCTGGGTCGTCGACGCGGTCGCCGTCGTGCCGGACGGCGCGCACCCCTCGTACGCACAGGGGTTCTCCAAGCGCGACAACGGGTACTACCAGGCCTGGGACGCCATCAGCAGGGACCGGGAGGAGTTCACCCGCTGGCTGGACGAGCAGGTGCTCAGGGAGGAGGTGCGGGCGTGAGCGAGTCCTGGACCACGGACGAGATGATGACCGTGGCGGCCGCGCGTGCCCTGCCCGACGGCGCATTGTGCTTCGTCGGCATCGGCCTGCCCAGCACCGCCGCGAACCTCGCCAGGGCCACCCACGCGCCGGGCCTCGTGCTCGTGTACGAGTCCGGCACGCTCGGCGCGAAGCCACCGCACCTGCCGTTGTCCATCGGGGACGGGATCCTCGCCGAGACGGCGGACGCCGTCGTGAGCGTGCCGGAGATCTTCAACTACTGGCTCCAGCCCGGCCGCATCGACGTCGGTTTCCTCGGCGCGGCACAGATCGACCGGTTCGCGAACATCAACACCACCGTGATCGGCGACTACCAGGAGCCGAAGGTGCGGCTGCCGGGCGCCGGCGGTGCGCCGGAGATCGCGGCGTCCTGCCGGGAGGTCGTCGTCGTCGTCCGGCAGAGCACCCGCGCGTTCGTGCCCGACGTGGACTTCGTGACCTCCGTCGGTTTCGGGAGCGGGCCGGGCGACCGCGCCGGCCTCGGCCTCACCGGCGCCGGGCCGCGCCGGGTCATCACGGACCTCGGCGTGCTCGAGCCGGATCCCGACGACTGCGAGCTGACCCTGACCAGGAGGCATCCGGGCGTGACCGTCGAGCAGGTGCGGGACGCCACCGGCTGGCCGTTGCGCGTCGCCGCCGACGTCGGCGTCACCGAGCCGCCGACGGCGACGGAGCTCGAGGTGCTGCGCCGGCTGCAGGCGACGATGGGGGGAGCGGGAGGCGAGCGGGCATGAGCGAGCGTCAGCGGCCGGCCGCCGCGAGGTACCGCGTTCCTTCCGGCGTGCACCCGCCGTACGACTACCCGGACTACCACTCCACCCGGCTGCGCGCCCCGTCCCGGCCGCTGGTGGTGCTGCCGCAACGGCTCACCGAGCTGACCGGGCCGGTGTTCGGCTCGGACCGCGTGAGCGAGCTGGACGCCGACCTCACCGCCCGTCACCCGGGCGAGCCGATCGGCCAGCGGATCGCCGTCTCCGGCCGGGTGCTCGAGGAGGATGGGCGGCCCGTGCCGGGCGCGCTCGTCGAGGTCTGGCAGGCGAACGCCGCCGGCCGGTACCGGCACGTCGTGGACAACTGGCCCGCGCCGCTCGACCCGAACTTCACCGGCGCGGGCCGGGCGCTGACCGACGGCGAGGGCCGCTACCGGTTCGTCACGATCAAGCCGGGCGCGTACCCGTGGCACAACCACGACAACGCCTGGCGTCCCGCGCACATCCACTTCTCCCTGTTCGGCCGGTCGTTCACGCAGCGGCTCGTGACGCAGATGTACTTCCCCGACGACCCGCTGTTCGGGCAGGACCCGATCTTCAACTCGGTGCCGGATCCCAAGGCCCGGCAACGGATGGTCTCCCGGTACGTGCACGAACGGACCCAGCCGCACTGGGCGTTGGCATTCGAGTTCGACATCGTGCTGCGCGGCCGGGAGGCGACGCCGTTCGAGGAGGACGGCGATGACGGCTGACGGCGCGCCAGCCGCCGACGCCCTCGGCGTCACGCCCGCACAGACCGTCGGGCCGTTCCTGCACATCGGGCTGCCGTACGACGCCGGGCCGCACGTCGTGCCCGAGCACACACCGGGCGCGATCCGGGTGCACGGCACCGTCGTCGACGGCGAGGGGACGCCGGTGACCGACGCGCTCGTCGAGATCTGGCAGGCCGACCCGGACGGCCGGTTCGACCATCCGGACGACCCGCGGGGTGCGCCGTCGCCGCGGGCGGACGGGTTCCGCGGGTTCGGCCGCTGCCCGACCGACGAGAACGGCCACTACTCGTTCGTCACGCTGAAGCCGGGCCGCGTACCCGCCGACGGCGGCTGGCAGGCGCCGCACCTCGACGTCGCCCTGTTCGCACGCGGCCTGCTGCACCACCTCGTCACCCGTGTGTACTTCCCCGACGAGACCGAACACAACGCGGACGATCCCGTCCTCTCGGCCCTGCCGCCCGACCGGCGGGAGACGCTCGTCGCGGTGCCCGACGCCGACGGCGTGCGGTTCGACATCCGGCTGCAGGGGGAGCATGAGACCGTCTTCTTCCTCGTCTGAGCCCGCGCCAGGGCCCTTCCAAGGGGTGCTCGGCCCGCTGTCCGGCGCCGCGGACGTCGACGCGGAGCTGTCCGACGAGGCGTTGGTCCAGGCGATGCTCGACGTCGAGCGCGCGCTTGTCCGGGCGCAGGCGAAGGCGGGGCTCGTCGCGGGTGACGCGGCACGGGTCACGGCGGACGTCGACGCGGCCTGCCGGGCCGAGGCGTACGACGCGGAGGCGCTCGGCCGTGCGGCGGTCTCAGCGGCGAACCCGGTGCCGCCGCTCGTCCGCGAGCTGCGGTCGCGGGTGCCCGACGCCGCCCGTCGCTACGTGCACAACGGCGCGACGAGCCAGGACGTCCTCGACACCGCACTCGTGCTGCTGTGCCGCCGGTCGCTGACGCCCCTTGGGTCACACCTCGCCGGCGTCGCCGACGCACTGGCGTCGCTCGCCGAGGCGCACCGGGCGACCGTGCTGCCCGGGCGGACGCTGGCGCAGCAGGCGCTGCCGACGACGTTCGGGCTCAAGGCGGCGGGCTGGCTGCAGTCGGTGGGTGTGGCCACCGAGGGACTGCTCCGTGCCGCCGACGCTCTGCCGCTCCAGTTCGGCGGGGCGACAGGGACGCTCGCCTCGTTCGGCGCCGACGGCGTGCGGGTGCTGGCGGCGCTGGCCGGCGAACTGGGTCTGCCCGAGCCGGTGCTGCCGTGGCACACCGACCGCACGCTGCCGGCCCGGTACGGCTGTGCGCTCGGCACGGTGTGCGGTGCGCTCGGGAAGGTCGCCACCGACGTCGTCGCGCTCGCGCAGACCGAGGTCGCCGAGGTGGTGCTCGACGCCGGCGCCGGCGGCTCGTCCACGATGCCGCACAAGCGGAACCCGGCCGAGGCGGTCCGCGCCCGCGCCGTCGCGGTCCGCGCGCCGGGTCTGGT
>DASUWX010000040.1:0-6903 GCA_036378185.1 Streptosporangiales bacterium | reverse complement strand
GCCTCACGGGCCTGCTCGGCCCACGCGTCACCGGACCGGCCGTCACCGCCGTCCGGGACGGCGGGCGGCTCGGCAGGGCCCTCCGCCGGTGCCTCCGCGGCGGGCGCGGCCTCCGGTTCGGGCCGCGGGTCGGAGCCGGCGGCTTCCGGCGCCCGGCCGTCCGTGCGAGAGCGCCACTCGTCGTCGTAGTCGGCGCGCTGCTCGGGGTCGAGCAGGACGAGTTCGGCGAGGTCGAGCTCGCGGACCCGTTCCTCCGCCGTGGACGCCGTACTGGCCTCCCACCGCCGCCGTTGCTCGGCGATGGCCTCGCCCACGGACTCCGCGGGGGCGTCGGGTGGAATGCTCAGCAGGGCATAGAAGTCGACGAATCGGCCGGCCACAGTCAAGCTCTCACCCCTCCCCCTCCGCGTGTGTTGGGCAGCGTACCTCCGTACAGAGGCTAAGGTCAGAGCCGTGGAAATGCTGTACGCAAGCCTGCTGAGCGCGGTCGCGCTGGGCGTTGCGTGGGCGGCGAGCTACCTGGTGTACAGGTTGTACCGCAGATGACCGAATTGCCCGTTCCCGAGCTGCACCCCGCCTGCGTCCCCATCAGCTTCCTCCTCGGCACCTGGCGCGGCCCCGGCGTGGTCGGCTACCCGACGATCGAGGACCGCACCTTCCTGCAGGAGCTCACGTTCAGTCACGTCGGCAAGCCCTACCTCGCGTACCAGAGCCGCTCCTGGCTGACCGACGAGAACGGAGACGCGGTCGCGCACGCCGCCCGCGAGTCGGGCTACTGGCGGGCCGTCGGCGGTGGCCGGCTGGAGGTCGTGCTCGCGCATCCCACCGGCATCGTGGAGATCTGGTACGGCGAGGTCACCGGTGCCCGGATCGAGCTGGCGACCGACGCGGTGGTGCGCACCGAGTCCGCCAAGGAGGTCAACGCGGGCAAGCGGCTCTACGGCCTGGTCGAGGGAGACCTCGCGTACGCCTACGACATGGCCGCGGTCGGGCAGCCGTTGCAGGCGCACACGTCCGCGCGCCTGTCCCGTGTCCGGCAGACTTCATGATCAAGAGGGGACGAGTTCACCGGAACGCGCCATCATGGACAGATGGCGGAGTTGCTGGGGACGGCTGACGGCCTGACGGCCAGCGCACCGTCGTACGTCGAGAAGCTCGTCGAGGACGTCGAGGACGAGCTCAACCCGCCACCGGAGTCGACCGTCTCGACCGCGGGCCTGCCCGCCGAGCGCTTCCTCGACCGTGAGCTGTCCTGGCTGGACTTCAACGCCCGCGTGCTCGAGATCGCCGAGACTCCGTCGACGCCGCTGCTGGACCGGGTGCGGTTCCTCGCCATCTTCGCGAACAACCTGGACGAGTTCTTCATGGTCCGGGTGGCCAGCCTGAAGCGGCGGATCGCGACGGGGATGAGCGGTCCGGTGCCGAGCGGGTTCACGCCCCGCGCCCAGCTCGCCGCCGTCCTCGCGCGCACGCGCGAGCTGATGGAACGCCACGCCCGCGTCTTCGAGCAGCAGGTGCTGCCCGCGCTCTGCGCCGAGGGCATCGAGATCGTGCGCTGGGACGACCTGGGAGAGAGCGACCGTGCCGTCGCCCGGCAGTTCTTCCACGAGCGGGTCTTTCCCGTCCTCACGCCGCTCGCGGTCGACCCAGCGCACCCCTTTCCGTACATATCCGGGCTGTCGCTCAACATCGCCGTGGTCGTCCGCGACGACGACGGCCGCGACCAGTTCGCCCGGGTGAAGGTACCGTCCAACCTGGCGCGGCTGTTCCCGCTCGGCGAGAGCCGGTTCGTGCCGCTCGAGGAGATCATCGTCGCGCACCTGCCGCGGCTGTTCAGCGGGCTCGAGGTCGTGCAGGCGTCGACGTTCCGGGTCACCCGCAACCAGGATCTCGAGGTCGAGAGCGACGACGACGAGAGCGTGCTCAAGGCGCTGGAGCGGGAGCTGCAGCGACGCAGGTTCGGGCCGCCGGTGCGGCTGGAGGTCGAGGCCGGCACCAGCCGGCAGGTGCTCGACCTGCTGCTCGGCGAGCTGCGGGTCAGCGAGGACGAGGTCTACCGGCTGCCGCGGCCGCTCGACCTGACCGCCCTGTTCTCCGTCGCCGACGTGGACCGCCCGGAGCTCGACCGGCCGCCGTTCCGGCCGCGCACGCACCCGCTGCTGCGCGAGCGCGAGGGTGGCGAGCCGCCGAACTTCTTCGCCATCCTGAACGAGACGGACGTGCTCGTCCACCACCCGTACCAGTCGTTCACCACGAGCGTGCAGGCGTTCGTCGAGCAGGCGGCGAACGACCCGCGCGTGCTCGCGATCAAGCAGACCCTGTACCGCACCAGCGGCGACTCGCCGATCGTGGACGCGCTCATCGACGCGGCCGAGTCGGGCAAGCAGGTGCTCGTCTGCGTGGAGATCAAGGCGCGCTTCGACGAGCAGGCGAACATCCGCTGGGCGAGGCAGCTCGAACGCGCCGGCGCGCACGTCGTCTACGGCATCGTCGGGCTGAAGACGCACGGCAAGATCTGCCTGGTCGTGCGGCAGGACCAGGACGGCGTGCTGCGCAGGTACTCCCACGTCGGCACCGGCAACTACAACTCGCAGACGGCCCGGCTGTACGAGGACCTCGGGCTGCTGACCGCGTCCCCCGACGTCGGCGCCGACCTCACCGACCTGTTCAACCACCTCTCGGGGCACACCAGGCACCGCGGCTACCGCACCCTGCTCGTCGCGCCGGAGGCGTTGCGCGCCGGCATGGTCGAGATGATCGCGCGCGAGACGCGGCACGCGGCGGCCGGGCGTCCGACGGGCATCACGATCAAGTGCAACGCGCTCGTCGACGAGGAGGTCATCGACGCGCTCTACCAGGCCTCCCGTGCCGGCGTGCCGATCGAGGTCGTCGTCCGCGGCATCTGTGCGCTGCGTCCGGGCGTGCCCGGACTGTCCGAGACGATCCGGGTGCGCAGCATCCTCGGCAGGTTCCTCGAGCACTCCCGGGTGTTCCGGTTCGAGAACGGCGGCGACGTCGAGTACTGGATGGGCAGCGCCGACGTCATGCACCGCAACCTGGACCGCCGGGTGGAGGTCGTCGTCCGCATCACCCACCCGAAGGTGACCAGGCGGCTGGAGGAGATGCTGCGGCTCGCGACGTCGGACGACGTCGTCGCCTGGGACCTCGCACCGGACGGTGCCTGGACCCGGCGCAAGGGCGACGACCTGGCCGACTACCAGGAGCGGCTGATGGCCGTGCTCGCCGCCGCGCCCGCTACCGTTTCCTGACGTGGTGAGCGCACCGGCACGAGGCGTCGTCCAGGCCGCGGGCGGCGTGGTCTGGCGCGGCTCGGGCGACGACGTCGAGGTCGTGCTCGTGCACCGTCCCGCGTACGACGACTGGTCCATCCCGAAGGGCAAGCTGCGGCGGGGCGAGCACCCGCTGGTCGGCGCCGTGCGCGAGGTGCAGGAGGAGACGGGGCAGGCGGTCCGGCTCGGGCCGCCGCTCGGCGAGACGGCCTACGAGCTGCCGGACGGACGCGGCAAGCGGGTCCGCTACTGGTCGATGCGGGCGTGCGGGGACGGGGGAGAGCTGCAGCCCGACGGCGAGGTCGACGAGCTGCGCTGGCTGCCGCCCGACGAGGCCCTGACCTGGCTCCAGCCGCGGCGTGAGCAGCCGGTGCTGCGTGCCTTCGTCGAGCACCGGAGCGCCGGCACGCTGGTGACCCGCCCGTTCGTCGTCGTCCGGCACGCGAGCGCGGGCGAGCGGTCCGCGTGGCCGGGTGAGGACGCCGCTCGGCCGCTCGACGAGCGCGGCCGCGTCCAGGCCGGCGAGCTGGTGTCGGTGCTCGGCGGGTACGGCGTCGAGCGCGTCGTCTCCGCCGCCGTCGTCCGCTGTACCGAGACCGTGGCGCCGTTCGCGACCGCGTCGGGGCTCGACGTCGAGACCGAGCCGCTGTTCACCGAGACCGGCTTCGCCGCCGACCCGGAGGCCGCGGTCGCCCGACTGCTGTCGCTGGCGGGCGGCCCGGAGGTCGTCGTGGTGTGCACGCAGCGCAAGGCGTTGCCCGGCCTGTTCCGCGGCCTGTCCGACGCCTTCGTCGCCGACCTCGCGGGCGTGCGCCTGGTCAAGGGGGCGTTCTGCGTCCTGCACCTCGCCGACGGCGAGCGCACCCGCGCCGTGGCGGCCGAACGCTTCACCGTCTGACCCGTCGACCTACACTCGGCGCGTGGCCGAGGACTGGATGGAGCTGCTGCGCTCGCGCGGCTACCGGCTCACGCAACAGCGCCGGCTGGTGCTGGACGCGGTCCGTGAGCTGCGGCATGCGACGCCGGAGGAGGTCTTCCAGCACCTGCGGCGCGAGTCGGAGTCGGTCGATCTCGCGACGGTCTACCGCACCCTCGAGCTGCTCACCGAGCTCGAGCTCGTCGGCCACTCCCGGCTGGAAGGCGCCGCCGAGACCTACCACCTGATCGACCACGCCGACCACGTGCACCTGGTCTGCCGCGGCTGCGGCACCGTCCGCGAGGCGCCCCTGTCCGTCGCCGACGGCCTCGCGCGGGTGCTCGCCGACGAGCACGACTTCGAGGCCGACGTCGGCCACCTCGTGGTGTTCGGCCGCTGCGCCACCTGCCGCCGCGACAGCCCGGCGGCGTACGACCTAGGCTCGAAGGCGTGAACAGTCCACTGCTGTCCCTGCCCGGTGCCGTACCTGCCGACCCACCGGACGCCGGTGTCGCGTGGCACTACGGCGATCCGCTCCGCGAGCAGCGGTCGCTGACCGACGGCGAGGGGTTCGTCGACCTGTCGCACCGCGAGGTCGTCCGCATCGCGGGGCCGGACCGGCTGAGCTGGCTGCACTCGCTCACCACGCAGCACCTCGAGCGGCTCGCACCGCACGAGGCGACCACCGCGTTGGTGCTCTCGCCGCAGGGGCGGGTCGAGCACGCGATGGCCATGGTCGACGACGGCTCGGCCGTGTGGGCACACGTCGAACCCGGCACGTCCGCCGCGCTCGTCGACTACCTCACGATGATGAGGTTCCGCGCGGACGTGGACGTCGCCGAGGTCACCGGCGACTACGCCGTCGTGTGGGAGCCGGGCAGGGAGGGGGAGACGCCGTACCTCGTCCGGGCCGGCGAGCGCGGCCGTGAGCTGTTCGTGCCGCGCGCCGAGCTGCCGGCGTACGCCGAACGCCGCGGGTCGCCGGCGGGCGTCTGGGCGTACGAGGCGCTGCGCATCGCCGCGCACGAGCCGCGGTTCGGCCGCGACACCGACCACAAGACGATCCCGCACGAGGTGGGCTGGATCGGCACCGCCGTGCACCTCGACAAGGGCTGCTACCGCGGGCAGGAGACCGTTGCGCGCGTGCACAACACCGGTCACCCGCCGCGCCGGCTGGTGTTCCTGCACTTCGACGGTTCGGTCGAGACGCTGCCCGCCCACGCCGACGCCGTCGAGCACGAGGGGCGTGAAGTGGGGCAGGTCACCAGCTCGGCCCGGCACCACGAGCTCGGCCCGATCGGCCTGGCAGTGGTCAAGCGCAACGTCCCGGTCGACGCGACGCTGGTCGCCGGCGGTGTCGCGGCCGCGCAGGAGGTCATCGTCTCCCCGGACGCCGGCCTGCACCTGCGCCCCAAGCAGCTCCTCCGCCGCGACTGACCCTCCCGCCGCCGCGACTGACCCTCCCGCCGCCGTCGACCCTTCCGCGGCGCGGCCCCCCGTCGTCACGTCAACGTGATCGACGGGGACTTCACACGGTGCAGGACTCGTGTGAAGTCACCGTTCGTCATGTGAGGCGCGGGCCTCAGACGTCGACGATCAGGGTGACGGGGCCGTCGTTGACGAGGGAGACCTGCATGTCCGCGCCGAAGACGCCGGTGGCGACGGTGGCGCCGAGCCGGCGCAGCTCTGCGACCACCTCGTCGACGAGCGGTTCCGCCACGTCGCCTGGCGCGGCCGCCGACCAGGACGGCCGGCGGCCCTTGCGGGTGTCGGCGTAGAGCGTGAACTGGCTCACGACGAGCAGCGGCGCACCGACGTCCGAGCAGGACTTCTCGCCGTCCAGGATCCGCAGGCCCCAGATCTTCGTGGCGAGCTTGTGGGCCGCGCCGGCGTCGTCGGTGTGGGTCACGCCGACGAGCACGAGCAGGCCGGGTTCGTCGATCGCGCCGACGACCCGTCCGTCGACCGCCACGCTCGCCTCGCGGACCCGCTGCAGCACCGCACGCATGGCGCCACAGTATGCGGTGCGTTGTCGGTGCCGCGTGCGAGGATCGGTGCGAGGACGTGGAAGGGGGTGTGGTGCGCGACGAGCCGAGCATCCTGCACCTCGACCTCGACGCGTTCTTCGCCTCCGTGGAGCAGCGCGACAAGCCGTCGTTGCGGGGTCGGCCGGTCGTCGTCGGCGGGCTCGGGCCGCGTGGCGTCGTGTCGACGGCGAGCTACGAGGCGCGCGTGTACGGCGTGCACTCGGCGATGTCGATGGGCGAGGCGCGCCGGCGCTGCCCGCAGGCGACGTTCCTCTCGCCGCGGTTCGGGGCCTACCGCGAGGCGAGCGGCGTCGCGATGGACGTGCTGCGCCGGCTGTCGCCGCGCATCGAGCAGCTGTCGATCGACGAGGCGTACGTCGACCTCGCGGACTCCGGCCGTAGGCCGCTCGACCGCGACGCAGTCGTCGCGGTCGGCGTCGAGGTGAAGCGGGACATCCACGACGCCACCGGGCTCACCGCATCGGTCGGCGCGGGCACGTCCAAGCTGATCGCCAAGATCGCGTCCGACCTGCGCAAGCCGGACGGCCTCGTGGTCGTGCCGCCGGGCGGGGAGGCGGCGCTGCTGGCGCCGCTGCCGGTGCGGCGGCTCTGGGGGGTGGGGCCGAAGATGGAGGAGGTGCTGGCGAAGCTCGGCGTGGCCACCATCGGC
>DASUWX010000039.1:0-8680 GCA_036378185.1 Streptosporangiales bacterium | reverse complement strand
CGCTGCCGCCGCACGTCACCGCCGCATGCGGGATGGACGTGCTCTGCCACGCGCTCGAGTCGTACACGGCGCGCCCGCACCGTGCGTACCCGCGGCACGCGCCGGAGCAGCGGGCGGCGTACGTCGGCTCCAACCCCGTGTCGGACGCGTTCATCGAGAAGGCGGTGCCGCTGGTGGCGCGGTCGCTGCGCCGTGCGGTGCTCTCCGGCGGCGACCTCGACGCGCGCTCGGACATGATGCTCGCGGCGCTGTTCGCGGGCATGGGCTTCGGCAACGCGGGCGTGCACGTGCCGCACGCCTGCGCGTACCCGATCGCGGGCCGGGTCACGGCGTACCGGCCGCCGGACTACCCGAAGGACGAGCCGATGGTGCCGCACGGCGAGTCGGTGTCGCTCACGGCGCCCGCTGCGTTCCGGTTCACCTTCGCCTGCGACCCGCAGCGGCACGTGCGCGCGGCCGGCTGGCTCGACCCGGCGGGCGTGGACTCCGGTGAGCCGTCCGAGCGGCTGCCGCGGGCACTGGTGTCGCTGATGCGCGACATCGGGATCGCGAGCGGCCTGGCCGAGGTCGGCTACGGCGCCGGCGACGTCCCCGCGCTCGTCGAGGGCACGATGAAGCAGCAGCGGCTGCTGTCCATGGCGCCCCGCGAGGTCACCGCCGAGGACGTGACGGGCGTCCTCCAGGCGTCCATGGCCAACTGGTGAATCGGTTCCGGCCGAGCTTCACACGGCGAACGGTGACTTCACCCGGGTCCTGCATCGTGTGAAGTCACCGTCGATCACGTCAACGTGATCGACGGGACCTCCGAGAGCGGTCACGTGCCGCCGCGCTGGATGGCGGCGAGGGCGTGGCTGATGTCGCGCGTCGCCGGGTAGAGGTCGCGGTACAGCGCGTACAGCCGGTCGTACGCCTCCGCCGCGGCGGGGTCGGGCTCGACGGTCGTCTCCACCGGGTTCCACTTGTCCGTCTCCGCCTCCGTGACCACCCCGCTGCCGGTGGCGGCGAGCAGTGCGTCGCCGTAAGCGGCGCCGACGGTGTTGTGCGGCAGCTGCTGTGGCTGCTGCGTCACGTCGGAGACGATCTGCGTCCACAGCCCGCCCCGGGTGCCGCCGCCGACCGCGACCAGGCGGGCGGCGTGGCCACCCGCCTCGGCCATCGTCTCCAGGTTGTGCCGGACGCCGAACGCGGTCGCCTCGAGCGCCGCGCGGTAGAGGTGCTCGCGATGGTGCCGCAGGGTCAGGCCCGCGACCAGGCCGCGTGCGTCGGCGTCGAACAGGGGAGTGCGCTCGCCCGCGAAGTACGGCAGCATCACGAGTCCCTCGGCGCCGGGGCCGACCGCGCGCGCCTCCTCGACGAGGTCCTCGAAGGAGGTGCTCGTGACCCGCCTCAGCCAGTCGGTCACCGCGCCGGACGTCGCCATGCCGGCCGCGAGGTTGTACGTGTCCGGCAGCGCGCCCACGGTGCCCCAGAGGGTCGGCCAGGTGCGCAGTTCCTCGACGATCTCGATGAGGAACATCGTGGTGCCGTACATCAGCATCACGTCACCGGGCCGCTTGACGCCGACGCTCACCGACTCCGTCCACGCGTCGATTCCGCCCGCCACGACGGGCACGCCTGCGGGCAACCCGGTGGCCTCGGCGGCCTCGGGGACGACCGAGCCGACGACGTCGCCGGGCCAGGCGAGCTCGGGCAGCCGCAGCCCGGGCGCGACGTCCTCCGCCCAGTCCTCGATCCACGCCTTCGCCCGGGGGTCGTAGATCGGGTTGCACTGGCTCGCGGACGAGTGGTCGAGGACGTAGGCACCGGTGAGCCGGTTGGTGAGGAACGAGCTCGACATGTGGATCGACTTCGTCCGCGCCCACACCTCGGGTTCCTCGTCGCGCAGCCACTGGATCTTCGGCCCGACCGCCTGCGAGGTGAGCACCGAGCCGCAGCGTTCCCTGATCGCGTCCTCGCCGTAGCGGGCGTGCAGCGCCTCGATCTGCGCGGACGCGCGCGTGTCGACGCCGTAGAGGATCGCGGGACGCAGCGGCCTGCCCGTCGCGTCGGAGGGCAGCAGGCACGGGCCGATGCCGCTGACGCCGACGGCGACGACACGGTCGTCCGGGCACTGCGCGAGCAGCTGCCGGGTGAGGGCGACGAGCTCGCCCCACCAGATGCGCTCGGCGTCGTGCTCGGCCCAGCCCGGGCGCGGCGTGGACATCTCGTGCTGCTGCACCACGGTCGCGGCGACGGTGCCGTCGAGCCGCACGAGCAGGCCCTTGCTGCTGAGCGTGCCGATGTCCACGCCGAGGATGACGTCAGCCATTCGCGACCCTTCCAGGAGATGCCGTCGCCGGGTCCCACCATGATGGGACCGGACGGCCCCGGCGTCAGCCCTTGCGGTCGAAGTCTCGGCCGTAAATCGATTTCTGAGACTCTAGGATCGCGCTCCGAGGGTGTCAACCGGGACCCCGCGAGACAACCGTGTGGCAGCATCACTGCCATGGATCGGCGTATCGCTGCTGGCATCGGGTTGAAGGCATGGTTCTTCGGCAACCTCTACGAGGCCGTGGTGGGGATGCCACAACTGCTCGCGGACGCACGCGCCGCGCGCGCAGGCGGGCTGCTCGGGACGGGGAGCCCGGTCCGTTACTACGTGCCCGTCGCGCCGCTTGCCTTCGGTGCGACCGCTGCGACGCTGGTGCGCGGGTGGCGTGCGGGCGGCGACTGTCGTGCCGTCGCGGCTACCGCGGTGAGCACGGCGTCGGCGGCGGCGCTCAGCGGCTACCTGATCCGGTCGGTCAACGCGCGCCTGGTGACCGGCGGTGAACCGCTCGGCGAGGATGACCGCCGCCGGCTCGTCGCCACCTGGCATGTCGTCAACGGCGTACGTCTCGGCGCGCTCGTCGTCGCCATGGCGTCGCTCGCCCGCATCGCGCGCTGAGCCGCAGCCGCCGGCCCGGGCTACGCCGCGTCGCCCATGCCCTCGTAGTCGATGTCGAGGAGCGCGCAGACCGCCTTGAGCTCGTCGACGTGTTCGCCGGGGACGGCGTGGATGTGGTTGGCGCCGAACCGGCCGAGGAACTCGTCGGCGGGCACGTGCAGCCGGGTGAAGGCGTGCGGCCACTCGAACGTGGACTGGCGGGCCATGGCCTCGTTGGTGGCGTCGTCGTAGCGCTCGAACGCGCCGCGGACGACGTGCATGCGGTACCGGTGGTCCTTCCTGGTGAGCCGCGCGAACGTGGCCTCGCCGGGTGCTGCGACGTGGTTCACGGAAGCGCCGCCGGCGGGGAAGAAGAACACCTCCGGGTAGAGGTTGACCTTGGCCAGGTTCACCGCCGGATCGTCGCTGCGCGCGGCGTACCAGGTGGCGTGCTGGCCGGAGTTGCACAGATCCCACACGTCCTTGTCGGCGTGGTAGTGCCGGACGTCGGCGAACAGGGCCGGAGTGCCGTCGGTGAGCAGCTTGAGGATCTGCATCGTCAGCGCGCCGTCCATGTCGGCCTCGGTCGCGCACACGTGGGTCTGCTTCGGGCCGTCCCAGTCGTAGGGGTCGTTGAGGAACGCCTCGGCCAGGTCCATCGTGCAGAAGTGCGTGGTCAGCTCGGGCTGGCCCTTGATCCCGGAGAAGTCCAGGTTCCACTCGTCGATCAGCTCACGCATCGCGTAGTAGGTGCGGACCTGCCGCTCCAGCAGCGCCGGGGTGAGCTGCGCGCCGTTGTAGTGGACGCCCGCGGCGTGCTTCTCCAGCCACTGCACCGCGTTCTTCACCTGCGTGGCACCGGCGTGCTCGGACCGGCGCACGATCTCCCACTGGTCGATCTCCTCGACGTCGACGCCGAACTTCTCCAGCCACTGGTCGCCGTTCGCCACCGCGGTGTACATGCCCATCGGACGCCCGCCGACCCGGCCGAACGTCGACCCGCGCAGTCCCTGGACCGCCGTCGCGGCCCGCACCTGGACCAGCACCCGGTGCAGCACCGCGGGGTCGTCGATGTCGCCCCACGCGCGGGCGTGCCGGCGACCGATCTGGTCGAGCGCGCCGCCGCCGGCGAGCAGGCCGACCATGCCCGGCTGCACCGGGTCGATGCTGCCCAGCAGCATCAGCGGGCCGGGCGTCTCGCTCGCCGCGAGCATGGTGAAGTGCGGGAACGCCCAGACGGGATAGTGGAAGATCGTCAGGTCAGGTCGTGCGTCGGCGACCCGGCGCGCCTCGGACGTGGCCAGCAGGTTGGTCCATACCGGCTCGCTCGCCCGGATCACCTGGTGCCCGGCCGCCTCGAGCGCGCCCGCCACGGCCGACTCGGCGTCGATGCAGAACTGCGTCAGGTCCCCGGCGACGAAGTCGCGGCCGTCCGACATGGTGAGCAAACCGATCCGTGCCACGGTCCGGCCCCTTCCCGTGCGCACGTGGTGCGCGGCGTAAAATAAATCGATTTCTCGGAGCGACTGTAAGAGCCTGCCCGAGGGGTGTCAACCGGTGACACGGGCGGCGGGGAATCGTTCCCGCCGAGGCACGGCGGGTAATCTGCGGACCAACTTCCCAGGAAGGGCCGGGGATGACCACCACGATCCGAGACGTCGCGGCCAGAGCGGACGTGTCGCCCGCCACCGTGTCCCGCGTCCTCAACGGCCGGGTCGAGGTCCGCGCCGACCTCCGCGAGCGCGTGCTCGCCGCCGTCGCGGAGATGGGCTACCGGCCGAACGGCCCGGCGCGCAGCCTGCGGACGCGGGCGACGACGGTGTTCGGGATCATCATCACCGACGTGCAGAACCCCTTCTTCACGTCGATGGTGCGCGGCATCGAGGACACCGCCCAGCGCGCGGGGTATTCGGTCGTGCTGGCCAACTCCGACGAGGACCCGGAGAAGGAGCAGCGCTACCTCGAGGTGGCCGCGGCCGAGCAGATGGCCGGCGTCGTCCTCGCGCCCGCCCAGTCGAACAGCCGGCGGCTGGAGACGCTCCTCGACCGCGGCATGCCGGTGGTGACGGTCGACCGGCGGCTGCGCGGCGCCCCGGTCGACAGCGTGACCGTCAACAACCACAAGGCGGCGCACGACGCGACCACGCACCTGATCGAGCGGGGGCGGCGCCGGATCGCGATCATCGCGGGCCTGCTGAAGACGACCACGGGCTCGCGCCGGCTGGCCGGGTACAAGGCGGCGCTGAAGGAGGCCGGGCTGCCGGTCGACGACGAGCTGGTCGTGCCCGCCGACTTCCGGCTCGAGGGCGGCTACGCGGCGACCAAGGACCTGCTGGGCAGGGCCCGTCCCGACGCGTTGTTCGCGTCGAACAACCTGATGACGATCGGCGCGCTGCAGGCGCTGAGCGAGGCGGGCGTCGCGATCCCGGACGACGTCGCCGTCGTCGGGTTCGACGACATCAGCTGGGCGACCGCGCTGCGGCCCCCGCTCACCGCCGTGAAACAGCCCACGTACGAGATCGGCTGCCGCGCCGCCGAACTCCTGCTCGACCGCGTCGCCGGCGACGACGCGCCGCCGCGGCACCTCGTGCTGCCCGCCGAGCTCGTCGTCCGCGGCAGCACCTGAACACCTCGCGCGGCCGGCCGTTCCGCCCCGCGGCGTCGGCGGCGACGATAGTCTCGACGGCGTGTTACGGGTGGGGCTCACCGGCGGCATCGGTTCCGGCAAGAGCGAGGTGGCGCGGCGGCTCGCCGGCCACGGCGCGGTCGTCGTGGACGCGGACGTGGCCGCGCGCGACGTGGTGGCGCCGGGTACGCCCGGCCTCGCCGAGGTCGTGCGCGTGTTCGGCCCCGAGGTGCTCGCCGCGGACGGCTCGCTCGACCGGCCGCGGCTCGGGAAGGTCGTCTTCGACGACCCGGACGCGCGGCGCCGGCTCGAGGCGATCGTGCACCCCCTCGTCCGGGAGCGCCGCGCCGAGGTCGTCGCGGCCGCGCCGCCGGACGCCGTCGTCGTCGAGGACGTGCCGCTGCTCGTCGAGACCGGTCTCGCCGGCGAGTACGACCTGGTGGTCGTCGTCGACGCACCCGACGACGTCCGGCTGGAACGGCTCGCGGCGCGGGGGACGCCCCGCGACGACGCCGAGCGCCGGATCGCCGCCCAGGCATCCAGGGCCGACCGGCTCGCCGCCGCCGACGTCGTGATCGACAACGGCGGCACGCTCGACCGGCTGGACCGACAGGTCGCCGGCCTGTGGGCCGAGCTGCGCGCCCGCGCCGCCGCCCATTGACCGGCTGAGGGTGCCCCTCGCGGCGGCTTCGGGCGACTGTCGGTGCGGCGACGTACGGTGGTAGCCGCGACAGTTCGAGCAGGTGAAGGAGACGCCGTGCGTCCGGTCAGTGAGGTGACCCGCAAGGTCGCGCCGTTCCAGGTGATCAGTGACATCTCACCCGCGGGCGACCAGCCGGGTGCCATCGACGGCCTGCAGAAGCGCATCGAGGCGGGGGAGAAGGACTCCGTCCTGCTCGGCGCGACCGGCACCGGCAAGACCGCGACGGTCGCCTGGCTGGTCGAGCGGCTGCAGCGGCCGACACTCGTGATGCAGCCGAACAAGACGCTCGCCGCACAGTTCGCGAACGAGCTGCGCGAGATGATGCCCAACAACGCGGTCGAGTACTTCGTCTCGTACTACGACTACTACCAGCCCGAGGCGTACATCCCGCAGTCCGACACCTACATCGAGAAGGACTCCTCCCTCAACGAGGAGGTCGAGAAGCTGCGGCACCGGGCCACCGCGTCGCTGCTCACCCGGCGCGACGTGATCGTCGTCGCGACCGTCTCGTGCATCTACGGCCTGGGTACTCCGCAGGAGTACGTCGACCGCATGGTGTGGCTCAAGGTGGGGGAGGAGCGCGACCGCGACGCGCTGCTGCGCCGGCTCGTCGAGATCCAGTACGCCCGCAACGACGTGGCGTTCACCCGCGGCACCTTCCGGGTGCGCGGCGACACGATCGAGGTGTTCCCCGTCTACGAGGAGCACATCGTCCGGATCGAGATGTTCGGCGACGAGATCGAGCGGCTCACCACGCTGCACCCGGTCACCGGCGAGGTGATCAACGAGGAGGACGAGATGTACGTCTTCCCCGCCAGCCACTACGTCGCCGGGCCGGAGCGGATGGAGCGGGCGATCCGGGGCATCGAGGCCGAGCTCGGCGACCGGCTCGCCGAGCTGGAGCGGCAGAACAAGCTGCTCGAGGCGCAGCGGCTCCGCATGCGCACCACCTACGACATCGAGATGATGCGGCAGGTCGGCTTCTGCTCCGGCATCGAGAACTACTCGCGGCACATCGACGGCCGCGAGGCCGGCAGCGCGCCGAACTGCCTGCTCGACTTCTTCCCCGAGGACTTCCTGCTCATCGTCGACGAGTCGCACGTCACGGTGCCGCAGATAGGCGGCATGTACGAGGGCGACATGTCGCGCAAGCGCACGCTGGTCGAGCACGGCTTCCGGCTGCCCAGCGCCACCGACAACCGGCCGCTGCGGTGGGAGGAGTTCCTGGAGCGGATCGGGCAGACCGTCTACCTGTCCGCGACGCCCGGGCCGTACGAGCTCGGCCAGACCGGCGGCGACGTGGTCGAGCAGGTGATCCGCCCGACCGGCCTGGTCGACCCGCAGGTCGGCGTCCGGCCGACGAAGGGGCAGATCGACGACCTGATCGCCGAGATCCGGGCCCGGGCCGAGAAGGACGAGCGGGTCCTGGTCACCACGCTCACCAAGAAGATGGCCGAGGACCTCACCGACTACCTGCTCGAGATGGGCATCCGGGTGCGGTACCTGCACAGCGAGGTCGACACGCTCCGCCGGGTCCAGCTGCTCCGCGAGCTGCGCATCGGCGAGTTCGACGTCCTCGTCGGCATCAACCTGCTGCGCGAGGGGCTCGACCTGCCCGAGGTGTCACTGGTCGCGATCCTCGACGCCGACAAGGAGGGCTTCCTCCGCAGCGGCACGTCGCTGATCCAGACGATCGGCCGGGCGGCCCGCAACGTGTCCGGCGAGGTGATCATGTACGCCGACACGGTCACCGAGTCGATGCAGAAGGCGATCGACGAGACCAACCGGCGCCGGGCCAAGCAGGTGGCGTACAACACCGAGAAAGGCATCGACCCGCAGCCGCTGCGGAAGAAGATCGCCGACATCCTCGACACCATCGCCCGGGAGGACGCCGACACCGAGCAGCTGGTCGGCGGCTCCGGCCGGCAGCAGAGCCGAGGGAAGTCCCCGGTGCCGGGCCTGTCGTCGAAGGTCGGCGACGTCGGACGGCACGCCGCCGATCTCGCCGGGATGCCGGCAGCGGAGCTGGGCGAGCTGGTGCAGCAGTTGACCGACCAGATGCACGCGGCGGCGGCCGAGCTGCAGTTCGAGCTGGCGGCCCGGCTGCGGGACGAGATCGGCGAGCTGAAGCGCGAGCTGCGCGGCATGCGGGAGGCCGGCGTCCGCTAGCCGGATGCGGCCGACACGTCGCCGGCGCCGGCGCCCGAGTCACTCGCCCGGCAACGCCACGAGCCGCAGCCGCAGCTCGAGCGGCTCAGGTCCGTCCGCCCGGCTCAGCCGGCCAGCGCCCGCAACACCGCCGGCACCTTCTGCCGGTCCGGCACCGAACCGAAGAACGCCGCGTCGGCTGCCGCCACGGCCCCGGTTGCCCGTGCCGCCGGCCGGGCGCCCTCCTCGGTCACGCCGACGTCGCGGGCCCGGGAGTCGCCGGGGTCGCGGGTGCGCT
>DASUWX010000038.1:0-81007 GCA_036378185.1 Streptosporangiales bacterium | reverse complement strand
GCCGCCGTCACGTCGGGGGAGCTGGACGCGCCCGAGACCGAGGCGCTGCGCCGTGCGCTCGGCGAGGACACCGAGGGCCGCGCCGCGCCGCGCGGCACCAAGGGCGTGCTCGGCGAGCTCGAACGACAGCAGAAGTCCCGTGCCACCAGGGTGAAGCGCGACAGCCTCGACCGCGCGCTGCTCGAGCTGGCCGCGTTCTACCGGGACGTGCTGCTGCTGCAGTTCGGCGCGGACGTCGAACTCGGCAACGACGACCTACGCGACCGGCTCCGCGAGGTGGCCGAGTCGTCCACCCGGGTGGCGACGTTGCGCCGGCTCGAGGCGATCATGCTGTGCCGGGAACGCATCGACCTCAACGTCAACCCGTTGCTCGCGGTCGAGGCGATGACGTTGTCGCTGCGCGCGGCCTGACGCCGTCACGCAGAGTTTCCTGGCTGTCCGTACTTGACTTGAACCGGCGAGTTGCCTAGAAACTCTACAACGTTGTAGGGGGCCGCTCCGGCCTGCCGCCTCGGGCGGCGCTCAATGACGAGTCCTGGGAGGCAGCATGTCGTCCACCGGATCGAGGAAGTCCTTCTCCCGCCGCGACCTGCTGCGCGGAGCGGGCGGCGTCGTCGCCTTGGGGGCGCTGGCTGCATGCGGCGGCAACACGGGCCGGTCGAGCTCCGGTGGCGGAGGCGCGGGCGCGACGATCTCGCAGTGGTACCACCAGTACGGCGAGGCCGGCACCGAGCAGGCGGCGAAGCGGTACGCGAAGTCGTACAAGAAGGCCACCGTCAACGTGCAATGGACGCCGGGCGACTACGCGTCCAAGCTCGCGTCCGGGCTGCAGTCGAACAGCGGCCCGGACGTCTACGAGTCGCAGTTCAACGTCAACATGGCCAGGTCGAAGCAGGCGGTGCCGCTCGACGACCTCGTCGCGGACGTGAAGAGCGACTACAACGCCGTCGACCTGACGACGAACACGTACCAGGGCAAGCTGTACGGGATCCGGATGATCGACGACCCGCAGCTCATCTACTACCGCAAGAGCATGCTCTCGAAGGCGGGCGTCGAGCCGCCGCAGACGCTGGACGACCTGGTGAAGGCGGCCAAGGCGCTGACGAGCAAGAAGGTCAAGGGCCTGTTCGCGGGCAACGACGGCGGCGTGGCCATGACCCGTCCCGCGCTCGTCGCGGCCGGCGCGGACTACCTCACCACCGGCGACAACCCGACGGTCGCGTTCAACACACCGGACGCGGCGAAGGCGCTCGGGATGCTGCACCAGATGTACGCGGACAAGAGCCTGCTGCTCGGCAACACCACCGAGTGGACCGACCCGTCTGCGTTCACGCAGGGGCTCGCGGCCATGCAGTGGTGCGGCCTGTGGGCGATGCCGGGCATCCAGAAGGCGGTAGGCGACGACTTCGGCGTGATCGCATTCCCCAGGATGAGCGACCAGGGCAAGGCGTCGGTCTACTCCGGCGGCTGGACCGCGTTCGTCTCGGGCAAGGCGAAGGACGTCGACGCGGCCAAGGAGTTCGTCAAGTGGCTGTGGGTCGACAACACGGCGGACCAGGAGGACTGGTGCCTCAGCTACGGCTTCCACATCCCGCCCCGCAAGAGCCTCGCCGCCAAGGCGAAGAAGCTGCAGTCGGGCCCGGCGGCCGAGGCCGTGAAGCTCAACTCGGAGTCGGGGATCACCGACTTCCCGTTCTGGACGCTGCCGATGAACACCGCCTGGACCGACGCGATGAACAACATCATCCGCAAGGGCGCTGACCCGAGGGCCCAGCTCGACAAAGCCGGGCAACAGGTGAAGAAGGAGCTCGCCAAGCTGAACGGTTGACGGCCATGGGTCACCTGGCAGCGCTTCCCGCGTCGGCTACGGCCACGACGGCGAAGGCGGCTGGGCACGTTCGCGGCCGAGGCATCCGCGGCACCACGCTGTGGTTCTGGATCTTCGTCGGCCCCTTCCTCATCGGCCTCGGCGTCTTCACGTACGTGCCGATGGTGTGGAGCCTCGTCCTCAGCTTCTTCGACGCACAGAACACGGTGACGCCGACGCGGTTCGTCGGCGTCCGCAACTACGCCGACCTGCTGACGACCGGGCCGTTCGTCAGCTCGCTGTGGACGTTCACCCTGTTCGCGATCTTCATCGTCCCGACCACGTTCGCGCTCTCGCTCGGGCTCGCCCTGCTGTTGAACCGAGCGCGGTTCATGCGTGCGTTCTTCCGCTCGGTGTTCTTCCTGCCGACGGCGTGCTCGTACGTCGTCGCGTGCCTGGTGTGGCGGCTGTCCATCTTCAACGGGCTACGGTTCGGGCTGGCCAACACGGTGCTGGGGTGGTTCGGCGTCGACCAGATCGCCTGGCTGTCGGTGCCCAGCCCGCCGTGGTACTGGATTCCGATCGTCACCGCACGGCTGTGGCTGCAGGCCGGCTTCTACATGATCCTGTTCCTCGCGGCGCTGCAGCAGATCTCTCCGGAGCTGTACGAGGCGGCGTACGTCGACGGGGCGAAGTCCGGGTGGCAGACGTTCCGCTACATCACCTTCCCGCAGTTGCGCACCACGTCCGTCGCGGTGCTGCTGTTGCTGCTGATCGCGGCGTACCAGGCGTTCGACGAGTTCTACAACATGCTCACGATCAACCAGCCGTTCGCCCGCCCGCCGCTCGAGTACCTGTACTACACGGCGCTCGGCTCCGGCCAGGACTTCGGCCACGGCAGCGCGGGTGCGCTCATGCTGGCGTTGCTCATCGCGATCATCAGCCTGTTCCAGGCCAAGGTGCTCGGCCTCGGCCGCTCGGCGGCGGCCTAGAGGGGAGGCGGACGATGGCAGCCACTTCGCCGCGGATCGCGTCGGGACGCTCGCCCGGCGGTGCCGTCGCGGCGGCGTTCGGGCGCTACGCGGCGCTCATCGTCGCGGCGGTCCTGTTCCTCATCCCGTTCTACCTGCTGGTGCGCAACGGGCTGGCGACCGACCAGGAGCTCACCGCCCCGACGTGGAAGGTCTTCCCGACGACGCTGCACTGGGAGAACCTGACCGGCCTGTTCGGCGGGAGCATCCCGATGCTCACCGGGCTGAAGAACTCGCTGATCATCGCCGTGCTGCAGACGGCTGGGCAGCTGCTGGTCTCTGCGATGGCGGGCTACGGCCTGGCGCGGATCCCGTTCCGGCACGCCAACAAGATCTTCTACGGGGTGCTCGCGACGCTGATGATCCCGAGCGCGGTGACGTTCGTGCCGAGCTTCGTGCTCGTCTCGACGCTCGGCTGGGTGAGCTCGCTGCGCGGCCTGATCATCCCCGGCCTGTTCAGCGCGTTCGCGACGTTCCTGTTCCGCCAGTACTTTCTCGGCTTCCCGAAGGAGCTGGAGGAGTCCGCACGCGTCGACGGACTCACGTACTGGGGAGCGTTCTGGCGGATCGTCGTGCCGAACTCGATGAACTTCGTCGCCGCGATCGCCGTCATCACCTTCATCGGCAGCTGGAACGCGTTCCTCTGGCCGCTCGTGATCGGCCAGGACGACTCCGCGTGGACGGTGCAGGTCGTGCTCTCGACGTTCCTCACCGCCCAGACGATCAACATCAGCCAGCTGTGCATGGCCGCGGCGGTGTCGATCCTGCCGCTGGTGTTCGTGTTCGCGTTCCTGCAGCGCTGGCTGGTGCAGGGCGTCGCGCAGACCGGCATCAAGGGCTGACGGCGTTCTCGCCCGGGCGGACGAGGCCGGTCTCGTAGGCGAGCACGACGAGCTGCACGCGCGTGCGCAGGCCGAGCTTGGCGAGGATGCGGTTGACGTGCGTCTTGACGGTCGCCTCGGTGACCACGAGGGCGGCGGCGATCTCGTCGTTCGAGGCACCGCGGGCGATGTGCGTGAAGACCTCGAGCTCGCGGCTCGTCAGCCGTTGCAACGGTTCCGGCACACCGATGAGCGGCGGCGGGCGGCGGACGTGCTCCTCGATCAGCCGCCGGGTGAGCGTCGGTGCGAGCAGGCTCTCGCCGGCGGCGACGGTCTCGACGCCGGAAGCGAGGCGGTCCGGCGGCACCGCCTTCAGCAGGAACCCGGTGGCGCCCGCTCTGAGCGCGGCGTAGACGTACTCGTCGAGGTCGTACGTGGTGAGCACGAGCACCCGCGTGCTCGTGGCCGCGACGACCTCACGCGTGGCCGCGATGCCGTCGAGCACGGGCATGCGGATGTCCATCAGCACGACGTCGGGACGCTCGCGACGCACGACGTCGACCGCCGCCCGGCCGTCGCCGGCCTGCCCGACCACGGTGCAGCCGCGGGACTCGAGCACGAGCTGCAGTCCGGTCCGCACGAGCTCCTGGTCGTCGGCGATCACGACGGTCGTCATGCCGGCTCGGCCTCCCCGGCGACGGGAAGCACGGCCGTCAGCTCGAACCGGCCGTCGACCACGCCGTGAGCGAGGGTGCCGCCGAGCAGCGAGACGCGCTCGGCCATGCCGACGAGACCGAGCCCGCTCCCGTCGACGCGGCGCGGCCCACAGGCGTTCACCACCTGGATCCGCACCGCCGTGGGCGTGCTCGACAGCCGGACGGACGCCGACCGGTCTGCGGAGTAACGCAGCGCGTTGGTGAGCGCTTCCTGCACGATGCGGTACGCGGACACGTCCGCGCTCGACGGCAGTGCACCGGTCGGGCCGGTGACCTGCAGGTCGACGCGGAGGCCGTCGCGTCGGAAGCGTTCGGCCAGGTCGGCGAGCTGCGCGGTACCCGGCGCCGGCGTGAGGCCGAGCTCGTGCGTCTCGTCCCTGATCAGGTGCAGCAGGCGCCCGGTCTCCGCCAGGGCACGGCGCCCGGTTGCGGCGACGTCGGCGAGCAGGCCGGCCGCGCGATCAGGGCTCACGCGGACCAGGTCCTGCGCCGCAGCGGTCTGCACGACCATCGCGCTCACCGAATGCGCGATCTCGTCGTGCAGCTCGCGGGCGATCCGGTCGCGCTCGGCACGGACGGCCTCGCGCCGCACGAGCTCCTGCTGCCGGGCGAGCTGCTCGGCCTGGACGGCGAGCCTCCTCGTCAGCCGGCCGAGCACGTACGGCGGGACGATCAACGCGGCCGTGAAGAACACGTCCGACAGGTCGTGGTGGCGGGTGTCGACGAAGAGGTAGTCGAGCAACAGTGCGAGCGCCATCACGGCGACACCGGCGAGCCCGCGCAGGTCGCGCAGATACCGGGCGAGGGAGTAGCCGACGACGACGATGATCACGATCGGTGTGCTGGGCTGGTCGAGCGGCGGGCCGAGCCACGGCATGGCGAGCAGCACGACCGCGACGAGCGGGCACACCACGAGCGGCGCCCGGCGCCGCCAGACGAGCAACGCGCACGCGGCGCACTCAAGCGCGATGCCGTAGCCCCAGCCGTCCGGGCGGAGCACGACGAGCTCGACCGTCCCGAGCACGGCGATCGCGGCCGGCAGGATCGCGTCGCGCACCCTTGCTCTCACGGCCAGAGCGTACGTCCGGCCGCGTGTGCTTACGTCCAACTCAGGGTGGACGACGGTCCGAACCGCGAGTGGACGACGCGGCCGTGACCGGCTGCCTACCGTCGGCGCGTGGCCGCGGGGAGCGGCCGGGAGAGGAGCACGAGATGTTCACATCGGCGACGTCGCGGCGCTGGATCGGCCGGTCCGCGTGGGTCATGGCCTGGGTCGGGCTGCTCGTGGGGGAGTTGCACGCGCTGGCCCGCTACGCGACCGTGGACGGCAGGGGCGACCTGGCGCAGCCGCTCACGCGGTTCTGGGCGGTGCCTGCGGCGCACGCGTTGCGGCCCCTGCTCGACTGGTCCGGACCGTACACCGTCTACCTGACCTACGGAAAGGTCTGGCTGCCGGTGTTCGTGGCGTTCACGGCGTGCGCGTTGCTGGTGTACCGGCTGCGCAGTGCCAGGGGTTTCGAGAAGTGGGCATGGCGCGTCGCGTTGCTCGGCTACGGCGTCGCGACGCTGTCGGTGCTCCTCGAGTACTTCACGCCCTGGACGGACCAGGCGTTCGCCGCACTCACACTGCCCGGCGTGTTGATCAGCATGGTCGGCTCGACGCTGCTCGGGATCGGGTTGTTGCGCAACGGGTTCCGGCCGCGGGTGTCCGCGGTCCTGCTGGTGGCGTGCATTCCTGTGTTCGTCGCGATCATCCAGGTCACGTCGATGGGGAACGCCGTGTTGCCGCTCGCGTTTGCCTTCGGGATCGCGGGGCGGCGGATCGCGCGCGACGCCGCCGCCGATGACGTGGCGTTCGCACCCATGGTGACGACGACGGGCGACGCGTAGGGTGCCGTGCATGGGCATGGTCATGGCGGTGAGCTTCACCCGCTACGGCCGTCTCCACTATCTCGATCCCGGCCCGTACTCGCCGCACGTCGGCGACAAGGTGCTCGTCCCGACCGAGGACGGGCCGGAGGTCGCCGAGTGCGTCTGGGCGCCGCAGTGGGTCAGCGAGGACATCGACGGCCTGCCGGTGTGCGCGGGGTTCGCGGACGAGGAACACCTCGCGCGGGACGAGCGCAACCGGCTGCGCAAGGCCGAGGCCAAGCGCACGGCGAAGCGACTGATCCGCAAGCACGGCCTGCCGATGAAGGTCGTCGGCGTCGACTGCACCGGCGAGGGCAACGTGACGGTGTTCTTCTCCGCCCCGCACCGGGTGGACTTCCGCGCGCTCGTCCGCGACATCAACCACACCCTCGACACCAAGGTGCTGCTGCGTCAGCTGAGTCCGCGGGAGGAGGCTCGGCAGCAGGGCGGCATCGGGCCCTGCGGCAGGGATCTGTGCTGCGCGACGTTCCTGCGCGACTTCGAGCCGGTCGCGGTGCGGATGGCGAAGGACCAGGACCTGCCGGTGAACCCGCTGCGCATCTCGGGGGCGTGCGGACGGCTGATGTGCTGCCTGAAGTACGAGCACCCGCTCTACCAGGAGTTCAAGGCGGGCCTCCCGCGGCGCGGCGAGCAGGTGTACACCGACGAGGGCGAGGGCACGCTCGTCGACTACAACGTGCCCGCCGACCAGGTGGTCGTCCGCCTGGCGGCGAGCGGCCGCAGCTGCGCGTGCACGCGGGCGGACGTGTGCGGCTCGCGGCAGGCGTTCGAGGAGTCCCGCAGGGGCGGGGCGCGGGCGACACCGGACGGCTGACCGTCTCGTCCGCCTACTCTGGAAGGGGGCGATCGCCGGAGGTGTCGGGGTTGAGTGAGGTCGAAGCGGGTGTGATGCGGCGCGGGCCGCTGCTCAGGTCGCGCTGGATCGCAGCGACGTTCGCGTGCGCGGCGGTCGCGCTCGTGCCGTGGATCGTCCTGCTCGCCTACGGCCTGCCCGACCACCTGCGCGTACGCAACTGGGCGACCGCGTGGGTGGGCCTGGACGTGCTCCTGTTCGTGTCCATCGCGCTGACGGCCTGGCTCGCCTACCGGCGCGACCTGCGCTACGGGCTCACCGCGGCCGTGACCGGCGCGATCTGCGTCGTGGACTCCTGGTTCGACGTGACGACCTCCGCGGGCCGCGACTGGTGGATCGCGGTCGCCCTCGCCGTCCTCGTGGAGCTGCCGTTCGCGATCGGGTGCGGCTGGCTCGCCCTCCGCGCCTACCGCCTGGCGATCACCCGCGCCGCGTCGTCCGCATCATCGGGGCCGACCCCCTCGGAGCCCGGAGGCCCCCGGCGATCACGTTGACGTGATCGACGGGGACTGGACACGACGCAGGACCCATGTGAAGCCACCGTTCGCCGGGTGAAGTGCCGGGCCGCGCGTCAGCGGGACAGGGATCCCGCGAGCCAGGCGGCGGCGTCGAGCAGTGCGTCGTCGGCGCCGAACGCGCCCACCAGCTGCACGCCGACCGGCAGGCCGTCGACGTCGCCCGCGGGCACCGCTATCTGCGGCACGCCGAGCAGGTGCCAGGGCCGGCTCATCGCGGGGTCGCCGGTGGCGGTGAGGTCGCGTGGCGCCGGTCCGGGCGCCGCCGGGGCGAGGACGACGGTGCCGCCGGCGAGCCGCCCGTCGAGCGTGCGGCGCCCCGCGCCCGCGGTGTCGAGGGCCTTGCGGAACGTCTCGTCCGGTATGGCGGCGCCGGTGTCGAGGAGCTCGAGCAGCCGCCCGCTCAGCTGGTCGCGGTGCTCGGCCGCGACGTCGGCGAGCGTGCGCTCCGCGTCGTACGCCATGACGACCCGCTGCGCCTCGGACCACTCCCGCTCCAGCTCGGCGGCGTCGAGCGGCTGGACGGGGACGCCGAGGCCCGCGATCCGATCCGCGGCGTGGCGGACGGCGTCCCGCATGCCGGGATGCACGTCGGCGACCGCCGAGCCGTCGGTGACGAGGACGCGTGCGGGCGGGCCCGGACGCGGCGGCGCGGCGTCGTCCACGAGCGCGGCGTAGAGCCGGCGGACGTCCTCGACCGTGCGGGCGAACAGGCCGAGGCGGTCGAGCGCGGGCGCGAGATGCTGCACGCCGTCGAGCGGCAGCCGCCCCCGGCTCGCGACGAAGCCGACGACGCCGCAGAACGACGCCGGCCGCACCGTGGAGCCCGCGGTCTGCGACCCGATCGCGCACGGCACCATCAGGTCCGCGACCGCCGCCGCCGAGCCGCTGGAGGAGCCGCCCGGCGTGTGCTCGAGCGCGTGCGGGTTGCGCGTCTTGCCGGGGAAGAAGTACGCGAACTCGGTGGTGACCGTCTTGCCGAGCACGACGGCTCCGGCAGCTCGCAGCCGCTGGACGCACCACGCGTCGGCGGCGGCGACGTGGTCCCGGCGCAGCGGCGTCCCGCACCGCGTCGGCAGGCCGGCGACGTCGACGATGTCCTTGACGGCGACGGGGACGCCGCGTAGCTGCCCGGCCAGGCCGGCCCGCTGCGCCGCGGCGCGTGCGGCGTCCTCGTCGACCAGCTCCCACGCGCCGACGTCCGGCTCCCGCAGCCCGATCCGGTCGAGGCAGGCGTCCACCAGATCGGCGGGGGTGAGCTCCCCGGCCTCCATCCGCTCCAGCGCGTCGACCAGCGTGAGCTCGTTGGGTCGCATGGCACCCCATATCCCGGTTCGGCATCCAGCCCGTCGCCCGTTAGACTAGGGCGTCGCCGATCGCGGCAGGCCACCTTAGCTCAGTCGGCAGAGCGATTCACTCGTAATGAATAGGTCGTCGGTTCGATTCCGACAGGTGGCTCTCACGTTTTCCCAGGTCACAGGCCCGCTCCGTCCCGAGTGAGCCCGTCGTCACCCTCGTCGGTTCCCGTCTGCCCTGAAGCGGTCCATCGTGATGAGCCCGGCCGGGGGAAGGGTGGACGGCGGACGGGGTGGGATCATGTCGTGTCCGTGGCAGCGCCGCATCGGAGGAACACGTGAAGCTCGTGGCCGCGACGTACGGGACCGAGGGGGACTCCCGACCGATCGCCGCGCTCTGTCGCGCTCTGATCGACGCCGGGGACGAGGTGACCCTGCTCGCCGACGGCGGGACCCTGAACACCGCCCGTGAGCTCGGTGTCCCCAACGCAGCGTTGGCGGGCGATATCCGCGAAGCACTGCGGTCGGGAGACGGTACGGCTTCGGTCCCGAAACAGAACAGTGTGGATGCGACCGCGAAGATCCTCGCACGGCTGGCCAATGAAAATGCGGACGCGTGGATGCGGCAGATCCTCGAGGCCGCGGCGGGCTGCGACGCACTGATCATGGGCGGCCTCGCCGCGAACATCGGTTTCTCGGCGGCCGAGAAGTCGGGGATTCCCGCGATCGCCGTCGGGATGATCCCGCTGACCCCGACGGCTGCGTTCCCGTCCCCGTTCCTGCCGCCCCGACCGATGCCGCGGTTCCTCAACCGCGTGAGCTATCGACTGGTGTCGGCAGCTCTCTGGCGAGCCTTCCGTGACAGCACCAACTCGGCGCGGCGCGCGGTCGGGCTGCCGCCCGGGCACCAGATCCCCGCCGATCAGCCGATCTTGTACGGCATCTCGCCGACGCTGCTCCCGCAGCCGAAGGACTGGCCGGCCGGTGCGCACATGTGCGGGCAGTGGGTCCGTCCGGTGTACGAATGGGACCCGCCGGGCGCGCTGCGGGAGTTTCTTTCGGAAGGCGATGCCCCGATCTACGTGGGATTCGGCAGCATGGCCGGCCTGGACCACGGCGCTCTGCTCGACGTGGTCGTCGAGGCCGTCGGCGGCCGGCGTGCCCTGCTCAACCCCGGCTGGGGCGTCAACGAACGGTTGGAACTACCGCCGAACTTCTGCGTCATCGGCGGCACACCGCACGACTGGTTGTTCCCCCGGACCTCGGTGGTCGTTCATCACGGCGGTTCCGGAACCACGCATTCGGCTACTCGTGCCGGAGTGCCGTCGGTCGTCGTGCCGTTCGCGGCCGACCAGTTCTTCTGGGCCAGGCAGCTGCGACGTCTCGGTGTGGCGCCCCGGAATGCGGGAGCACGGCGGGTCCGGGCGAGCGAACTGTCCGACGCGATCACCGCGGCCCAGTCGGCACGGATGCGGCAGCGCGCCTCCGAACTGGGGGCGGCGATGCGTGCCGAGGACGGCCTGGCGACCGCCGTCGAAAAGATCCACGCCACCTTGGCTTCCGGTTAGGCGGCGGGACCGTCCCCGGGCACCACGACGACGAGGAGACGGTGGCACGCCGATCGAGACGTTCGTCTCATGGCGTTGGTTACGGGTCGGCGCGTGGGGAAGACTGGCGCGGTGACCGAACCGCTGCTCGATCATCTCGTCTACGCCGCACCCGACGTGGACGAGCTGGTGGCCTCGTTCCGCGACCGCACCGGGATCGACCCGGTGCTGGGTGGGCGGCACGTGGGGCGCAACACCCGCAACTATCTCGTGGGCCTCGGCGGCGACGCCTACCTCGAGCTCATCGGCCCTGACGACGCTGCCACCCGCGCGGACGTCACCACGTTCGGCATCAACAGCCTCGCGGCGCCGCGGATCGTCGGTTGGGTAGTCCACCCCGACGACATCGAGGCGCGGGTGAGCGCCGCACGTGCTGCTGGGTACGACGCCGGCGAGATCGGGCCGCTGTCGCGGCGGACGCCGGACGGCACGCTGCTGGAGTGGCGGCTCACCAAGGATGCGCCGGACGACCGGGACGGGCTGGTCCCGCGGCTGATCGACTGGCAGGAGTCGCCGCACCCGACGACCACCGGGCTGCCCGAGGCCACGCTCGTGTCGCTCGTCGGCTTCCACCCGGAGCCCGACGCCGTGCGCCGGGACCTCGACGCCCTCGGCGTCGAGCTCGAGGTCCGGCCGGGTGAGCCGGGCTTCGAGCTGGTCGTCGACACGCCGAACGGCCGGGTGACGCTGTCCTGAGAGGGGAATGACCAGATGACGACGACCCGCAGGCTCGGACTCACGTTGCCGCAACGTGGTGTCTTCTTCGACGCGATCACCGTCCCCGAGCTGGTGGAGACGGGCCAGTTCGCCGACGAGTCCGGAGCGTACGACTCGGTGTGGATCGGCGACAGCCTGCTCGCCAAGCCGCGGCCGGAGTCGATCGCGCTCTTCGGCTCGCTCGCGGCGGTCACCCGCCGGGTCACGCTCGCCGTCGGGTGCATGGCGAGCTTCCCCGTCCGCGACCCGATCCTCCTCGCCGACCAGTGGGCGACGCTCGACCAGCTCACCGGCGGGCGGATGCTGCTCGCGGTATGCACGGGCATCGTCAAGGCGCGCGACGCGTCCGAGCGCGAGGGCGCGTTGTACGGCGTCACGGACAAGTCGCGCACCGGACGGCTCGAGGAGAACATCGAGATCCTCCGCCGGTTGTGGACCGAGGACAACGTGACGTTCGAGGGGCGGTACCGCAGCTTCGAGGACGTCTCCGTGCTGCCGAAGCCGATCCAGAACCCGCCGCCGATCCACATCGCGTCGAACCCGAACCCGGCGCTGCGCGCCGAGCGTGCGCTGCGGCGCGTGGCACGGCTCTCCGACGGGTGGATGACGACGCGGAAGGCGCCCGAGTACCTGACCGTCAACTGGCCGCTGATCCGCCGGTTCCTCACCGAGGAGGGCCGCGACCCCGACACGTTCCCCGTCGTCGCGTACCACAACGCCAACCTCAACCCGGACCGCGAAGCCGCGTACGACGAGAGCTTCCGGTTCCTGCAGAACTACTACGGCCCGGTGTACAGCGAGGAGGACACGCGACACTGGACCGCGGCGGGCACCGTCTCGCAGGTGATCGACGACGTCAACCAGCTGTTCGCGGACGGCGCCACGGAGGTCACCCTGCGGATCACGTCGTGGGACTGGCGGCGCCAGCTCAAGCTCCTCACCGAGGAGGTCATCCCCGCGGTGCGGCAGGCATAGGAACGCCCTATGAGTGCCGTAGCCGTTCGGCAATGGTGCGAGCGGGGCGCCGCTCGCTAGCGTCGTAGCGTGGAACACACCTGTGCCGACGCCCTCGTCGAGTGCCTGGTCGCCGCCGGCATAGACACCGTGTACGGCGTGCCCGGTGAGCACTGCCTGGACATCGTCGACGCGATCGGCCGGCACCCGAAGATCCGGCTCGTCACGGTCCGGCACGAGAGCAACGCCGCGTTCATGGCGGACGCCGACGCCAAGCTGACCGGGCGCGTCGGCGCGTGCCTCGGCACCGCGAGCGTCGGCGCCGTCAACCTGATGAGCGGGCTCAACGTCGCGCACCACGACTCGACGCCCGTGGTCGCCCTGCTCGGGCAGGTGGGCACGAACCTGCGCGGCCGCGACGCCTGGCAGGAGCTCGACCTCGCCACCCTGCTCGCCCCGCTCTCCCGGTACGCGGTGGAGGTCACCCGACCCGACCGGGTGCCGGAGTTCGCCATGCGTGCGCTCGCCGCGAGCCGTGCGGGACGTCCCGGGCCGGTCACGATCGCACTGCCCGAGGACGTCGCACGCCGAGGCTGTGACACACCCACGCCGCCGCTGCCGGCTCCGCACCCGCCCGGCCTGACGCCGGAGGACGCCGACGAGGTGGTCGCCCGGCTGCGCGCCGCCAGGCGCCCGGTGATCCTCGCGGGAGGCGGAGTGGCGAACGCGGGTGCCCGCGAGGACCTGCTGCGGTTCGCGGACGCCACCGGCGTGCCGGTGGCGACGGCGTTCCGGCGCCCCGACGTCTTCCCCGGCGGGCATCCCGGGCATGTGGGCTCGCTCGGCCTGGGCTCCACTCCGCGGACGACGCGGGTGCTGCACGCGGCCGACCTCCTGCTCGTGCTCGGCTCCCGGCTCTCCGAGCTGACGACCCTGCGGTACACCGTGCCGAGCCCCGAACAGGACGTCGTGCACATCGACGTCGACGCGGGCACCCTGGCCCGCCAGCAGCCCCGGCCGGGCCTCGGCCTCGTCGCGGACGCCGGTGCGGCGCTGCGTGCCCTGCAGCTGGCCTGGCCGGACGGCGTGCGGGTGCCGCACTGGTGGACCGATGACGGCGATGCCGCCGACGCCGAACCCGGCCCGGCGGGGCGGCCGACGCCGGCCGCCTGGAACACCGTCGCGGACCATCTCGAGCGGCTGCTGCCCGACGACGCCGTGCTCACCTCCGACGCGGGCGACTTCTTCGTGCCGGTCGCGCGGGCCGTCACCCTCGGCCGCCGGCGGCGTTACCTCGGGCCGACGTCGGGGACGATGGGCTACGGCGTACCTGCCGCGATCGCGGCGAAGCTGGCCGCGCCGCACCGGACGGTCGTCGCCGTCTGCGGGGACGGCGGGTTCGGCATGTCGCTCGTCGAGCTGGCGACGGCCGTGCGGGACCAGGTACCGGTCGTGGTCGTCGTGTTCAACGACGAGACGTACGGCAGCATCGAGCGGCACCAGAAGAACCGCTACGACGGGCGCCTGGTCGGCGTCGGGCTGCAGAACCCCGCGTTCGACCGGCTGGCCGAGGCGTTCGGCGCCTACGGAGAACGGGTGCGCGAACCGGACGAGTTCCCCGCGGCGTTCGCCCGTGCGGCGGCGTCCGGTCTCCCGGCCGTACTCGAGGTTCCCGCGGGAGAGGAGACGGTGGCATGACAGCCGACTGGCACGAGGAGACGCACCGGCCGTGCGACCCGACCACCCTCGAGGTGCTCGGCGAGCTGCCCGCCACGAAACCGGCCGACCTCGACGCCGCCGTCGACGCCGCGTCCGCGGCGTTCGCGGGTAGCTGGTCGTACGACGGCAGGCTGCGGTCCCGCGTGCTGTGGCAGTGGGCCGACGCCCTGGAGGCGCACCGCGACGAGGTGGTCGCAGCCCTGGTCGCCCAGACGGGCAAGCGCGTCGCGGAGGCCGGCATCGAGCTCACCGGCGCGGTGGAGGCGTTGCGGTACAACGCCGGGCTCGCCCGGTACGTGACCGGCCACGCCGGCGTCCTCTCCGACGGCACCGAGTCGCACGTGGTGCGAGAGCCCATGGGCGTGACGGCGTTCATCACCCCGTTCAACTGGCCGGTGCTGCTCCTGCTGCGCGATCTCGCGCCCGCACTCGCCGCCGGCGTCACCGCCGTGGTCAAGGCCGACCCGCAGACGCACCTCGTCACCGAGCAGGTGGTCCGGCTCGGGGTCGAGGCGGGGCTTCCCGACGGCGTCGTACGGATGGTCGTCGGTGGCGGCACGGTCGGCGACGCACTCGTGCGGCATCCGGGCGTCCGCGCCGTCGCGTTCACCGGCTCGACCCAGGTGGGCACGCGCATCCTCGAGGCGGCGGCGGCCGACATGACCAGGCCGTTGCTGGAACTCGGCGGCAAGGGCGCGCTCGTCGTCTTCGAGGATGCCGACGTCGACGCCGCCCTCGCGGCGGCCGTGCGCGGCGCGACCGTGACCAACGGCCAGATGTGCATGGCATGCACGCGGCTGCTCGTCGACGTGCGCGTCTACGACCGCGCGGTCGCGTACATGCACGAGCGGTTCGCCGCGCTGCGCCTCGGCGACCCGCGCCGCCCGGACACCGACGTCGGCCCGCTCATCAACCCCACAGCCGCGGAGAAGGTGCTGCGCTACGTCGGGATCGCGCGGGACGAGGCGGAGGTCGTCGTCGGCGGCGACCGGTGCAGCCCGGACGGGTTGCGCGGCCACTTCGTCTCGCCGGCCCTCGTCACCGGTCTCGACCTCGACTCCCCGGTGGTGCGCGACGACATCTTCGGGCCGGTCCTCTCGGTCGAGCCGTTCGACGGTGAGGACGAGGCGGTGGAGCGCGCCAACGCGAGCGGGTTCGGCCTGGCCTCGGCCGTGTGGACCCGCGACGTCGGCCGCGCGTTCCGCGTCGCGCGCCGCGTCCGGGCCGGCACCGTGTGGGTCAACGGGTACAACCACTCGTACCCGGAGGCGGCCGCCGGGGGTTACGGCCGCTCCGGGATGGGACGCACCCGCGGGATCGAGGGGCTGCAGCAGTTCACGGAGGTCAAGCACGTCCACCTGACGGTGGACGGCTGAGCGCGATCAGCTGACGGGCCGGGGTTCGCCGTCCCAGCCGACGAAACCGTAGTCGGCCCAACGGCTGCGCACCCTGGCGACGTCCTCCGGTGTGTTCGCCACGGTCGGCGGGAACCGCTCCCCACCCCATTCGGGCCGGGGCGTGTAGCGCCACGTCTTCGTCGCGTCGATGAGCACGCGGTTCCACAGGCCGGAGCCGAGCTGTGCGACCGAGCGCTCCTCCAACGGAGTGCTGGGGTCGATGGGCGAGCCGAAGCTGCCGGGGAACACGACGACGTCGTCCGTGCCGGCACGCACGCGGTACGCGATCGCCCAGTCGAGCGCCGAGTAGTCGGAGATGTCGATGTCCTCGTCGACGACGATGACGTTCTTGTACCGGTAGAGCGCGGCGCCGCTGCTCCACAGCGCGGACGCCACCCACTTCGCGTGCCCCTCGTTGACCTTCTTGATCTGCACGGCGATGGTCGTGCCGTTGGTCACCGGGTGCACGTACACGTCGCGGACACCGGGCACACCCGCGTTCTCCAGCGTGCGCCACGCGATCGCCGCGCGCTGCAACGCCGACATGTGGCTGTTCTCGCCGCTGGCCCCGGGCAGCGACCCCTCCAGGGTGCCCCGGAAGATCGGCGACTCCCGGTGCGTCATCGCGGTCACCTGGATCGTCGGGCGCTTCGTCGGCACGTCGCTGACGTAGCCGGTGAATTCGCCGAACGGCCCCTCCAGCTCATAGGTGTCCGGGTCGGGCGAGATGAACCCCTCCACGACGATCTCGGCGCTCGCCGGCACCTCGAGGTCGACGGTCTTGCACTTCACCAACGGCACGGGCGCGCCGAGGTACGCGCCCATGACGTCGTACTCCGACACGCCCTTCGGGATGGGGCTGCCGGCGAGGAAGTCCATCACCGGGTGCCAGCCGTACACGCACGCCACCTGCATCGGCTGATTGCGTTCGAGGTGCTTGGCCCAGTGCAGACCCCAGTGCTGGCTCGGCACGAGCAGCATCGGGATGCGGTTCCGCCCGGAGAGCATGCCGCGGTAGACGCCGAGGTTGACCGACCCGTCATCCGGGTCCTTGGTGACGATGGCCGCGAACGTGTTGATGTAGCGGCCACCGTCGAGGTGGTGCCAGCGCGGCACCGGCAGCTCGGCGAGGTCGACGTCCTCGCCGGTGACGACGACGTCGTGCACTGGGCCGTCGTCGACCAGCACCGGCGGGACGCGTTCGGCGTTCTTCGCCAGCACGTGCCCGACGATCTCGTCGTGGCTCGGCGGCTCGTCGTAGCCGAGCAGCAGCGACAGCCGCCGGTCACCGGCGAGCAGGTTCGTGACCAGCTGCCCACATCTGGCGTCCGGCTTGTTGTAGTCGGTGATGTTCTGGAACAGCAGCGCAGGACCCTTGCGCCGCAACGCCTCCCGGGTCAGCGTGCCCAGTTCGCGGTCCCAGTGCACCTCGCCGGTCACCTCGGCCAGCTCGCCGTGCGAGCGCAGCCGGTCGATCGCCGTACGCAGATCCTCGGTCGTGGGCTCGGTCATCTCTATCCCAGGGCTCCGTTCAGCTCGTGGTGGGCTTCATGCTGGGTGCGGTCGGCCGGCTCGCGGCGGCGTCCTGTGCCGTCTCGGCCGCACGCATGACGCGGTTGCGCGTCTCCGGCAACATGAACCCGGCGATGATGAAGGCGACGCAGCCGACGAGCGAGATGACGCCCATGCCGCGCGCCCAGTCGCCGCCGGCGGCGAACAGCGTCACCAGGAGCGGCGCGAAGCCACCGAGCCCGCGGCCGAGCATGTACGCGGTGGAGATGCCGGTCGCCCGCACGCGGGTCGGGAACGTCTCGGACAGCCATGCGCCGATCGACGACGTGGCGGCGTTACCCATGCTCCAGACGAAGAAGATCCAGAACACCAGCCAGGTCCAGATCGTGCCGGTGTAGGGGTGGCTGAACCCGGACGTCGAGATCGCCAGGTAACCCACCGAGGCGACGAGCATGAAGATGATCGGGCCGAGCGCGGCGAACTTGCGGCCGAGCCGGTCGCCGAACGCGCCGAAGGCGATCTTGATCGGGATCACGATCCACACCGCATACGTGTTGACGCTCTTCCATACCGGCGGGGTCTGGTGGTACGTGTCGACGATCATCGTGGGCATGAACGTCGTGACGCCGTAGTACGCGAGCATGTAGCCGCCGACCATCATGAACCCGAGCAGCAGCAGCCGTCGCGTGCCGGCCCGGGTCAGCTCACGGAGTTGGTCGAACGTGCCGCGCGACTCGGGCAGCTCGCCGGCCTTCCGCATGCGTTCGTACTCCAGCCAGAGCTTCGACTCCGGCATGCCGAACCTGATGACGATGCACAGGATCACCGGCACGAAGCCGGACGCCAGCGCCCAGCGCCACCCGTCCGGTCCCTGGTTGGCGATGATCGTGGCGCCGACCAGGCCGGCGAGCAGGCTGCCGACGGGGATGCAGCTCTGGATGATGGCCGAGCCGAGCCCGCGCCGCCGTTGCCATGCCTCGTTGAACAGCGCCATCCCGAGGCCCCACTCGCCGCCGAGCCCGATACCGGTGATGAACCGGAAGAGCGTGAGCGACCAGAAGTTCCAGGCGAACGCCGAGAGCAGCGCGCCGACGGAGAAGACGAGGATGCTCGCGACCAGGCCCGCGCGTCGCCCGCGCCGGTCGGCGAACCAGCCGAACACCACGCCGCCGACCACCGACGCGATCAGCTGCGACGACGCCACGACGCCGAGCTCACCGGCCGAGAGCCCGAGCGACTTGCCGATCGACGGCATCGCGAAGGACAGGATCAGCAGGTTGTACGCGTCCATCGCGTAGCCGATGACGGCAGACGCGAGGATGCTGAACCGTTGTACCCCCGTGTAATCAGATGCTTGGGTCGTCGCCATAGTTCGTTCCCAACTCTCATCCGCGGCAACGTCATTTACACAACTGGGTCGGTACGTGCGGCGTCAATGGGCTTGCCATTCCCATTGCCTATCGCACCGAGAGGGAATCCAGGTGTTGATCGACCGCGTCGAGGAACGCCTGCGGATTCTCCAGGTTGGACAGGTGCCCCGCGTCGCGCAGCACGTGCAGCGTGGCACCGGGGATGCCGGTGGCGAGCCGTTCGGAGAGCTCACACGGCGTTTTCGCGTCCCGCTCCCCCCACAGGACGAGCGTGGGTGCGTCGATCTCCGGCAACCGGGACTCGAGCCGTACGCCGAAACACGTGCGTACGGACTCCAGGTACGGCTCGAGCGCCATCGTGGCGATGGCGTCGCGGACGAGCTCGGCCTCCGCCACGAACGGTGTCGTGGTGAACGTGTCCGCGACGTACCTGTCGGCGTACGCCGGCATGCCGAGCTCGGTCGCCGAGCCGGACATCGCCGCGATCCTCGCCTCGGCCACGTACGGCGTGAGCTCGGCGAAGGTGTCGGCGAGGACGAGTCCTGCCGTGCGGTCCGGGTGTCGCAGTGCGAAGCCGAGTGCCTGCACGCCGCCCATCGACACGCCTGTGAACATCGCCCTGCGGACGTCGGCGTGGTCGAGCAGCCTCGCGATGTCGTCCACCCAGCGGTCGACGGTCAGGCCGGGCCGCCAACCGGACCCGCCGTGGCCGCGGCTGTCGACGGCCACCACGCGGTGGTGTGCCGCGAGCGCGTCGAGCTGGGGCTGCCACATCCGGTGGTCGGTGCCGAGACTGTGCAGCAGGACGACGGCGGCGTCGGTCCGCGGGCCGCGGTCGACGTATGCGAGCGTCGGCCCCGTCGCGTCCGCCGGCACCTCGATGGTTTCGGAACGCTGGTCCATCTGGGTACGTTAAACGGATCCCGAATCCGTAGTCAACGGGGACAACGGCTTGACTACATCCGACGGTCCGGATAGAACAACGATATGGAACAGCGATCCAAAGCTGTGGAGGGCAGTGGCCAGCTGGAGCGCGCGCTCGACATCCTGGAGCTGCTCGCCCGCACCGGCACCCCGGTCGGCCTGACCGAGATCGCGACGGCGGTCGGCGGCCCGAAGGCCACCGTGCACCGCCTGCTCGCGACGCTGCAGGCGCGCGGCTACGTGACCCAGGAGGCGCACGGGTCGCTGTACTCGGCCGGCGTGCGCTGCTTCGAGCTCGGCAGCCTGTGGGCGCAGAACCTCGACCTGCGCGCGCTCGCCGGCCCGGAGCTGCGGGCGCTCAACGAGGAGACCGGCGAGACGGTCCACCTGGCCATCTACGACCACGGCGACGTCGTGTACGTGGACAAGCTGGAGAGCCGGCACCCGGTGGTGGCGAAGTCGCACGTCGGGCGGCGCTGCCCGGCCACCTGCGTCGCGACCGGCCGCGTCCTCCTCGCGTACCAGCCGGCCGCCGAGATCAGGTCGGTGCTGAGCACGCCGATCCCGTCCTACACCGAGCACACCGTCACCGAGCCCGGCGCCCTGGTGGAGCTGCTCGCCGAGGTGCGGCGGTGCGGCTACGGCGTCAACCACGAGAGCTACCGCATCGGCGTCGGCGGCGTGGCCGCGCCGATCAGGGACCACACCGGCGCGGCGATCGCGTCCGTCGGCCTGTGCCTGCCGGAGCAGCGGTTCGGCCCGGACCGGTTCGACGCGCTCCGCGACCGCACCGTGCATGCGGCCGGCGAGATCTCCCGTGCGCTCGGGGACTCGCTCGGCGTGCTCACCGCTGGGAGCTGAACATGGGCAGTACCCACCGCGTGCGGCTCACGGTGAACGGTGAGCCGCGTTCCGGCGAGACCGCGGGACGCACCAGCCTCGCCGACTTCCTCCGCGACGAGCTCGGCCTCACCGGTACGCATCTCGGTTGCGAGCACGGCGTGTGCGGCGCGTGCACCGTGCTGCTCGACGGCGAGCCGGTGCGGTCGTGCATCATGCTCGCCGCGCAGGCCGACGGCCGCGACGTCCGGACGATCGAGGGCGTCTCCCCGCCCGGCGGGCCGCTGAGCCAGGTGCAGCAGGCGTTCTGCGAGACCCACGCGCTGCAGTGCGGGTTCTGCACGTCCGGCATGGTGCTCGCCGCTGAGGCGCTGCTCGCGAGTACGCCCGACCCCGACGACGCCGAGATCGACGAGGCGCTCGGCGGCAACATCTGCCGCTGCACCGGTTACGTGCAGATCAGGGAGGCGGTGCGCCTCGCCGCCGGCCGCGCCGACGACGACAAGGTCGTGGCCCATGACTGAGCAGGCGCTGCGCTGGGTGTCGCGACCGGCCGCCGTGCGCGAGGACCGCAGGTTCGTCACCGGGCACGGCCGCTACGTCGCGGACATCACGCCGCCGGGAACGCTGCACGTCGGCCTGGTCACCAGCCCGCACGCGCACGCGCGGATCACCGGTATCGACGCCGAGGCCGCGCTCGCGCTCGACGGCGTGGTCGCCGTGCTCACCGGCGAGGAGCTGGCCAAGGAGACCGACCCGCTGCGCCAGTACCTCGACCTGCCGGACGTGCACTGGCGTCCGCTCGCCGTCGACGTCGCTCGCTATGCCGGCGAGTGGGTGGCCGCCGTCGTCGCCACCTCGCGCGCGGTCGCCGAGGACGGCGCGGAGCTCGTGTCCGTCGAGTACGACCCGCTGCCGGTGGTGCTCGACCCCGAGGCCGCGTTGCAGCCGGGCACGCCCACCGTGCACAGCGGCCACGGCACCAACGTCCTCGCGCACCGCGAGTTCAGCTGGGGTGACGTGGCCGGCGACCTCGCCCGTGCCGACGGCACCGTGAGCGTGCGTGTCCGCTGGAACCGCAACTCCACCGTGCCGATCGAGACGTTCGGCGTCGTGGCCGACTGGGACGAGCACCGGCAGCTGCTCGACGTGTGGGCGTCGATCCAGATGCCGCAGTTCCCCGACCAGCTCGCGCGTGCACTCCGGTTGCCGGGCAACCAGGTGCGCGTGCACTTCGACGTCGACGTGGGCGGCAGCTACGGCGTCAAGCGCGGCATCAAGCACGGTGTGCTCGCCGGGTACCTCTCGCGACAGCTGCACGCACCGGTGAAGCTGGTCGAGGACCGCGCCGAGAACATGCACGGCGGCGACTTCCACGGCCCCGACCGCATCTTCGACGTCGCGCTCTCGTACACCGCGGACGGTGTCTTCACCAGCATCCGGATCGACGTGATCGACGACGAGGGCGCGTACCCGGGGCGCTCGCCGCTGCAGCTGGCCAAGCCAATCGGCGCGATCGTCGGCCCGTACCGCATCCCCAGCGCCGTCTACCACGCGACCGCCGTCACGACGAACAAGACCGGGCAGGTGGCGGTGCGCGGCTTCGGCCAGGCGCCCACGAACTACGCCATCGAGTCCGCCGTCGACGCGGTCGCGCGCGAGCTCGGCATCGACAGGTTCGAGATCCGGCGGCGCAACTTCATCGCACCGGAGCAGTTCCCGTACCGCATCCCGAGCGGTACCGAGTACGACTCCGGCGACTATCCCGCGGTGCTCGACAAGGCGGTCACGCTCGCCGACCTGCCCGCGCTGGAACGCCGCCGCGACGAGCTGCGCGCCGCCGGCAAGCTGGCCGGCATCGGCCTGGCGACGTGTCTCGAACCCGGCGGCGGCAACGCGATCTTCGAGAACATCATGAACCCGGCGAACGACAAGACGACGTTCCCCGAGGCGTGCCGGCTGCGCGTCGACGGCTCGGGCTCGATCGTCGCGGTCGTCTCGATCTCGTCGGCCGGGCAGAGCCACGACACGATGGTGGCGACGCTGCTCGGCGAGGAGCTGGGCCGCGACCCCGCGACCGTCACCGTGCTGCGCGCCGACTCGCTGTCCGGCATGCCGTCGCAGAGCCCGGTCGGCAGCCGGATGACGATCGTGCTGGGCGAGGCCATCCGCGCCGCCGCCGGCGAGCTGAAGGACCGGCTGTCCCGCATCGGGGCGCACAACCTGGGCGTGCCGGCGGAGGACGTTGAGTACGTCGACGGCGACGTCGCCGTGCGCGGCGATCCCGACCGCCGGCTCGGCTGGGCCGAGCTCGTCGCGATCGCCCACCGCAAGCAGCACCTGATGCCCGAGGGCGTGGAGCCCGGGCTCGAGGTCGTGCACGTGGCGCACACGCCGCGTTCCGGCCGGCTCACCGCACCGGACGGCACGGTCCAGCTGTACCCGTGCTTCTCGTTCGAGACGCACCTCGTGCTCGCGTCGGTCGACCCGGACACCGGCGTCGTCGACCTCGAGAAGTACTACCTCGCGCACGACTGCGGCACCGTCGTGAACCCGGAGGTCGTGCGGGGCATGGTCTACGGCGGGACGGCGCACGGCATCGGCGTCGCGCTCTACGAGCAGTTCGCGTACGACGAGGCCGGCCAGCCGCTCACCCAGTCGTTCATGGACTACCTGCTGCCGAGCGCCCACGAGGTGCCGGACATCGTCGACACCGAGCACTGCACGCCGTCGCCGTTCACCACGTTCGGGCAGAAGGGCGCGGGCGAGGCGGGCTACATGGGCGCACCGGCGGCCGTCGCCAGCGCCGTGAACGACGCGCTCGCCGCGGCCGGGGCCGCCCCCGTCGCGTCGCTGCCGATGAAGCCGAGCGACGTGTGGGCCGCGATCAAACGCGCTACCGAAGGAGCAATGTGAGCAACGCCGTCGTCGACTGTCACGCGCACATCGTCCCGGCCGGGTTCGTCGGCGACCTCGCTGCGGGCCGGGTGCGGTTCCCGCACGTCGAGGTGACGCCGCACGGCGAGAGCCACGTGGTCGCGTTCTGCGGCGGCAAGCCGACGCGCCCGCTGGCTCCGGGGCTCACCGACCTCGAGCGCCGCGCGTCGTGGCTGGCCGAGCAGCGCGTCGACCTTCAGGTGGTGGGCGGTTGGCTGGACGTCTTCGGTTACGAGCTGCCGCCGGACGAGGGCGCGGACTGGTCGCGCGCGCTGACCGAGTCGATCGCCGACGTCACGCGCTCGGACGACCGGTTCGTCCCGCTCGGCACGGTGCCGCTGCAGGACCCCGACGCCGCCGCGAAGGCCGTGCGCGAACAGCACGACGCGGGCCTGCCCGGCGTGATGATCGCGACGCGTGCCGGAGGCCGTGAGCTCGACGACCCCGCCTTCACGCCGTTCTGGGAGGCGTTGGACGACGCCGGCGCCGTCGTGTTCCTGCACCCGGGCTTCGGCGGCGCGTCACCCCGGTACGCGGACTTCGGCCTGGTCAACGGGCTCGCCCGGCTCGAGGACAGCACCGTCACGCTCGCTCGGCTGCTCTACGCCGGCATCCCGGCGCGCTACCAACGGATGAAGCTGCTCGTCGCGCACGGCGGCGCCGCGTTGCCGTACGTGCTCGGCCGGCTCGTCCGCAACCATCTGCTCGACCCCGCGGGCACGGCCGACCCGCTGGAGTCGTTCGCGCGCCTGTACTTCGACAGCGTCGTCTTCGACGCCGCGACGCTGGAGTTCCTCGCCACCAAGGCCGGCGGGGAGCGCATCCTGCTGGGGTCGGACTACCCGTTCCCCATCGGCGACCTGGCGCCGCGCGGGGTGGTCGAGTCGGCCGACGTCGGCGAGGCGGCACGCACCGCGATGCTGGGCGGCACGGCAAGCGCGCTGTTCGCGCTCGAGGGTGCGTCGTGAAGCCGATCGACTTCGAGCTGCACCGCCCGCAGAAACTGGACGAGGCGCTGGCACTGCTCGCCGAGCACGGCGACGACGGCAAGGTGCTCGCCGGCGGGCAGAGCCTGGTGCCGTTGCTGAACTTCCGGCTCGCGCGTCCCGCCCACCTCGTGGACGTCGGCCGCATCGCGTCGCTCGCCGAGCTGCGCCGTACTGCCGCCGGTGTGACGGTGGGCGCGATGGTGCGGCAGGCGGGCGCCGAGCGCTCGCCCGCCGTGGCCCGGCACTGCCCGCTGCTCGCCGCGGCGTTGCCGAACATCGCGCACCCGCCGATCCGCAACCGGGGTACCGTCGGCGGCAGCCTGGCGCACGGCGACCCAGCGGCCGAGCTGCCGTCCGTCGCCACCGCGCTGGACGCCGTGTTCGTCGCGGCGAGCGTGCGCGGCCGGCGCGAGATCCCTGCGGCGGAGTTCTTCCGCACGCACCTGGTCACGGCGCTCGAGCCCGACGAGCTGCTGACCGAGATCCGTTTCCCCGCGACGGGTCCCGGTACGGGTGCGGCGTTCGTCGAGGTCGGGCGGCGGCGTGGCGACTTCGCGCTCGTCGGCGTCGGCGTGCAGGTGAGCGTCGACGGTGCACGCGTCACCGACGCCCGGGTCTGCTTCAGCGGCGTCGCCGACACGCCACTGCGCTGTCGGCGCGTCGAGGACGCGCTGCGCGGCACGCCCGCCGACGAGGACGTGCTGCGCGAGGCGGCACGACTGGCCCGCGAGACCGTCGAGCCGGTCGGTGACCTGCACGCGACGGCCGACTACCGCAGGCACGTCGCCGGCGTACTGCTCGCCAGCGCCGTGCGGCAGGCGTACGAATCCGCATCACGAGCCGAGGACGGACATGATCTACGAATTGCGTGAGTACGTGGCGGCGGACGGGATGGCCGACCGGCTGCACGCCAGGTTCGCCGACCACACGTTCGGCTTGTTCGCCGAACACGGCCTCGAGCTGGCCGGGTTCTGGACCGACGCCGCGGACCAGGCCCGGATCGTCTACCTGCTGCGCTTCCCCGACGAGACCGCACGCCGTGAGGCGTGGGCGGGCTTCCAGAACGACCCGAAGTGGAAGCAGGTGAAGGCCGAGTCCGAGGCGGACGGCCCGATCGTCGCGGAGATGACGAGCCGCATCCTGACCACACCGCCGTACGCGGACGGAGGCGTGGCGTGAAGCTGGCGAACGACTTCTGGGTCGCCCTGCCGGTCGACGAGGCCTGGGCCCTGCTCACGGACCTGCCGCGCATCGCGCCGTGCCTGCCCGGGGCGCACCTCGACGAGGTCGTCGACGGCGAGTATCGCGGCGGCCTCGCCACGAAGATCGGCCCGATCAACGCGCGGTACCGCGGTGTGGCGCGGTTCGTGGAACGCGACGACGTCGACCACCGCGCGGTCATCGAGGCCCGCGGCAGTGAGGAACGCGGCAGCGGGGCGGCGTCCGGCACGGTCGTGGCGACCCTGCACCCGGACGGGCAGGGCACCCGCGTCGACCTGTCCACGGAGCTCTCGATCAGCGGCCGTGCCGCGCAGTTCGGCCGCAGCCTGGTGGCCGAGGTGAGCGCGAGCATGCTCGCGGAGTTCGCGCGCCGGCTGGAGGCGGTCGTCCGGCCGGGGCCGTCGGGCGCCGCCGCCCAGGACGAGGCCGACCAGCTCGACGTCGTCCGCACCGTCGTGCTGCCGATCCTGCGGCGCGCGGCGGTTCCCGCGGCATTCGGCGCCGTCGCGGGCGTCGTCGGCTGGCTGATCGGCCGTCGCCGGCCGCGCTTCGGCTGACCCCGCCGACGGGTGAGGGGCACCCTGGTCACGTCATCGCGAGACCAGGGTGTCCCTCACACGGTCGACGCACCGGCGAGGACCGTCAGCTGGCGACCTGAACGGGCTCGTCGGCGACCGCCCCCGCGAAGTTGAACGGCTCGGTGCCGGTGACGAGCATCCGCAGGAACGCGTCCGCGGGCGGCGACAGCGACTCGCCGGACCGCCAGACCACGCCGAGCTCGCGGACGGCGGGCACGTCGACGATGGCCGCACGCGGTACGTCCGGTGCCGTGGCGATGCGCGGCAGGGCGGCGACGCCCGCGCCGGCCCGCACCATGCCCCAGACCGTGGACAGCTGCCCGGTCGTCACGGTGATGTGCGGCGTGAAGCCGGCCCGTGCGCACACCTGGACGAGCAGCTCGTGCAGGCCGTGCGTCGGCTTCATGCTGACGAACTGCTCGTCGCGCAGCTCGCTCAGCTCGACCTCGGACCGGCCCGCGAGGCGGTGTCCGGGAGGGAGCAGCACGAGCATCGGCTCGCGGACGACGACCTCGCGCTCGAGATCGCCGCGGGTACAGGGCAAGCGGATCACCGCGAGGTCGAGCTGACCGCCGTGCACCTTCTCCTCGAAGTCGTGGGACACGTTCTCCTCGACGAGGTTCACCTCGACCCGCGGGTGCCGTCGCCGGAACCGCGCCAGCACGGACGGCAGCACGGTGGCGGCCACGCTGGGCAGCACGCCCACGGACACGCGGCCCGCGCGCACCCCGCGTACCTCGTCCACCCTGCGGCGCGCCTCCTCGACCTCGAACAGCGCCTTGCGGGCCTGCTCGACGAACGCGTCGCCCGCCGCGGTGAGCGCCACCCGCCGGCCGAGCCGGACGAACAGCGGCGTGCCGAGCTCCTGCTCCAGCTTGCGCACCTGCACGGACAGCGACGGCTGGCTGAGGTACAGCTTGGCAGCCGCGCGGGTGAAATTCCCTTCCTCCGCGATAGCCAGCACATATCGCAGCTGGTGGAGGTCCATCGCGCCGCACTCCTCGATCACATCGACGGTTCTCGGCCTGTTACCCCGCTTGCACCTAGTCATACACCTGTTGTATGCATGTGCGCTATGAGGAGTGATGCGGGAGTCCCCACGCAAGGGCGCAGGGTGAACGCCCAGGACAGCACGTATCGCTGGCTGAAGACGCACATCGCCGGCCTCCCCCGCACCGAGGGCACGTTCCTGACCGAGGGTGAGGTCGCCACTGCTGCCGGTACGTCGCGTACGCCGGTGCGTGAGGCGCTGCTCCGGCTCGAGGCCGAGGGCCTCGTGCAGATCGTGCCGAAGAAGGGCGCGTACGTGCCGCCGGTCTCCGACCGCGACGTGACCGACGTCATGGAGGCTCGCTGCGTCGTCGAGGAGTGGAGCGTCGAACGCATCGCGGCCTCGCACCGCTCGCTCACCCCGGAGCTGGACGCCCTCGTCGCCGAGCTCACCGGCCTCGTGTCCGAGCAGGAGGGCGCGCTCGACGACCCGGTCGCGTTCATCGACCTCGACCGCGCGTTCCACCGGACGATCGTGCAGGCCGCGGGAAACCTGGTGCTGGAGAGCTTCTACGAGTCGCTGCGCGACCGCCAGGTGCGGATGGGGCTACGGGCAGTAGCGTCCGCCGAGGACCGGGGGAGACGAGTGCTGACCGAGCATCGCGCGATCGTGCGTGCGCTGCGTAACCGCAATGCCGAACGCGCCACGCGGGCCGTGCGAGTGCACCTGGACAACACCCTCGGCGTGCTGCGGCACAGTTCGGTGTCCCGGCGTCGGCAGGGGGTGGGCCGATGACAGAGCTCGAGCTGCGCACGGTCGACGGCGCGTCCGTACGGCTGCGTCCCGTACGGCTCGTCGTGGCGGGCTACACCGGCCGCGACGAGGCGAGCGTCCGCGCGCACATCGACGAGCTGGCCGCGATCGGCGTGCCGGCGCCGCCTTCCGTGCCGATGTTCTACGACCTGTCGCCCGACCTCGTCACCACTGCCGACGTCGTCGACGTCGCCGGGACGATGACCTCGGGCGAGGTGGAGCCGGTGCTCGTCCGGACCGACGGGCGCTGGTACCTCGGTGTCGGCTCCGACCACACCGACCGCGACCTCGAGCGCGAGGATATCGCCACGGCGAAGGCACGCTGCCCGAAGCCACTCGGCCCGACGCTGCTGCCGCTGCCTGGAGACCCGGCGACGGGTGCGTTCGACGCGCGGTGGGACGCCGCGTCCGCGCGTGCCGAGGCGGACGGCGTCGCCTACCAGGACGGCGGTGTCGCCGCGCTGCGCACGCCGAGCGACCTGCTCCCGCGGATGTTCGCCGAGCTCGACGGCACCGGCGAAGGCGACCTCGTCGTCTTCACCGGGACGTTGCCGCTCATCGGCGGGACGTTCCGCGCGGCGGCGTCGTGGCGGCTCGCGCTCACCGTGCCCGTCGACGGCAGTGCCGTCACCCTGACCCATTCGTACGATGTGAAGCAAAGGGCCACCGATGCGTAAGGGATCCGAGTACCTCGCCGCGCTCGAGGACGAGCGCGAAGTCTACGTCGACGGCGAGCGCGTCAGCAGCGTCGCCAAGCACCCGGCGTTCGCGCCGATCACACGGACGATGGCGGAGCTGTACGACGTCGCCGCCGACCCGTCGAACGGGATGACCTACGACGCCGAGGAGATCGGCGGCCAGGCCAACCTGGTCTACTCCGTTCCGCGCAGTCGCGAGCAGCTCGTGGCACGGCGCAAGGCGATCGAGACGTGGGCGCGGCACACGCACGGCTGGGTCGGCCGCAGCCCCGACCACGTCGGCTCGTTCATGGCGGCGTTCGCCGCGCACCCCGAGGCGTTCCGCACCGACGAGCACGACCTGAGTGGCAGCGTCACGGCGTACTACGAGCGGATGCTGCGGGAGAGCCTGTACGTCTCGTACGCGATCATCCCGCCGCAGGTCTCGCGCATCAGCACCGCGTCGGCCTGGGAGGGCGACCTGATCCAGGTCGGCGTCGCCGAGGAACGCGAGGACGGCATCGTCGTCCGCGGCGCGCAGATGCTGGCGACCGGCGGCGCGGTGGCCGACGAGATCTTCGTGTCCTGCATCAAGCCGCTGACACCCGAGGACCGCGACTTCGCGCTCGGCTTCGTCGTCCCCGTCGCGACGCCTGGGCTCAAGCTCTACTGCCGCCGCCCGTACGCGACCGGCGCGACGAGCCGGTACGACTACCCGCTCAGCACCCGGTACGACGAGACCGACGCACTGCTGGTCTTCGACGACGTGTTCGTGCCGTGGGACCGCGTCTTCGTCTGCCGCGACGTCGACGGCGTGCGCCGGCAGTTCTTCTCCACCGGTGCGCACGTGCTGGGCAACTGGCAGGCGCAGATCAGGTTCGCGGTGAAGCTGCAGTTCCTCGCCGGGCTGGCGCGCAAGGTCGCGCAGACGACCGGTGTCGACCGGATCCCCAGCGTCCAGGAGAAGCTCGGCGAGCTGGCCGGCCTGGTGTCGCTCGTCGAGTCCGCGGTGCTGGCCGCCGAGTACTGCGCCGAGCCCGACGACTCCGGCCTCTGGCTGCCGCGGGCGCGTTCGCTCTACGGCGCGATGGGCCTGCAGGCCGAGCTGTACCCGAGGGTGCTGGCCATCCTCCGCGACCTCGTCGGCGGCGGCGTGCTGCAGGTGCCGTCGTCGGTGGCGGAGATGCGCAACCCCGCGACCCGTGCCGACATCGACAGGTACGTGCAGTCGCCGGGAGTGCCCGCCGAGGAGCGCGTGAAGCTGTACAAGCTGGCGTGGGACGCGGTCAGCAGCGAGTTCGGCGGGCGGCATCACCAGTACGAGATGTTCTACGCGGGCGCGCCGTTCGTCGCGAAGGGGTACGCGTACCGCAACTTCGGGTACGAGGAGCCGCTCGCCGAGGTGGAGGCGTTCCTCGCCTCGTACGGCCCGGACGACGACTAGAGAGGTCAGGATGGCCAAGCCGGAGCACGAGTTCTTCGACGTGTCGCCGATCGAGTTCACCCGCTGCGCGGGCAGCGTCGAGGGCCTCACCGAACGCGTGATCGTCTCCGACGACTCGGGGAAGGAAGGCGTCGTCACGCGCATGCTCAAGTTCGACCCGGGCTGCGACACGACGCCGAACGGCACGCTCACGCACGACTTCTGGGAGGAGGTGTACGTCCTCGAGGGTTCGATCACGGACCTGCGGCTCAACGAGAAGTTCACCGCGGGGATGTACGCCTGCCGGCCGCCGGGCATGGAGCACGGCCCGTGGCGCAGCGACGAGGGCTGCCTGACCTTCGAGGTGCGCTATCCCGGGTGAGGGAGCGCTAGCGTACGGACATGAGTGACATCGGCGCGGACGTCCTGCGGATGACGATGGGCCGGTTCGCCACCGGCGTCGCGGTCGTCACGACGATCGCCGACGACGAGCCGCACGGCATGACCGTCAACTCGCTCACGTCCGTCTCCCTCGATCCGCCGTTGTTGCTGGTCAGCCTGATGTCCGACGCCAGGACGACGGACGCCGTGAGCCGTGCCGGTGCGTTCGCGGTGTCCGTCGTGTCGGCGCGACAGGAGGAGATCGCGCGCCGGTTCGCCAGGGGCGGCGTGGACCACTTCGCCGGCCTGCCGCTCGAGTACGGCAGGCACGAGGTGCCCGTCGTGCCGGACGCACTGGCGCATCTCGAGTGCACCACGGAACAGGAGATCCCCGCCGGCGACCACGTCCTGTACCTCGGCCGGATCGTGCGCACCTGCGCCCGCGACGGCGAGCCGTTGACCTTCTACAGCGGCAGCTTCGGCGAGTTCAGCCCGCGCGGCCACGGCCGGTTCAACTGGTTCTTCTGAGCGGGACGATCACCGCGGACGACGGCGCACCCGGCGTGCCAGGCGCCGCAGGGCGCCGCCGACGCCGGCGACCATCGTGCCCACGACGAGCCGGAGACCGGCACGGCGGCGCGTGGGTGCACTGCCGGTGCGGGCGGTCTCGTCGAGGCTCGCCGCGAACTCCTCGAACATGCGCCGGCTGACGTCCCCGGCGAGCGCACGGCCGAACTGCGCGATCCGGCCGCTGAGGAACAGATCGGCCTCGGCGTGCAGCGTCGTCCCGCCGTCGGCCTCGTGCACGGCGATACGCATGTCGGCCTGGGTGCGGCTGCCGCCGGCGTCCGCGCCCTGGCCGACGACGTGCAGCAGGTGCCGGGCGGCGTCGCGCTCGACCACCTGGGCGACTCCGTGGAACGCGAGCCGGATCGGGCCCAGCGAGACGCGGGCGCGTCCCCGGTAGCGATCGTCGCCGAGCGCCTCGGTGACCTCGGCCCCCGGCAGGCACGGCGCCAGCCGCTCGACGTCGCTGAGCACGTCCCACACCCGCTCGACCGGCGAGGTCATCCGGGCGGAGACGTCCACCCGCGTCGTCGGCGTGCCGGACGGGACGGTGACCTCGACGGGCTCCGGTGGTACGTCCCGCTCCTGCGGTTCCGGTACCGGCCGCGCCAGGTCGCCCGCGTGCCGGCCGACGAGAGCTCGCTCGCCGAGGTTCCCCGGTTCCGGTACGCCGTCCGGACAGGTGGCGGCGACGTCCGCGACGGCGGCGACGATGTTGCGGTAACCGGTGCACCGGCACAGCACCCCGGACAGCTCCTCGGGAAGCTCGTCCGGCGACACGTCGGGGCGGTGCGCGAGGAGGTCGTACGAGCTCATCAGGAAGCCCGGTGTGCAGAAGCCGCACTGCAGCGCGTGGTGGTGTGAGAACGCCTGCTGCAGGGGGTGTTGCGCGTCCGGTGTGCCGAGTCCCTCCACCGTGACGACGTCCGCGCCCTCGCACTGGACGGCGAAGAGCAGACACGACCGCGCGGCCTCGCCGTCGACGAGCACCGTGCACATGCCGCACACTCCGTGCTCGCAGCCGAGGTGCGTGCCGGTGAGGCCGAGTTGCTCGCGCAGGGCGTCGGCGAGGGTCACCCGGGGCTGTACGCGGACGGCGGCCGGCGTCCCGTTGACGGTGAACCGCACCTCCACGGTCTCGTCAGCGGCTGCCCGAACCGTTGGAGTCATCGGGCTTCTGAACCCTTCCGGTATGCGGCGGCGAGCTCGCGAGCGGCGAGCGCGGCGAACAGCCGGCGCCGGTACGCCGTCGAGCCGTGGGCGTCGCCCGCGGTGTCGACGACCTCGGCGGCGAGATCGGTCATCGGGTCACGCAACGCGCCGGCCTGCGTCCCGTGTGCGCGGAGGACGTCCGTGACGTCGCGGGTGACCGGCCGGTCGGAGACGCCGAACCCGACGAGCACCGCCTCGGCCACGTCGCCGTCCGCGACGCGCACGCGGGCGACGACGCCGGCGAGCGCGAAGTCCCCGTGCCGACGCGCGACCTCCGCGAACCCGAACCCCTCGCCGGCGCGTGCCACCGGGAACGTCACGGCGGTGAGCAGTTCGTCCGGCTGGAGCACGGTCGTCATCGCGCCCGCGAAGAACTCCCGCGCCGGCACGGTGCGGCGGCCGCGCGGCCCGGTGACGTCGAGCGTGGCGTCGAGGCAGCAGGCCACTGCGGGCAGTTCCGCCGCCGGGTCGGCGTGGGCGAGGCTGCCGCAGACGGTGCCGCGGCTGCGCAGCTCGCGGTGGCCGACGAACGGCAGCGCCATGCCCAGCAGCGGCACGGCACGTGCGGCCGGCTCGTGTTCCAGCCTGCGCTGCCGCACGGTCGCGCCCACGCGCAGGCCGTCGCCCGTCGTCGCCAGCCCGTCGAGGCCGGCGACGGCGTTGACGTCGACGAGGGTGCCCGGCCGGCCGAGGCGCATCGCCAGCACCGGGACGAGGGACTGGCCGCCGGCGAGCACCTTGCCGTCGCCGCCGGTCTCGGCGAGCGCCGTCACCGCGTCCTCGACCGTCGTCGGCCGGACGTACGCGAACGGTGCTGCCTTCAACTGTCTGCCCTCAACGTCCCTGGAACTTCGGCGCGCGCTTCTCGGTGAACGCCGCGACGCCCTCCGCGAAGTCGTGCGTCGACCGCAGCATCGCGTACGCCTTGCGCTCCAGCTCGATGCCGGTGTAGAGCGGCCCGTCGACACCCTTGTCGAGCACCTCCTTGCCCGCGCGCAGCGCGAGCGGCGAGAAGCCCAGCATGGTCTCGACCGTCTGCTCCGTGGCCGCGTCGAGCTCGTCGCGGTCGGCGGACAGGCCCGCGACCAGGCCCCAGTCCAGCGCCTGGTCCGCCTTGATCCGCGTCGCCGTGAGCACGTGGAACTTCGCGCGGCTCAACCCGATGAGGCGCGCGAGCCGTTGCGTACCACCGCTCCCGGGGATCATGCCGAGGCGCATCTCGGGCAGCGCGAACTGGCTGCGGGACGTGGCGAGCCGGATGTCGCAGGAGAGCGCGAGCTCCAGCCCGACGCCGAAGCAGTAGCCGTCGACCGCGCAGATGACCGGCTTGGGGCTGCGCGACGCCGCGGTGACGTTGTGCCCGAGGTCGGTGAAGTCGATCGGCTCGACCTCCATGAAACCCGCGATGTCACCACCGGACGAGAAGTGCTCGCCGGCCGAGCGGATGACCACCACGCGGACGTCGTCGTCGCGGTCGATCTCGGCGAACCGCTCCGCCACCCGCCGGCGCATCTCCCAGGTGATGATGGTCATCGGGCCGTTGGCCAGCGTCAGGTACGCGACGGCTCCGTCGTGACCGCGCTCGAGCCGGACCTCACCTCCGGTAAGCGGCATGCGTGTCCGTCTCCTCTCGTCGTGGGTCGATGAGTTCGTGCAGGACGTTGCCGTGCACCGGCAACGCCGTGATCTCGGCCCCGTGGGGCGCGACGGCGTCCGCGACGGCGTTCGCGAGCGCGGCCGGGAAGCTCATCGACGAGCCCTCGCCGCATCCCTTCGCGCCCAGCGGGGTCAGCGGCGACGGCGACACCACGTGGTCGGTGACGAGCTCGTAGCCTGCCTCGGCGGAGGTCGGGCACAGGTAGTCGAGGAACGTCGCCGAGACGGGCTGGCCCGCCTCGGAGTAGTGCAGTTCCTCGTACAGCGCACCGCCCAGGCCGTGCGTGAGCGCGCCGTGCACCTGGCCGTCGAGCAGGCGCTGGTCGAGCACGGTGCCGGCGTCGTGCACGCTCGACACGTGGTCGACGCGGATCTGCAGGGTGTCCGGGTCGATGTGCACCGCCACGACCTCGGCGACGAAGCCGTAGCACAGGCTGGAGTTGATGCGGTCGTCCCGCGTCGGCGCCTTCGCCTGCGGCGGCGTGAACGCCGCCTCCTCGTACAGCCGTGCGCTCGTGCCCTCGGGCAGCGCGCCCGGGTCCCAGTGCACGAGCCCGGCGGCGTGCCGGAACGCGACCGCGCGGGCCGGGTCGTCGCGGTGCCGGACGGAGCCGTCGGCCAGCTCCAGCTCGTCGGCGGGGACGCCGAGCATCACCCCACCGGCCACGCGCACCGTGTCGGCGATGCGGTCGGTGGCGGTGACGACGGCGCTGGTGACGAGCGGCGCGAACCGCGACGAATAGCTGCCGGACGTGAGCGTCCACGGCGTCACGGAGGTGTCCATGTCGACGACGGCGCGCACCTGTTCGACGGGCAGGCCGAGGCGGTCGGCGACGATGCGCCGCGCGACGGTCGCGTGGCCCTGACCCTGCGGCACGCTGCCGAGCATGACCGTGACGACGCCCTGCATGTCGACCGAGACCCGCACGTGCTCGGTGGACCCGGACTTGTCGCGGCCTGGCCTGCGTTGGTCCGGAGGCGTCGCGAGGCCGACGTAGCCGATGTTGGTGGCGGACGGGTCGACGATCGTCGCGACGCCGATACCGTAGAGCCGGCCTTGCGCACGCGCGCGTTCCTGCCGCTGCCGCAGCCCGGCGAGATCGGCGTTGTCGAGCGCGAGCTGCAGCGCCTTGTCGTAGTCACCCGAGTCGTACACGCCGCCGGTGGGCGTCGTGTACGGGAACGCGTCGGCGGCGATCAGGTTGCGGCGCCGCACCTCGACGACGTCGAGCCCGCACCGTGCCGCCACGGCGTCCATCAGCCGCTCCAGCCCGAAGTAGAGCTGCTGGCCGCCGAAGCCGCGGTTCAACCCGGTGGGCGCCTTGTTCGTGACGACGGCCCGGGCGCGGATCTCGACGTCACGGATGCGGTACGGCCCGGTGATGTTGCCGAAGCAGCGGTAGAGCGTGCTGGGCTCGGGCGGCCGCAGGTACGCGCCGACGTTGTCGACGAGGTCGACGCGCAGGGCGGTGACGCGCCCGTCGCGGTCGACGGCGGCGTCGCACCGCATGACGCGGTCGGCGCCCGCGGAGCTGGCGAGCAGGTGCTCGACGCGGTCCTCGGTCCACCGCACCGGTGTGCCGGAGTGCTTGCTGGCCAAGGCCATCAGCGTCACGTACGGGTAGACCGCCGACTTGATGCCGAAGCTGCCGCCGATGTCCGCCGGTACGTGCAGCCGCAGCCGAGACGTGGGGATGCCGAGGGCGCCGGCCATCACCGGCACCATGGTGAACGGGCCGTGGAAGTTGGCCCACGCCTCGACCTCGGGGCCGGCGCCGCCTTCGCGCCACTGCGCGACGACGCTGTAGCACTCCATCGGCACGGACGAGTACCGCGGGAAGTCGTACTCACAGGAGACGACGTGCGCCGCGCGGTCGAACGCGGTGTCCAGCTCGCCGAAGGTGAATGTGCGGTCGGTGGCGACGTTCGTGCCGGCGTCCTCGTGCAGCAGCGGCGCGCCGTCGGCGAGCGCCGCGCGCGTGTCGACGACGGCGGCGACGGGCTCGTAGTCGACGCTCACCAGCTCGGCGGCGTCCTCGGCGACGTACCTGTCGGCGGCGACGACGACCGCCACCGGCTCGCCGACGTAGCGCACCTTGTCGACGCCGGTGGGCAGGTAGGGCATCGGCGTGGGCACCGAGAGCGGGAAGGGGCGCAACGCCGCCCGCACCTCCTCCGGCCCGACGACCGCGGCGACACCGGGATGCCGGCGCGCCCGGTCCAGGTCGACGGCGCGGATGCGCGCGTGCGGGTGCGGGCTGCGGACGACGGCCGCGACCAGCGTGCCCGGCACGGGGTCGAGGTCGTCGAGGAAGCCGCCCCTGCCGCAGACGAGTGCCGCGTCCTCGTCGCGGCTCGGCGTCCAGCGCGGGTCAGCCATGCGCCTCGCCACCGCGTTCGGCGAGCGGCTTGTAGTCGCCGGCGACGAGCGTCCGCCGCAGGATCTTGCCCACGGCAGACTTCGGGATCTCCGGGACCGCGATGACGCGCTTCGGCCGCTTCAGCGAAGGCAGACCGGAGCCGTCGCGCGCGTACGCCGTCACCTGCGCGACCGCGTCGTCCGGGTCGAGCCCGGCCACCGGCACGATGAACGCCGTGACGGCCGAACCCCACCGTTCGTCCGGCAACCCGACCACGCAGATGTCGTCGACGGCCGGGCAGCGGGCGAGCGCGGCCTCGATCTCGTCCGGGTAGATGTTCTCGCCGCCAGAGTTGATCATGTCGTCGACGCGGCCGGACACCCACAGGTCGCCGTCCTCGTCCTCGACGGCGAGGTCGCCGGTGAAGTACCAGCCGTCGCGGATGGCCTTCGCGTCGGCGTCCGGGCGGTGCCAGTAGCCGGCGAACGCCTCGGGGCTCTCCATCGACACCACGACCTGGCCCTGTTCGCCGTGTGCGACGACGTCGTCCGGGCTCGCACCGGTCTCAGGTGACACCAGGCGGACCCGGGAGAAGACGCCGGCGCGGCCCGCGCAACCGGGCTTCGCCGCGCCGTCCGGGCCGATGGTGAACGTGTAGATCTCGGTGGATCCGAAGTGGTTGACGAACGCCTCCGGGTGCAGCTCGTCGACGAGCCGTTCGGCGAGGGCCGGCACCATCGGCGCGCCCGCGTACGCCAGCCGCCGCACGCTCGTGGCACGGCCGAGCTCGCCGGTGTGCAGCAGCGCCCAGTAGATCGTCGGCACCAGGTAGAGCGCGCCGACGCCCTCGGACCGGATGAGGTCCAGCGACTCGGCCGCGTCGAACCTGGCCTGCGGCACCCAGGTGCCCGCCGCCACGATCGAGGCGAGCAGGCTGCGCAACCCCATCGTGTGGAACATCGGCATGACGCCCAGGGTGACCTCGCCGGGCCGGTGCTGCGTCTGCACGAGATGGGCGACTGCGGCCGTGTGCTCGGCACGGTGACTGCGCGGCACACCCTTCGGCCGGCCGGTGGTGCCGGACGTGTAGAGCATGACGCTGATGTCGGTCTCGTCCGGGCGTTCCGGTGGCGGTGCCTCCACCTGGGGGCGGGCCAGCTCGGCGACCTCCGCGACGTCGCGGTGCCGGCACGGCACGTCGGAGGGAAGGCGGTCGCGCGTGGACTCGTCGCTCACGAGCAGCGCCGGTGAGGCGTCGGAAAGGCAGTAGGCGAGCTCGTCCGGGCCGAACCGCGTGGACAGCGGCACGGACGTCGCACCGAGCTTCTGCGCGGCCAGGTGCAGGCTCGCCAGCGGCTCGCCACCGGCGAGGGAGAACACGACGCGGTCGCCACGGCGGACGCCCAGCTCCGCCATCGCCCGCGCGAGCCGGTTTGTGTGCGCGTCCCACTGGGCATACGTCATCGGAGCAGGGCCGCCGACCGCGCGGCGCGCCGGGTACCGCTCGGCCGTCCACGACAGGGCCGTCGCCAGATCCACGCCCACCTCCGCTCGATGATCTGATTCGGACCTTACTCTTCGTACCGTATGATCACAACTATGGCGTCGGTCAGGCTGTCTGCCACCTCGTACGTGGTGCTCGGCATGATCGCGTTGCGTGGGCCCTCCACGTCGTACGACCTCAAGCGCGCTGTCGCGAGGTCGATCGGGTACTTCTGGCAGTTCCCGCACGCGCAGCTCTACTCGGAACCGCAGCGCCTGGTACGGCTCGGCCTGCTCGAGGCGTCGGAGGAGGACTCGGGCCGGCGCCGCAGGACCTACGACATCACCGAGGCGGGGCGGGCGTCGCTGCGCAAGTGGCTCGCGGAGCCGACGAACGAGCACTTCCAGATGCGCGACATCGCGGAGCTCAAGCTCTTCTTCAACGAGGTGGGTGAGCCGGAGGACGTCCGCAACCTGGCCCGCGCCCAGGTGAAACAGCACGAGGAGCGCATCGCCGTCTACCGCGACATGCGGCGCCGCTACGGCGACGTCCCCGGCGTCGCCAATCGGATGATCACTTTGGAGCTCGGCCTGGAGATGGAGCGCGCCGCCCTGCGCTTCTGGCGCCGCCTCGCCGACGACTGACGACGCTGCGCCGCCTGCCCTCCATGATCATGAAGGTTCCAGGTCACCAGGGCGACCCGATCTCTTCATGATCATGGAGGGGTCGGGGGTGGTCAGATGGCCGGGTAGCTGAGCAGGCGCAGCGGGTTGTGCGCGGTGATGCGGGCGGCCAGTTCCTCGCCGAGGCGATCGCGCATACGCGGGAGCAGGGTCGCGCCCAGGTGTGCGTAACCCCAGCCGCCGTACCGCCGCAGCGAGTTGCGCATGCAGATGTCGTGCGACAGCAGCAGCCGGTCCGCATGGCCCGCGTCCACCAGCCTCTCGACCAGGTCCAGCCGGTCCTCGTCGGACGGGTAACCGCGGTCCTGGATCAGGCGCGAGGGTCCGGTGCCGAGCTGGTCGAACTCGACGTAGCAGCCGGTGGCGAGCAGGGACAGCAGCCAGTCCGTGTCGGTCATGGCGTCGCAGTGGCTGATCGCGACGCGGCCGAGGTCGGCGCCCTCGGCGTCGAGGATCCGGAGCGCGTCGAGCGCGGTCCTGGCATACGGGTGCACGTGCACGTTGATCGCGAGGCCGGTCGCCTGTTGCGTGCGCGCGGCCGCGCGCAGTGACGTGATCTCGGGAGGGGCGAGCTGCTCGCCCGTGCCGATCTCGCCGATGACGCCGACGGTCGCGCCGTCGATCCCTTCCTCCGCGCGCCGCACCCACTCGTCCACGAGCTCGCCGACGGATCGGTCGAGCTCCCGTGGCGGCAGCGCCTCGGCCAGGTACCGGCCGACGCCGACGACGAGGTCGAGGCCCGCCAGGTTGGCGGCCTTGATCGCGATCGACGGACGTGGGTCGAGCCCGTCGACGGTCAGGTCGACCACCAGCTGGCAGCCGTGCTCGCGCGCCTCGCCGAGTTCGGCGGCGGCGAGGTACCAGTCGGCGAGGACGAGGTTCTCCCGGACGGTCGCCTGCGGGCGCCGCCGGACCTCGTCCAGGGCCCGCTCGAGCGGCGGCTCGTCGTGCAGCCCCCACGGGTCGTCGCGCTCCCACCAGACGCGCAGGTCGATCCAGATGTGCTCGTGCGGCAGGACGTGGCCGGCGTCCGGGTCGAACCTGCGTACGCCGGCCACGGTGCGGACCGCCACTCCCGGAGCCGCGTCGGTCATGCCCTGATCCTCAGCACGTGGAGCGGTACTCGTACTTGTCTGCCTTGGCGTTCTCGCCGGCAGTGATGGTGACGAGCTGGGTGAGCTTGGTCTTCGGCACCGACTGCCCCTTCATCAGCTTGCTGGCGAGCTGGACGGTGACCTGACCCTCCTGGGTCGGGTTCTGCGCGATGAGCGCGGAGATGGTCCCGTTCTTCAATGCGTTGACCTCGGCGGTCGCGGCGTCGTACGCGATGAGCTTGACCTTCTTGGTCGCCTTGGCCTGCTTCAGACCCGTGACCGCGCCGATCGCACCCTGGTCGTTGGTGGCGAAGACACCCGAGAGATCGGGGTGGGCGGACAGCGTCGAGGTGATGATCTGGGCCGCCTTCTGCGGGTCGTCGGACTGGTACTGCGCCCCGAGGTACTTGATTCCCTTGTACTTCTTGAGCTGGTCCACGAAGCCCTTGGTCCGCTGGTCCTGCGCGGTCGAGCCCGGCGGCTGGGTGATGACGAGCACCTTCCCCTTGCCGCCCAACAGCTTGTTCATCTCGTCGGCGGCCATCGCGCCACCGTGGCTGTTGTCGGTGAGCACCTGCGACATCGGCAGCTTCGCGTCGGCCAGGGTCTGGTCGACGGTGATGACCCTGGTGCCGGCCTGGGTCAGCTGGCGGACGGGCGGGACGAGCGCCTGCGCGTCCGTCGGGACGACGGCGGCGACGGCCGGGTTCTGGGCGCGGACTGCGTTGACGACGGGGATCTGCGAGTCGGCCGCGAACTGGTCCGGCGCGGACACCTTCAGCGAGACGCCGAGCTTCTTCGCCTCGGCCTGGGCGCCGCACTGCAGCGCCTGGTAGAAGGGGCTGCCCTTGACGCCCAACACGAGTGCCAGGTTCTTGTTGTCGGGCATCTTCGCCTCCTTCGCGGACGGCGTGGTGCCCGAGGAGCACCCGGCGATGCCGATGACGGCCACGGCCGCGAGTGCGATCGGAAGACGATGGGTCATGACGGACCTCCTTGGAGGTGATCTAGGCGCGTTGGCGCCTGCGACGCTTGAGCTGGTCGACGAAGACGGCGAGGACGAGTACGGCGCCCATGGCGACCGTCTGCCAGAACGGCGGGATGCCGAGGATGACGAAGCCGTTCAGGAGGATCACGGGGATGAACACGCCGACGACGGTTCCGACGATGCTGCCGATGCCGCCGAACAGGCTGGTTCCGCCCAACACCACCGCGGAGATAGTGGAGAGGTTGTCGGCGGTGTGGCCGCCGATGGTGGTCGTTGCGAACCGGGCGATGGACATGACCCCGGCGACGCCGCCGAGCGCGCCGCAGAGGACGTAGACCCGCACCAGTTGCGACCGCACCGGGATGCCGGCGCGCCGGGCCGCCTCGCTGTTCGATCCGACGGCGTAGGTGCGTTCGCCGAACCTGGTGAGATGCAACCAGACCGCCGCGAGCACGGTGATGACCGCACCGATGACGACCAGCGTGGGGATGCCGGCGATCTTGCCGGTACCGACGAAGCCGACCAGGCGGTCGGGTACGGCACGGACGTCCTCGCCGTCGGTGATGAGCTGGGCGAACCCGAGCGCCATGCCCATCGTGCCCAGGGTGACGATGAGGGCGGGTACGCGGGCGATCGCGATGAGCACGCCGTTGAGCAGTCCCCAGGCCGCACCGCACGCGACCGCGACGACGGTGCCGACGGCGATGATCCACCACCCGGCGTTCGTGGTGCCGTACTCGGTGCCCTTGCCGCCGGACAACGCGAGCATGAGCTTCGCCGCGACCACCGACGAGAACACGAGCACCGAGCCGACGGACAGGTCGATGCCGGCCGTGATGATGACGAACGTCTGGCCCACGGCGAGGACCAACAGGATCGCCGCGTCGACGGCGAGGGTCGAGACGTTGTAGACGGTGGCGAACTGGCCCGGCCGCAACACCGTGAAGAACGCCGCGAGGGCGATCAGCAAAAGGAAGATCCAGCCACCGCCGAGCCGGCGGCTCCATCGCGTGGTGAAGCTCTCGGGCGCCGTGCGGTCGACGCCCGCTTCGGTGGTGACCTGGTGGTCCGAGACGGTCATGCTGCCGCTCCCTCGCCCGTGCCCCCGCTCGTCATGGCCCTGACGAGGTCGTCGACCTGCGCCTCTCCACGCCGGAACGTCGCGACCCGGCGGCCGAGTCGGAGGACCTCTATCCGGTCGGCGACGTCGAGGACCTGCGGCATGTTGTGGCTGACCAGGACGACGGCGATGCCGTTGTCCCGCACCGATTTGATGAGCCGCAGGACGCGTTCGGTCTGCACGACGCCGAGCGCCGCGGTCGGCTCGTCCATGAAGACGACCTTGTCGACCCACATGGCGGCGCGGGCGATGGCGATCGACTGGCGTTGGCCGCCGGACAGCGACGCCACCGGCACGTCGGGCGAACGCAGCGTGATGCCCAGCCGGGCGAACTGCTCGACGGCGATCCGCCGCATGGTCTTGCGGTCCACGAAGCCCAGGGCTCCCAGCAGGCCGCGCCGCACCACCTCGCGGCCGAGGAAGAGGTTCTGTGCGGCCGCCAGCTCGGGCGCGAGCGCGAGGTCCTGGTACACCGTGGCGATGCCGAGCGACTGGGCGTGTGCCGGGGTCAGGAGCTCGACGGGACGGCCGTCGAGCCGGATCTCGCCGGCGTCCGGGCGGTCGGTGCCGGAGAGGATCTTCACGAGCGTCGACTTGCCGGCGCCGTTGTCGCCGATGAGCGCGCAGATCTCGCCGGGGTACACGGTGAACTCGGCGTGGTCGAGCGCCTGCACGTGCCCGAACCTTCGGACGATGCCGCGCGCTTCGAGCAGCGGTGTGCCGGTCATGACCCGCCCTCCATGGCTCGGACCTTCGCCTGTCGAGGGGCCGGCACGGGGGCTGTCCCGGTCATGCGTCCGCCTCCTCGTCGCGCAGGCCGACACTGTTGGCCGACTCGAACCAGCGGGCGTATCCCGCGTCCACGAGCCGTGACCAGTGGCCGAACGCCGCGTCGGCGTCGGGGAACGTCCAGATCTCGACCCGCGAGTAGTCGCTCTGTCCCCTGACGAAGAACGTGCCGTGCGCACGGCCACCGCTCGCGCGGCTGGCCGCACGCGCCGCGTCGAAGCGTTCCCTGTGCTCCTTCTGGGCGCTCTCGTCGAGTCGGTACCAGGCGGTCCGCGGTCGGCTGTAGTGGATCCAGGCGACGTCAGGCATGGTGGCCCTCCACGAGCAGGTCGACGAGCGGGGCGCGCCGGCCGACGTAGTGACGGGATGTCGTGAACGCGAAATCGGCGACGCGCTCGTGATCGCGCATGGCGCGGTCGAGCATGGCGAACGTCGGGGTCTCCCAGATTCCGACGTGGTGCCACCGGCTCGCCCAGTCGAGGCGATGCCGGCCCGCGATGCGGGCGCCGGCGTCGAGGTCGTGCCGGAACGCGACGTCGCAGTCGGCGTCGTAGGCGCGGACCTCGTCGGCGGACGCGGCCTGCCATGCGTCGTTCCACTGCCACAGCGCGACGAACCCCCAGGGCCGGTCGCCGTGCTCGGCAGGGGTCGGCGCGAACTCGCGGACGCCGAGCAGCCACTCGGTGCGCGCCAACGCCGCCCAGCCGGCGTCCTCCAGGGCGACGGTGCCCTCGAGCGCCTCGGCCGCGTTCGGCGCCTCGAACGCGCCCACGACGTCGACGTCGTGGGCGAAGCCGCTCGCGTAGCCCGTCGGGGCGTTGTCACCGCCGAAGACGTGGTCGACCGAGAGCGACCAGCCCGCGTCCGCCATGCGGTCCAGCTGCTCGGCCACGCGTTCGCCGTGCCGGCGGCGTACCGACGGCCCTTCCAGGTGGCGCAGTCGCGCGAGGAACACCACGGCGCAGCGGCCGTCCGTCTCGGCTGCGAAGACCTCGGTCGGGGCGGTGAGCGAGCTCATGTGCCCTGCCGGAACTCGCGGACGGCCGACATCAACCGGTCCACCCTCGCCGGGTCCACCGGGTTCCACCAGAGGCCGTCCCGCTTGAGCCACTGACCGACGATCGCGCCGTCGGCGATCGCGAGCAGACGGTCGACCTGCTCCGGGTCGAATCCGGAACCCACGATCACGGGAAGCCTCGTGCCCGCCCGGACCTCCTCCACCTCGTCGGGTGCGGTGGGTGAACCGGTCCTCGTGCCGGTGGCCACGAGGACGTCGGCGTCGAACCACTCGGCGTCGGTCGCCTGCTCGGTGACGCTCCGGTCCGCGGTGATGGCATGCGCGCCGAACTTCACGTGCACGTCGGCGAGGACGAACACGCCCATCGCGTCGATGGCGCGCCGGTAGCGCAACGCCCGCGGAGCGGGGCCGTCGAGCAGTCCTTCGTTGGCCACGTACGCGTTCACCCACTGGTTCGCGCGGACCCATCGGGCGTCGACCGCCTTGGCCACGGCCAGCGCGGGGATGACGGCGTTCGCCACGCAGGTGATGCCGAGCGGGACGTCGACCGTGGCCCGGATCTCCAGGCACGCGGCCGTGAGCGCGGCGACCGTCTCCGGCCCGACGTCCTCCGGTCGCGAGAACGGCATGTCGCTGGCGTTCTCGACCATGATGCCGTCGATCCCGCCGTCGGCCAGGGCCTGCGCGTCCCGCGCCGCTGCCTTGTAGATCTCGGTGACGGACGTGCCCTCGTACCTCGGCGCCCCGGGCAGCGGCGGCAGGTGGATGACGCCGATCACCGGCTTGTCCGCGGCGAACAGGGTGCGCAGCGCGTTCGGCTTGGGTGGCAGAACCCCCGCATTGGTCATGACGTGGCTACTCCTCGGTCGGCTTCGGATCGGGCGAGTGCGGCGCGGACCACGGCACCGGACGGGTAGGCGGACTGCCCGCCGAGCGCGGTGCAGCTCAGTGATGCGGCGGTCACGGCGTAGGCGAGCGCGTCTTCGGGCCGGGCGCCGTTGCTCACCTGCGCGACGAACGACCCGGCCAGGCAGTCACCCGCCCCGGTCGTGTCGACGACCTCGGCGAGCCGCGGTGCCGCGACGCGTTCGGTCCGTGCTCCGTCCGACAGGTCCGCGCCCTGTCGCCCCCTGGTCAGCACGACCGTCCGCACGCCGAGCGCACGCAGGGCGGCGACCGGATGGTCGCCGAGGAGGTGCGTGGCACGCTCGTTGCAGAACACGACCGACGCACCGTCCAGGACGGGGGCGAGCGCGGTCACGCCGTCGACTAGCGTGGCGGGCTCGAGGTCGAGCGACCAGGGGATCCCGGCGCCTCGGCAGCGGCCGACGAGCACGGTGGAGGCGGCCCGGTCGTACGCGGCGGTGTGCAGCCACGAGACGCCCGTGAGGTCGACGCTCTCGCAGTAGCTCTCCGGGGGATACATGCGGGAGCCCGGCGTGAGGATCAACCGCTTCTCGCCGGCGCGGTCGAGCACGATGAAAACGCGTGTGGTGACGCCGGAGACCTGCGCGTCGACGGTGACCTGGCGCTCGCCCAGCCTGCGCATGCAGTCGCCGCCCGCCCGGTCGTCGCCGACGGCGGTGGCGAGACGCACGGCGGCCCCGGCCAGCGCGGCCGCCACGGCGGCGTTCGTCGCGACGCCGCCCACGTCCTCGACCAGCTGAGAGGTGAAGACCTTCTCGTCGGGCCCGGGGACGTGGTCCACCCGCGTGGTGACGTCCCAGCTGGCGTCACCGGCGACGAGCACGGTCGAAGTCGTCACGGGCGGGCCAACTCGACGCGGAAGCGGTACCGGTCGGCACGGTAGTGGAGCACGACGTACTCGACCGGCCTGGAGTCGACGGCGCGCGACAGCCGCCGCGCGATCAGCACCGGGCTGTCCGGTGTCACCTCGAGCCGTTCGGCGATGGCCGTGCCAGCGACGCCCGCTTCGATGTACTCCTCGCCGCGGGCGATGCGGACGCCGGTCGTGTCCTCGATCCAGCGGTAGAGCGAGGTCTCGTCGAGCGTCCGCTCGTCGGGTCGGGCACGAGGCGCGACGACGCCGGGCTCCAGCCAGGACTGGCTCGACGCGATCGGCAAGTCGTCGGCGAGCAGCAGCCGGTCGACGCTGACCGCCCGCGTGCCGCGGTTGACGCCGAGGGCCGACGCGGCCTCGCCCGGGAGCCGGACGACGGCGACGTCGAGCGTCCGGTAGCTCGGCGCCAGGCCGCGCGCCTTCATGTCCTCGGCGAACGAGGCGAGCAGGTTCAGCGGCTGGTCGACCTTCGGCGGCAGCACCGTGGTCCCACGCCCGGCCTTGCGCTTCACCAGCCCGTCGCTGGTGAGCCGGTTGAGCGCCGCCCGGGCCGTGGTCCGGCTCACCCCGAAACGCCGCATCAGAGCGGACTCCGGGGGCAGTGTGTCGCCGCTCGCGAACTCACCCTCCGCGATGGCGGTGCGCAGCCGCTCGCTGATCTGGAACCACAGGGGCACCGGACCCTCGTCGAGATCGCGCTCATCCCATCGCATCAACACATCATCGCAATGTCACATCATTTGTCAAGACGCGTTCGAGGTGCACCCCTGCGCCGGTCCGCTGGTTCGGGGGATGACTAACCGAGTCGCGTCGTGCCGCGTGGCAGGGCCGCCGCCAGCGCCGGGACGATGATGGCCGCGACGACGACGTGGCCGATCGACAGGGCGACCTTCGTCGCGGTGGTGGCGTCGCTGACGATGGGCAGGACGAACGAGGCGAGAAAGCCGATGCCGGTGAGGACGAGGAAGTACAACCGGGGGCGCCTGGCCCACCGCCGGCACAAGACGGCGAGCACGGTCCCGCTCATCCCTCCGTCGAGCAGGGCCGCAAACGCCATGTTCTGCACCGGCATTCGCCTGAACTGGTCCTCGAACACCTCGGTCAGCTCCATCGGCACGCCGACCGCCCGGGCGATCGCGTAGACGAGGAGGCTCGCGCCCGCGGCGAGCACCGCCGAACCGAGACCGATCTGCCAGAGCGGGCGCGCGGTCCACGGGCGGTGTCCGCGGACGGCGGTGGTCTCGTGGCGCACAGTCATCGCCGTCTCCTCGGGGTAGGGTGTGGACCGGATTGGGTAGCGTGCAACATAGTGTAGTTAACTTCACTATTGCAGGAGATGTCCAGTGGAAGCCGCGGAGGCCGACGTCGTGGACCGGCTGTTCGAGCTGGCGGCGGTGCTCGGTGACCTGATGAACCGTCGTCTGGCCGACAACGGGCTCACTCCGGCCAGAGGTGAGGTCATCTGGCTGCTCCACCACCATGGTCGGCTCACCCAGCGTCGGCTCAGCGAGCTGCTCGACTGCACCCCCCGCAATGTCACCGGCCTCGTGGACGCCCTCGAAGAGGCAGGCTTCGTGGGCCGCAGCAGGCACCCGGCCGACCGGCGTGCGGTGCTCGTCTCGCTCACCGAGCGGGGTCGGAAGCTCGCCGCCGGGTGGGGCGCCGACCGCGACGACGGCACCGCGCGGCTGTTCGCCGGCACGTCCGAGGCGGAACTCGCCACGTTCGCGACGGTGCTCGAGCGGGTGCTCGCCGGGCTGCGCCAGGGGTGAGCGTCAGCCGGAGTGCGCGGCCCGGACGATGCCGTCGATCGCCGTGCCGATCCGCGCGGCGGCGAGGTCGGGGTCGGGGGCGCCGGCATCGAGCCAGCTGATGACCGCCTCGATCGTGAACGTCGGCACGATGCCGGCCGCCCACTCGAGCCACGGCCCTGGTGGCACGTCCCGGGCGAGCCCGCGGCGGGCGATCTCCGTCGAGCGGGCCGTCAGCGCGTCGGTGAACTCGCGGAACTCCGGCTCCCTGGCGGCGTGCCGGAACAGTAGCCGGAACCCGTCCGGATCCGCGGCCGCGGCGTGCACCAGCGCGGGCAGCGACTCGCTGTCGAGCTCGTCGGTGTGGACGGTCTCGGCGAGGCGGGTGCAGATGCGGTCGAGCGCCGCGCGGTAGAGGTCGGCCTTCGAGTCGAAGTGCCGGTACAGCAGCACGCGGGTGATGCCGGCCTCGGCCGCGATGTCGTCGAGGCTCGTGTGGGCGAACCCGGTGCGGGCGAAGGCGCGGGTCGCCGCCTCGAGGATCTGGGCGCGGCGCTCGGCCCGGTGCATGCGCCGCACCGGCCCGGTGCCCGTGTCCGTCGCTCGCATGCCCGCCCGTCCGCCTCTTGTCAATCCCAGAGTATACGCATACGGTTGTTTATCTGTAAGTGTACAAACGTGAGTCGAGGAGGCTTGGTGGCGACACAGCTGCCCTTCGAACCGGCCGGACTGCTGCAGGCGCCGCCGGGGTTGCGCGCGCTGCAGGCCGACGGTGACGTCCACGAGGTGCGCACCGTGACCGGCGACGACGCGTACCTGGTCACCGGGTACGACACCGTCCGCCGGCTGCTGGACGACGACCGGTTCGGCCGGTCGCACCCGGACCCGGAGCACGCGGCCAGGACGGGCGAGTCGGTCCTGTTCGGTGGGCCGCTCGGGAACTTCGAGACCGAGCGGGCCGACCATGCGCGGATGCGTGCGCTGCTCCGGCCGCACTTCACGCCGGCACGTATGCGTGCGTTCCGGCCGCGGCTCGAGGCGCTCACCGCCGAACTGCTCGACGACCTCGCCGGCGCGTCCCGGCCGGCGGACCTGCACGCGGGCCTCGCGCTGCCGTTGCCGATCCTGGTGATCTGCGAGCTGCTCGGCGTCCCTTACGAGGACCGCGAGGAGTTCCGCGGCTGGACCACCGCCGCGGGGGACACGGTCGACCGGCGGCGTTCCGAGCAGGGGCTCGGGAGCCTGTTCGAGTACGGCCTGCGGCTCGTCTCGCGCAAGCGGGCCGAGCCGGGCGACGACGTGATCTCCAGGCTCTGTGCCGTGGACGGGCTCGGCGACGACGAGATCGCGATGCTGTCGATGTCGTTGCTGTTCGCCGGGCACGAGACCACCGTCGTCCAGCTCGGTTACGGTGCACTGCTCCTGCTCACCCATGCGGAGTCCTGGCGCGCGCTGCGGGACGATCCCGGCCTGATCCGGGGCGCGGTCGAGGAGGTCCTCCGGGCGTCGGGAACGGGCGGCAACGGCATCCCCCGCTACACCCGGGTCGACGTCGACATCGACGGCACGACCGTCCGCGCCGGAGATCTGGTGCTCTTCGACACCGGTGCCGCCAACCACGACGCCCGTGCCTTCGCCGAACCGGACCGCTTCGAGGTCAGGCGGGACGCCGCGGGCCAGCACCTCACCTTCGGCCACGGTGCGCGGTACTGCCTCGGCGCCCCGCTCGCCCGCGTCGAGCTCGAGGTCGCCCTGGGTCGGCTCGTGCAGCGCTTCCCGGCGATGCGTCTCGCCGTGCCCGTGGAGGAGCTCACCGTCCGCCGGGGCGTGCTGACCGGTGGCCTCACCGCGCTCCCGGTGACCTGGTGACCCGCCGGCCGCGGCCGCTGTTCAGCCGCTTCTACGCGCGGGTCAGCCCGAGCATGGACGCGGGCGGCATGGCCGCGCTGCGTGCCGAGCTGCTCGCCGGCCTGCGCGGCGAGATCGTGGAGGTCGGTGCGGGCAACGGGCTGAACTTCACGCACTACCCGACGGACGTCCACCGTGTGGTGGCCGTGGAACCCGAGGCGTACCTGCGCGGTGTCGCCGAGCGGGCAGCCGTCCGGGCACCGGTGCCGGTACACGTGCGGCCGGGCACGGCGGAACGGTTGCCGCTCGCCGACCGCAGCGTCGACGCGGCCGTGCTCTGCCAGGTGATGTGCTCGCTCGACGACCGTCCGGCCGCGCTCGCCGAACTGCGGAGGGTGCTGCGCCCCGACGGAGTGGTGCGGTTCCTCGAGCACACCGTCGCCGACACGCCTGGGTTGCGGCGCGTCCAGCGGCTCGTCGACGCGACCCTCTGGCCGCACCTGATGGGCGGCTGCCACACCGCCACCGACACGGTCGGGCTGATCACCGCCGCCGGCTTCACCGTCTCCGCGGTGCGCCGGCTGCGGTTCCCGGACGAGCGGTTCACGCTGCCGACGACGCCGCACGTCATCGGGACGGCGCTCGCACCCGTCTGACACCGCGTCGTCGTGCCAGGTCCGAGGCCGCGGGCGGCACGGGCGCCGGCGGCGTCCGCCGCATCCGCGCCGGGCGCTGACGCACGGGCGGCCGGGCGTCTACGGTGTGGGCATGACCCGAGACGACGTCCTCGATCTCTGCGGCCGGCTGCCGGGAGCGGCGGAGGACTACCCGTTCGGTGACGGCGTCGCGGTGTTCAAGGTCGGCGGGCGGATGTTCGCACTCGTCTGGCTCGAGGGGGACCAGGGGACGGTGACCCTCAAGTGCGACCCGGATCTCGCGCTCGAGCTGCGGGCCCGCTACCCGGCCGTCCGGCCCGGGTACCACACGAACAAGCGGCACTGGAACACCGTCGACCTCGACGGCTCGGTACCCGGTGACGAGGTCCGCGAGATGATCGAGCACTCCCACGGGCTGGTCGTCGGCCGCCTGCCGCGGGCCGAGCGACTACGCTTTGGCGCTACGGAGTGAGGTTCCGGTGAGTCTAGGGGGTACCGGGTGAGCGTTCTATCGAACGTCGGCGAGTGGCGCGGGCACGACGTCTATCTCAACAACGGCGAGAAGCTGGGCAAGCTCGATGACGTCTACTACGACGCCGAGACGGACGTGCCGCAGTTCCTCTGCGTCCGCACCGGGACGCTGACCCACAAGCAGGTGCTCGTCCCGGCGGCCAACGTGACCCCGTCGCCGGCCAAGCTCACCGTCGCCTGGGGGCAGGGGGTCATCAGCGAGGCGCCGACGATGAAGCCGGGTCAGCAGCTCACGAGCCAGGACGAGGAGCGCGTGTTCCGCCATTACGGCATGGACTACGCGACTCCAGACACGGCCAGCGGCCGCCGGCTCATCCGTCGCTGACCCGCCGTTGCGTGGTCACGGACGGGCGGGTCAGGTTCGCGTTCGGCGCGCCCACGGGAGCCGGCCGCGGGGCTTGAGGACGGACAGCGCCGTGGCCACGACGAGCATGACGACCCCGCTGGCGACGACGGCGACCTGCTGCCACTGCCGCGCGGCCGGGGCGGCACCGTCGCGCGTCGCGTCGGCGAGGTCGGCGGGGGTGAAGAACAGGACGCCGCCGAGGATCACGCCGACGAGCAGCAGCAGCTTGGCGAACACCCAGTAGTTGCGCAGGAGGCCCCACGGGCTGCTCAGCGCGAGGACGACGCCGGTGGCGAGACCGGTGAGGCTGAGGGGCGCGCCGCCCTCGAAGATGAGCTGCTCCATCAGGCGGTACGCGGAGTGCGCGAGCTCCGTCTCCGCGGTGAGGGTCGCGGTCAGGTTGAGCACGACGAGCCCCCACAGCTCGCCGAGCAGCGCCGCGGACACGACGACGTGCAGCACGAGGACCGCTCTGCGCACCGGTGCCGGCAGCCGCCACCACACGCGGTTCACACCGCGTGCCGATGCTGCCGCGGACATCGCCATCGCCCCGTTCGGTCGTTTCCAGGGATCATCCACGGAACCGGCCGCCGCGTCGTCGTCTCGCCGAAGGCCTCTCGCGTTCGACGCCGGGGGCAACGGGAGGCTCGCCGGCTACCCCGGACGAGGTAGGGCGCCAGCCGCGGAACGGCCGCCGCGCAGCCTCGCGACGGCGTCCAGGTAGCGGCGGTACGGCTCCTCGTAGCCGCCCGCGTGCGCGGACGGCGACACCGGGTCGCCCCGGCTGATGGCCGTCGCCGGGACGGGCAGGTCCGCGGCCGCGGCGGCGAGCCGGGCGGCGCCGACGGCGGACGCGCTGCGCAGCGACATCGGACGCAGCGGGATCCCGAGGACGTCGGCGAGCAGCGTACGGAACGCGGGCAGCGCGGCGCCGCCACCGGTGAGCCGGGCCTCGGCTGGTGCGTCACCCGGCAACGCCTCCAGCGCGTGGCGGACGGCGAACGCGACGCCCTCGACCGCGGCCCGGGCGAGGCCCGAGCGGTTGGTCGCGAGTCCCATGCCGACCCAGGCGCCGCGCGCGTCCGGGTCGAGCACCGGCGACCGTTCGCCCGTCAGGTACGGCACGAACGTGACGCCGCCCGCGCCCGGCCCGCCCCGCAGGGCGTAGAGCTCGTCCCACGACAGGCCGAGCACCCGCCGCACCCAGTCCAAGGCGATCCCCGCGTTCTGCACGGCCGCCATCGCGTACCAGCCCGACGGGGTCGCGGCGCGGTAGACGTGCGTGCGCGGACGTGCGACGCCCGCCGGACGGGACAGCGGCCGCACCACCTGTGCGCCGGAGCCGACCGAGATCTGCAGGTCGGCGGCGTCGGTCAGCCCGGTCGCGAGCAGCGCCGCCGCCGTGTCGGCCGCACCGGTCGCGACCGGCACGCCGGCGTCGACCCCCAGTGCCGAAGCGGCAGCGGCCGTCACCGCGCCGGCCGGCTCGGCCGACGGGCGCACGGCCGGGAGCAGCACCGGGTCCAGGCCGACCGCCGCCGCCACGTCGCGCGCCCAGCCGTCGCCCGGCACGTCCCACAACAGCGTCGCCGACGCGTCCGACGGGTCCGTGGCGAACCCACCCGTCAGCCGGTGCCGCAGCCAGTCCTTGGGCAGCAACGCGATCCGCGACCGTTCGTACGCCGCCGGCTCGTGGCGACGCACCCACCGCAGCATCGGCCCGAACATGCCGGGCACGAGCGGGTTCGCGAGCCGCCGCAACGCCGGCTCGGGCAACGCCTCCCACGCGGCCACCTCGCCACGCGCCCTGGTGTCCGGCCACAGCACCGCCGGGCGGGTGGGCACGCCGTCGGCGTCGGCCAGCACCAGCCCGTGCATCTGCCCGTCGACGCCGACCGCGGCGACGTCGAACGGGCCGCTGCCGAGCGCCTCGCCCACTGCCGCCACCGTCGCGTCCCACCACGACTCCGGCGGCGTCTCCGCGGCGCCTGAACCCGTCACCTCCACCGGGTACTCGCGGCTCGCCTCCGCCCGCACCCGACCGTCGAGGTCCAGCAGTACGACCTTGACGCCGCTCGTGCCGAGGTCGACGCCGAGCAGGACGTCAGGCACGGGCGGCGGTCAGGCCCGCGATCACGAACTCGCGGGCCTGCCTGGCGAGATCCGGCCCGTCGCTCCAAAGGTTGCGCCACACCGCCAGGCTGGACGAGAGCTGCGGGTTCACCACGGCGGACGAGAAGCTCTCGAACGTCACGACGCCGTCGTAGCCGTGCTCGGCCAACGCGGCGAAGAACGCCGGGAAGTCGACCGTTCCGGTGCCGAGGTAGCCGCGGTGGTTCTCGCCGACGTGCACGTAGCCCAGCCTTGCGCCCGCCTGCCGCACGGGCGTCGCGAAGTCCGGCTCCTCGATGTTCATGTGGTAGGTGTCGAGGTGGACGACGACGTTGTCCGCGCCGATCGCGTCGAGCAGCACGAGAGCCTGCTCGGTGGTGTTGACCACGTTGGTCTCGTACCGGTTCACGATCTCCAGGCCGAGCGTGATCCCCGCGTCCGCCGCCTTGTCGGCGAGCCGGCGCAGCGCCGTGACGCAGTTGTGCCGGCCCTGCTCGGTCAGCGGCGCCGCGTACTTGCCGAGCGCGGAGTAGAGCACGCCGCCGAGGTAGGTCGAGCCCACGCCGCGGGCGACGGCGAGCGCGCCGTCCAGCAGGTCCTCGCCGCGGCGCACGATCTCCGCGTCGCTGCTCGACACGTCCGCGTCGAAGCGCAGGCCCAGTGAGCACGTCGCCTCCAGCCCGTGCTCGTCGAGCAGCGCCCGTGTCATGGCCGGGTCGACCGACGACGGGTCGAGCACCGGGATCTCGATCAGGTCGTACCCCGCGGACGCCGTCTGCTCTATCGCGTACCGCGCCTCGGGCTCGCTCCACCCGCCGACCCAGACGAGTGCGTGGATGCCGAGCTTGTTCATCCGTTCCTCTCCGATAGAGCGGACTACGCTGTGGCGGTGAGCCACCGGTACAGCGAGGTGGCGAGCCGCACCGGCGCGTCGTACTGGACGAGGTGCCCGGCGCCGTCGACGACGTCGAGCTCGGCGCCGGTGATGCAGTTGGCCAGCGCGACGCCGCGGTCGACCGGGACCCAGCCGTCCTCGCGTCCCCAGATCACCTTCACCGGCAGGTCGAGCTCGCCGTACCTGTCCTGGATCTCGTCGGTGAACCGCTCGTCCGCCGCGGCGATCTGCCGGTAGAACGCCTGCTGGCCCTCGGCGGTGAGCCACGGTGCAGTGAGCGTGCCGAGCTGCTCGGCGGTGAGACCCCGGTGGCTCGCCGTGCCGATGTACGCCTCCAGCGCGCCCCTGTGCACGGCCTCCGGCTGGGCGGCGAACACCCCGGCGTTGTCCTTCACGAGCCGGAAGAACGGCGAGCCCCACGGTCGCAGCGCGACGACGTCCACCAGCGCGAGCGACCGGTACGCCACGTCGTGCAGCAGGTGCGCGCGCAGCGCGACCGCGCCGCCGTAGTCGTGTGCCACGACGCGTGACCGGGGGAGGTCCCAGTGGTGCAGCAGCGCCGCGAACGTCTCACCCTGCACGCCGAGGTCGACCGCGTGGTCCGGGTGCATCGAGGACTGCCCGTACCCGGGCATGTCCCACAGGTACACGGTGAAGTCCTGCGCGAGCGCAGTGGCGTACGGCGCCCAGAGCGCCGACGACCACGGCGTGCCGTGGCACATGACCACCGGCGGCCCGGAACCGGTGGCGTCCCACGCGATCAGCCGGCCGCGCCACTCGAACGACCTCGTCAGCCGCATCCTCAGGCCCGTCCCGCGATCGCGGCGACGTCGCCGATGTGGTGGACGCCCTCGTGCGTCGCCTGCCGGACCAGCCACCGTGCCGTGCGCACCTCGCCGGGGAGCCGGCTCCCCAGGCGATCCCATCCGTCGCCCGGCGTCCGCGCGATCTCGTCGCGGAAACCGGCGAGGTACGCCTCGAGCTCGTCCAGTACGGCCGCGATCTCGGCGTCGTTGTAGCGGAAGCGGCGGGCACGCAGGTCGTTGAACATCGGCTCCAACGCGGGCCGGTCCTCGGTGCGGACGCGGTGCAGCCGGATCGTGAACGACATGTACACGTCCCGCAGATGGCAGACGTACTCGGCGATCGACCACGTCTGCGCGTCCGGCCGGTGCCGCAGTCGCTCGTCCGGGACGCCGTCCAGCACCGCGCGGACCCGTCCGGGCACGCCGGCGAGGATGCGGCCGGCCGCCTCGACCGAGAGGCCCGGGTAGGTCAGGTCGCAGCTGTCGCACCGGTGGTCCTCGGCGGCGAGGGGCGGGAGCTCTCCCGTGTCGGTCGTCATCGGTTCAGTATCCCGGCTCCGCCCGCCGCCCCGCGACGCCCGCGTACGGGCCTGGGCGGCGGCTGAGAACCTTCAGCCCATTCTCACCAACCTCAAAGAACGCTCTGAGCCGGACGAGTGACGCTCGACCCATGGTGAGGGCGGAGACCTACGGGACCTCGCGATGGCACGCGATCGGCACCGACATCCACGTGCTCACGACCGACGTCTCCGCCCTCCCCGTCGCCGAGCGGCTGCTGCGGGGGCAGCTCGCCGAGCTGGACTCCGTGGCGAGCCGCTTCCGGCCCGACTCCGAGGTGCGGAGGGTGGCTGCGGCGGGCGGGCGCACCGTGACGCTCACCCCGTTGCTCGCCGAGCTCGTCGGCGTCGCGCTCGACGCCGCCGAGCGCACCGGCGGCCTGCTCGACCCCGCGGTGGGCAGCGCCCTCGTGGACCTCGGCTACGACCGCGACTTCGCCGCGGTGGCCACCGACGGTGCCCGGCCCGCGGTGTCCGCGCGCCGTGGCTTCCGCTGGACGGACCTCCGCTTCGATCCGCGCCGGCGCACGCTCACGGCGCCGCCCGGCCTCCTGCTCGACCTGGGCGCGACCGCCAAGGCCTACGCCGCCGACCGGGCCGCCGCGGCGATCGCGGCCGCGACCGGCTCCGGCGTGCTGGTCAACCTCGGCGGCGACCTCGCGGTGGCCGGCGAGGCGCCCGACGGTGGTTGGCCGGTGGGTCTGTGCGACGACGTGCGGAACCCGTCGGCCGGCGAGACGGTGGCGGTGCATGGCGGCGGGCTGGCCACGTCGAGCGTCACTGCGCGGCGGTGGCGTCTCGGGACCGCCGTCGCCCACCACATCGTCGATCCCGCGACGGGTCTGCCCGCGGTGAGCCGCTGGCGGACCGTCACGGTGCACGCCGACACCTGCCTGGCGGCGAACGTCGCCGCCACCGCTGCGATCCTCCTCGACGACCGCGCGCTCGCGTGGCTCGGCGGCCGAGGGCTGGCGGCGCGCCTCGCCTCGCGCCACGGACCCGTCGTCCGGCTCGCCGGCTGGCCGACCGGGATCGGGTGATCCGTGCTCCACACGTTCGCGGGCAACCCGCTCTGGTACGCGACGCGTGCGACGGGCATCGTCGCGCTCGTCGCCCTGACCCTCTCCGTCGCGCTCGGCGTCACGACGCTCGGCCGGGTGCCGGCGAGCCTGCCCAGGTTCGTGACCCAGGGTGTGCACCGCTCGGTGGCGCTCACGGCGGTCGGCGCACTGCTCGTCCACGTCGCGACCGTCGTGCTCGACGGCTACGTGCCCATCGGCTGGTGGGCCGTCGTCATGCCGTTCGTCGCCGGTTACCACCCGTTCTGGGTGGGCCTGGGCGCGGTGGCGTTCGACCTGGTCGCGCTGGCCGCCGTCACCAGCCTGCTCCGCCGCAGGATGCGGTACCGCACCTGGCGGCTGCTGCACCTGTGCACGTACCCGGCATGGCTGCTCGCGCTGGTGCACTACGTCGGCGTCGGCACTGACGCGCGCGGAGCCGCCGGCCTGTTGCTCGCCGGTGCGAGTGCCGTGCTCGTGCTGACCGCGGTGGTCGTCCGCCTGGTGCTCGTCCGCATGTCTGTCCGGGAGGTGAACGCGTGACCGTGCTCACCGAGGCCGGGACCCCGGCGCCGGTGCTGTTGCCGCGGCTGGTCGGCGACGCGGGACGGCAGGCCGCCGGACGGGCGCGTCCCCTGCGGCGCGGCGTGCTCACCGCGATGCTCGACGCGGCGGTGCTCCGCGGCCGCGGCGGAGCCGGGTTCCCGGTCGCCGCCAAGATACGGGCCGTGCGGAAGGCGACCGGCGTGCGCCGCCCGGTCGTCGTCGCGAACGGCGTGGAGAGCGAGCCGTTGAGCCGGAAGGACGCCCTGCTGTTGCGGTCGTTCCCGCATCTCGTGCTCGACGGCGTCACGCTGCTCGCCCATGAGGTCGGTGCGACACGGGCGTACCTGGCCGTGCCCGAGCGGGATCCGCTCGTCTCCGACGTGGCCGGCGCCCTGGCCGAGCGGGCACACGGCGTCGAGGTCGAGATCGTCGAGGTACCGCACACGTACGTGGCGAGCGAGTCGTCCGCGGTGCTGAACTGGATCAACGGCGGCGCAGCGGTGCCGACGCTGCGCCCGCCGTACGAGGCCGAACGCGGTGTAGGCGGGCGGCCCACACTCGTGCAGAACGTCGAGACGGTGGCGCAGGCCGCGCTCGTCGCGCACTACGGCGTCGACTGGTACCGGGCCGTGGGTGACGCGGACGAGCCGGGCACGTTCCTGCTGACCGTCGACGGCGCCGTGCGGACATCGGGCGTGTACGAGGTCGCGGCCGGCACACCGCTGGCCGACCTCCTCGAGCGCGCAGGGGGGTCCGTCGGCGACGACACGGCCGTGCTGACCGGGGGCTACCAGGGTCGCTGGCTGCGCGGAGCCGCGCTGCGGGCGGCGTCGGTGAGCCGCGCGGGGATGGCCGCCGCCGGCGGGACGCTCGGCGCCGGCGTCGTCTACGTGCTGCCGCGGAGCTCGTGCCCGCTCGCCGAGACCGCGCGGGTCGCGGGTTACCTGGCCGAGGAGTCGGCAGGACAGTGCGGCCCCTGCGTCCACGGCCTCGCCGCGCTCGCGGATGCGATGCACGTGCTCGCGTGGCGTCCGGACGTCGACGCGCACGCGGCGCGACGCATCCTGCGCTGGGCGCAGATGGTCCGCGGGCGCGGTGCCTGCGGGCACCCGGACGGTGCCGGCGGGTTCCTGGTGAGCGCAGTCGCGGCGTTCGCCGACCACGTCGAGGAGCACGTGCGGTCCGGGCCCTGCGCCGGCGCCCGGAGCACACCGCTGTACCGGGCGCGGCCATGACCGACGGCACGGGGACGTGGGACATCCGGATCGACCCGATCGAGTGCACCGGGCACCTGCTCTGCGTGGAGCTGCTGCCCGAGCGGTTGACCGTGGACGACTGGGGCTATCCGATGCAGGACGGGGAACCGGTGTCCGGCGAGCTCCTGGCGCATGCCCGCCGCGCCGCCGCGGCGTGCCCGACGCTGGCCTTCAGGCTGCGGCACAGGAAGACGAGGAGAGGGGACGGTTCGTGAACGACCGGAAGATCCGCCATGTGCTGGGCCGGGACCGCTGGCTGCGCCGGTTGCGACGGATCGGCGTCGTGGTGCCCGTCGTGGGTGCCGTCGCCGCCACGGGAATCGCGGGAATCCTCGCCCGGCACGACTCGGCCGCGGCCGCACCCCGGGCGCACCGGTCGACACCCGCCACGAAGACGACCCCGAGCGCGACGAGGAGCGCGACGCCGTCGCCGTCCGCGACGAGGAGCGCACCGCGGCGGACGCATGTGAGCAAACACACCACCCGACGGCACAAACCCGCATTGACCTCGGCCAGCACACAGCCGCCCGTCACGCACTCCGGCGGTTCCTGACCGTCACAGGGTGTTGGACGCGTCACCCCTCGGGCAAAGATCAGTTCTCCGCACGTAGCGTTGGGAGGGAGCATCATAGAGAGGGGACCGAGGAGACGCGATGTCGATCCGACGGGGGCGCCGGCGTTCATCGACCGGCAACGGCTGGCAGCGGCTGCGCAGATGGGCCGGCCTTGATGGGAATCCGTTACGCCGGCCCAGTGACCGGCTCCAGGCATGGGTACGGCTCGGCGGCCTCGCGTTCGCGATCGCCGGCCTCGTCGTGACCGGAATCGCCGCACGCGGCACGTACACCGAGAACGTCGTGCTCGAGCACGCGAACGCTGCGGCGGGCTACCGCGTCACCGGGCACGTGATCTCGGCCACCAATCCGGACGTGTCGCCCGACGGGACCATCCTGCGCGGGATGGTCCGGGTCTCCTGGCGCGACCGCGCCGGCCGGCCGCACGCCCAGCTGCTCGTCGCGCCCACCGGCCTGCACGCGCCGAAGGCCACGATGCCGCTCTGGATCGACGCGCGGGGCAGGCCGTCCACCTCACCCCCGAACGCCGGTCAGCCGGCCACGGCCGCCGCCATGACAGGCGTCCTCGGTGCCGGTCTCACGGTCACGACCGCGGCGTTGCTCTACCTGCTCGCGATGGTCCCGATCGAACGCCGCCGGCTCGCCGAGTGGCAGCGGGAGTGGACCGTCGTCGAACCGGGCTGGCGGCGTCAGGTCTTGTGATCCGGGTCACCCCCGGGGTTATCCTGCGGCTGAGCGGGGAGGGGATGATCATGAGTAGTCCCGGCCAGTCCGACCAGCAGGAATACCGTGACGCGCGGGGTGCGGTCGACCACCAGCCCCGGCAGGACAGCGCCAGGCGCATCATCGTGATCTTCGCCATCATCATCCTCGCCATCGGGCTCATGCTGGTCATGTGGCGGCTCGCGCTCCTGCAGACCTGAGCCGGGCAGCGGGCCCGCCGTAAGCTGGTGGGCAGGCGAGCCTGGAGGTGGCCGTGCGAGACGTGCTCGATGATCTCGACGCGCTGTGGGCCGACGGCCGGCCGTTCGGCATGGCGCGGGTGGTCCGTACCTGGCACAGCGCACCCCGCCCGCCCGGCGCGGCGATGGCGGTCGGCCCGGACGGCGCCGCGTTCGGCAGCGTGTCCGGCGGCTGCGTCGAGGGCGCCGTCTACGAGCTGGCCCGCGAGGTCACCGATTCCGGCGTGCCCGTCCTGCAGCGGTACGGCATCAGCGACGACGACGCCGGTGCCGTCGGGCTGACCTGCGGCGGCGTCATCGACGTGCTCGTCGAGCGCGTCGACCCGGAACGCTTCGCGGAGTTCGGCGACGTCATCGCCTCGGTGCGCGCGGGAGAGCCGGTCGCGGTCGTCACCGTCATCGAGGTCGACGGGGCCGGCGCCGTGCCCGAGGGACAGGCGCACGGCGACGGCGTCCCCCTGCTCGGCCGGCGGCTCGTCGTGTGGCCGGACCGGTACTCCGGCACCCTGGGCGGCGAACGGCTCGACGCCGCCGTCGTGGACGACGCACGCGGCATGCTGGCCGCCGGCACCACCGAGGTGCTGAGGCTGGGCCGCCAGGGTGAACGCCGGGCCGACGAGCTCGCGCTGTTCGTCCAGTCGCTCGCACCGCGGCCGCGCATGATCGTCTTCGGCGCGATCGACTTCGCCGCGAGCATGGCGCGGGTCGGCGCGTTCCTCGGCTTCCGGGTCACGGTGTGCGACGCACGCCCGATCTTCGCGACGAGGCGGCGGTTCCCCGAGGTCGACGACCTCGTGGTCGACTGGCCGCACCGCTACCTGGAGGGGCAGCTCGACGCCGGCGCCGTCGACGAGCGCACGGTGATCTGCGTGCTCACCCACGACCCCAAGTTCGACGTCCCCCTGCTGCAGGTGGCGTTGCGGACGCCGGCGGCGTACATCGGCGCGATGGGGTCCAGGCGCACGCACCACGACCGGATCACGCGGCTGCGCGAGGCCGGGGTCTCCGACGAAGAGCTGGCGCGGATCTCCTCGCCCACCGGGCTGGACATCGGCGCGCGGACGCCGGAGGAGACGGCGGTGTCGATCGCCGCGGAGATCGTGCAGGTGCGGTGGGGCGGCACCGGCAGCCGGCTGTCGGCCCTGACCGGCCCGATCCACCGCGACGCCGCCGGCCTCACCGTCCGCGCCGACCCCGCGTGACGCCGGGGACCCCCATCGTGGCTCCCACCACGACCGGGGACCCCCGATGTCGCCATGACCACGATGGGGGTCCCCAGGTGAGCGGGGTCGCGGGGCTCGTCCTGGCCGCCGGTGCCGGGCGCAGGTTCGGCGGACCGAAGGCGCTGGCGCGCATCGACGGCGTCCGCCTGGTCGACCGGATGGTCGCCATCGCGCGCGACGGCGGCTGCGACCCGGTGGTCGTGGTCGAGGGCGCCGCGCCGCTCGAGCCCGTCGACGACGCCCGGGTCGTGCGCGCGGCGGACTGGGCCGAGGGCATGGGCGCGTCGCTGCGCACCGGTCTCGCCGCCCTGCCGGGCGACGCGGACGCGTGCGTCGTGCTGCTCGTCGACACGCCGTGGCTCACCGGCGCGGCGATCCGGCACCTGCTGGACGGGTGGCCCGGCACCGGGGCGGGCATGGCCGCGTACGACGGCCGCCGCCGCCACCCGGCCGTGTTCGCCCGCGAGGTGTGGCCCGAGGTCGCCGAGCTGGCGGTCGGCGACGAGGGCGCCCGGGCGTGGATGCGCAGGCATCCCGACCGGGTGACCGAGATCGACTGCACCGGCCTGGCCGACCCGGCCGACGTGGACGTGCCCGGCCGCGGAGTCCGCCTGCCGTGATCACGGGAAGGGTGGCGCCGCGGCGGCAAGTGCCGACAGGGCGGCGGTGAAGCACTCCTTCGGCGGGTGTACGAGGCCGGCGCCGACCTGGCCCGTGCCCGCCACCCGGCCGGCGATGCCGGTGTTGATGCTCGGCAGCACACCCGTGCGCACCACGGCCACCACGTCGATGCCCGTCGGCGTGCCCCGGAACCCCAGCACGGGCACCTGGTACGTCGAGTGCTCGGCCAGCGTGATCTCGTACATCGACCGTGTGGCACGCAGCGCGTCGTCCGCCGTGCCGCCGACGAACCGGACGATCGCGGGTGCCGCAGCCATCGCGAACCGGCCGAGCCCGGCGGTCTCGGTGATCGCGGAGTCGCCGATGTCCGGGTTGGCGTCGTCCGGTCCGTACGCGCCGAGGTACAGCCCTTCCGGCACGCCGGCCGGGCCGGTGAACCACGCGTCGCCGGTGCCGGAGACCTGGATGCCGAAGTCGGTGCCGTTGCGTGCCATCGCGACGACGAGCGAGGAGCCCGGCACGCCGCGCGCGGCGTCGAGGGCGAGCTTGCAGGCGGGCATGACCAGATTGAGGAAGAAGTGGTCGTTGCCGTTGGCGAACCGGACGACGTCGGCCACGTCGCCGAGCCCGAGCCCGTCCGGCAGCTGTCCGGACCCGGCGGCGTCGAGCAGTTCGGGCAACAGCTCGCGGACGAGCATCATCGTGCCCGCGCGGTTGCGGTTGTGTCCCTCGTCGCCCATGTGCAGCATCTGCGCGACGATCGCGCGGACGTCGAGCGGCCCGTCGCGGTCGCGGCGGCGGCGTACCGCGAGTCGCAGCAACGGGCCGAGCACGCGGGACATCCAGCGCAGCCGCTCGATCACCTCGGGGCCGTACGCGCCGTAGCGCAGCACCTTGCCGAGGCCCTCGTTCAGCGTGCAGTACGCCGTCGTGCCGTGCACGGGATCGCGCAGCACGAAGCCCCACATCGACGCCGACACGACGCCGGCCATCGGCCCGACCGCGCCGAGCGAGTGGCACGGGCGCAGGTCGTAGCCGGCGCCCGAGGCGAGCATCCGTTCGGCGGCGCCGGCGTCGTCGGCCAGACCCTCGAACAACAGCGCGCCGATCAACGCGCCGCGCAGCGGGCCGGACGCGCGGTCCCATCCGATCGGCGGGCCGGCGTGGCAGAACCGGCCGGCGGCGAGGCCGAGCGCCTCGTGCGCGGGCAGCACGTCGACGAGCTCGGCGCCCGCCGCGAGCACCCGCGCGACGGCGGCGGCGTTCGCCTCGTCCCTGCGCGCGTCGGCGACGACCCGGGCCAGCGCCGCGGGTTCGGTGCCCGGCAGCGGCGGCCGCCACGGCACAAGGTCCACCTCGACACCCTGTTCGGTGAGCGCCGCGGCGAACAGTTCGGGACCCGAGGTGACCACCCGCGGCGTCATGTCGATCAGCCCGTGCAGCGGACGCGGTGGCCGGTCGTCGTCCTCGTCGGCGTACGGCAGTTCCCGGGTCATCGCCGGTCACGCTCTCTCACCAGGGCCGCGGCGTGCCGGGCGGCCTGGGCGTTGGACGAGAAGACGTGCGCGCCTGCCATCGCCAGCGCACGCCCGGTCTCGTCCAGGCCCTGCGGGTCGCCCGTCATGCCGACCAGGGTCACCACGACGTCCGCCCGGGCGGCCTCGACGACGGGTACGAGGTCGGCGGCGGGGTCGGGATGCGAACCGTGCCCGAGGACGACGTCGATGTGCGCGACGCCGACCGCGGGGTCGGCGGCCACCCGGGCGAGTCGCTCGTTGCGCAGGGAGGGGTCGATCATCGGGTGGGCGCGGCCGCGGGTGTACGCGTCGTCGCCGAAGTCGACGACGTCGAGCCGGTCGGGCGGCAGCCCCGCCCCGGCCATGACGGCGGCGGCCTCGGTGGCCAGCGTCCCGCCGCAGAACAGGCCGCGCACCGCCAGACCGGGACGCCGCTCGAGCGGCTCGAGCGGGTGCCATTGCGGCCACTTCGGCACCGACCAGCCGCACGAACGCAGCACGCGCTCGGCGACCTCGGTGAGGTCGGGTTCCCCGGGCCCCACCGGTGCCCACATGACCGCCGGGCGCCGCCCGGCGACGTACCCGCGCAGCTCGTCCAGCACCTCGGGGTCCGGCGGCTTGGTGAGGACGACGATCAGCTCGCTCTCGCCCTCCTCGAACAGCGCGTCGAGCGCCTGCCTGGTCGAGCGGCCGCGGACCCGCGCCGACAGGTCGCGGCTGCCCACGCCGAGGACGTGCCGGGCGCCCATGCCGGGCACCTGCAGCAGCGCGACCAGGTGCTGCGCGCCGGTGCCGGACGCGGCCACGATCGACACCGGCCCCGCCTCGGGCGTGCTGGCGAAGCCCAGACCCGCGGCCTCGATGATCGCGGTGCCGCAGTCGGGGCCCATCACGAGGACGCCGCGCCTCGCGGCCTCGTCCTTCAGCAGGATCTCCTGCTCCACCGGCACGTTGTCGCTGAACACCATGACGCTGACGCCCGCCTTGACCGCGTCCATCGCCTCGGCGAACGCGTACTCGCCGGGCACGGCCACGAACGCGAGCGGCACCTTGTCCCTGCCCGCGGTGGCCGCCAGGACGCCGCCGGTGGTGTGGGCGGCGGGCGCGTCCGTGCCGGGCCCGGCGTCCGGCGTCCGCGCCGCGAGCACCTCGTCGACGGTGCCGAGCGCGAACCGCACGGCTCGGCTCGGCTTGATCTCCGGCGCGTCGCCGAGCCGGAACGCGATCACGAGGTCGGTGGGCCCGAGGCCGCCCGGCACGTCGAAGTGGCGCTCGGCCAGCAGCTCCAGGTTGAGCGGCGTGGCCATGACGACCTGGGCCTCGTCGACGATCGGCATCGTGGTGAGCGCGCGCGTGGCCCACATGAGCGTCACCGAGTCGTGGTACGCCCCGCGCCTCACCTCGATGTGCACGGTCCCCATGTGTCGGCATCTTGCCACCCGGCAACGACGCCGGCAGGCGTTCGCGATCCAGCACGTCGCGTCGGACAGATCGCCGAAACGCTTGCCGAGCGGGCGCGGCGGGTGGATCCTGCCATCCTGTGCCGGGCTCGCGGCGTGGGCGAGGAGACTGTGATGGCGTTCGGGTGGAAGCTGCACGGTGACGGCAGGACGCTCGCCGTGGGAGAGGTCGTCGGGCCGGGCGAGCGGCTCTCGTGGGGCCGCACCGTGGGTCTCGGCGCGCAGCACGTCGTCGCCATGTTCGGCGCGACGTTCGTCTTCCCCATCGTCATGGGGCTGAACCCGCAGCTCGCCGTGATGATGAGCGGCATCGCGACGATCATGTTCCTGCTCATCGTGCGCGGCAGAGTGCCGAGCTACCTCGGCACGTCCGCGTCGTTCGTCGGCGGCGTCGCGGCCATCCGCGCACAGGGCGGGACGAGCCCGCAGGTGACCGGCGCGATCCTGGTCGCCGGTGCCATCCTGGCGCTGGTCGGCATCGCCATCCACTTCGCCGGCCCCCGGGTGATCTACGGCGTGCTGCCGCCCGTCGTCACCGGCGCCGTCGTCATGCTCATCGGCTTCAACCTCGCGCCCGTCGTCGCGACGGTGTACTGGCCGCAGGACCAGTGGATCGCCCTCATCGTGATGGTCGCGATCGTCGCGGTGAGCCTCGGCCTGCGCGGCTTCATGAGCCGGATCGCGGTGTTCGTCAGCCTCGTCTTCGGCTACGTGCTCTCCTGGGTGTTCGACCGCGCGTTCGGCCGGATCACGTCCTACGACGCCGCCGCCGGCAAGGTCACCACGCACTGGCGGGTCAACTGGGACGGCGTGAAGTCCGCCGACTGGATCGGCCTGCCGCCCAGGACCGGCACGCCTGGACCGGACGGCCACGCGCTCGTCGGCTGGCACCTGCCCGACTTCCGCTGGGCGTTCGTCCTGCTGGTCATCCCCGCCGTGATCGCGCTCATCGCGGAGAACACGGGCCACGTCAAGGCGGTGGCCGAGATGACCAAGACCGACCTCGACCCGTTGATGGGGCGAGCCATCGCGGCCGACGGCGTGGCCACGGTCGTGGCGTCGGCCGTGGGCGGATCGCCGACGACGACGTACGCCGAGAACATCGGCGTCATGGCCGCGACCCGGGTCTACTCGACGGCGGCGTACTACGTCGCCGCGGTCGTCGCGATCCTGTTCGGCTTCTCACCGAAGTTCGGTGCCGTCATCTCCGCGACGCCGGGCGGCGTGCTCGGCGGCATCACGGTCGTGCTGTACGGCATGATCGGCCTGCTCGGCGCGAAGATCTGGCGGGAGAACAACGTCGATTTCGGCAACCCGGTCAATCTCGTCCCGGTCGCGGCCGGCATCATCATCGCGATCGGCGACACCGCGTTGCAGTTCGGGAGGCAGTTCGCGCTGTCCGGCATCGCGCTCGGCACCATCGTGGTCATCGTCTTCTACCACTTCGGCCGGCTGATCGCGCCGCGTCACCTGCTCGAACCGGACCGCGAGTCGGAGAAGCCGGAAGAGGAGCCGGTCGCGCGGTGAAGCCGGCGCCGTTCACCTACCACCGGCCGCGGGGGCTGCGCGAGGCACTCGCGACGCTGGCGGACGTGGGCGGGCACGGCAAGGTGCTGGCCGGTGGCCAGAGCCTGGTGCCGCTGTTGTCGATGCGGCTCGCGGCGCCGGAGCACGTCGTGGACGTGAACGCGGTGCCTGGCCTCGACGGCATCGAGGTGGGCCGCGCCGAGGTGCGGGTCGGTGCGCTCGCCCGGCACGCCGACCTCGAGCACCACGAGGCCGCGACCGCGGCGATTCCGTTGCTGCGTCAGGCATTGCGGTACGTCGCGCACCCGACCATACGCAACCGCGGCACCGTCGTCGGCAGCATCTGCCACGCCGACCCGGCCGCCGAGCTCCCTGCGGTGCTCGCGTTGTCGGGCGGCCGCGTCGTGGCGGAGTCGGTGCACGGCGTGCGCGAGGTGCCCGCGGCCGAGCTGTACGTCGGGCCGCTGGAGACGTGCCTGCGTCCCGACGAACTGGCGACGGCGGTGGTGTTCCCGGTACCCCGCGGGCGGGTCCGCAGCGCGATGGTGGAGGTGGCGCGCCGCAACGGCGACTACGCCGTCTGCGGCGTCGCGGCGCTCGTCCGGCTGGACGACGCCGGCGGTGTCGAGGACGCGCGGGCGGCGTACGTCTCGGTGGGCGAGGTGCCGCCGGTGCTGGATCTCAGCGAGCCGTTACGTGCCGGCGGTGTCGACGCCGCGGCGGCGTACGCCACCGGGTCACTGGAGTGCGAGGGCGACATCCACGCGGGTGCGGAGTACCGGCGGCACCTCGTCGGCGTCCTCACCGCCCGGGCGCTGCGCTCGGCCGTGTCCGACGACGGCTGGGGACCCCCATCGGGGTCCACGCCACAAGTGGGGACCCCAGCCGTTGCCGGGACCACAATGGGGGTCCCCAGCGAGGGTGGGCAGACGGTCGGGGTGACCGTGCGGGTCAACGGGGTCCGCCGCGACCTCGACGTGCCCGCGCGGATGCTGCTCTCCGACCTGTTGCGGCACGAGCTGCGGCTGACCGGCACCCACGTCGGCTGCGAGCACGGCGTCTGCGGGGCGTGCACGGTGCTGCTCGACGGGCGTCCGGTGCGCTCCTGCCTCTTGCTGGCCGGCAGCGTCGACGGCCACGAGGTGACGACCGTCGAGGGGCTGGCGTCCGCCGACGGCACGATGCACCCGGTGCAGCAGGCGTTCCAGGACTGCCACGGCCTGCAGTGCGGCTTCTGCACGCCCGGCTTCCTGACCACGATCGCGGCCTACCTGCGGGACCATCCGGCGCCCACCGAGGACGAGGCGAGGGAGGCGATCAGCGGGAACCTGTGTCGCTGCACGGGTTACCAGAACATCGTGAGGTCCGTCCTCCGCGCCGCGGAGCTGATGCCATGACCACCAAGCTGTTCGGGGAGGGCGTGCCGCGCGTCGAGGACCCGCGGCTGCTCACCGGCGGTGGCCGCTATCTCGACGACCTCGGCCACGACGCGCTCGCCGCGGCGTTCGTCCGCAGCCCCCACGCACACGCGCGGATCACGGACATCGACGTCACCGGCGCACTCGACGTCGACGGCGTCGTGGCGGTCTACACCTACGACGACCTCGCCGCGGACGCCGCCGCCGACCCCGCCATGAAGGGCCTCGCGCAACCGCTGCCCTCGCTCATCCCGCACCCCGCGCTCACCGCGCCGCGCACGCCGTACGCGCTCGCCAGGGACGAGGTGAACCACGTCGGCGAGGCGGTCGCGATGGTGGTCGCACGCGACCGGTACCTCGCCGAGGACGCCTGCGCGCGCATCCGCGTCAGTTACGAACCGCTGCCGCCCGTCGTGGGCATCGAGAACGCCCGTGCCGCCGAGCACGCGGTGCACGAGGACGTGCCCGACAACGTCGCCGGCCACCTCCTGCAGGAGACCGGTGAGACCGGCGTCGACACCGTCATCGCCGCCGCGCCGCACGTCCTGGAGCTCGACCTCGCCGTCGAGCGCAGCGCGTCGACACCGTTGGAGGGCAGGGGCGTCTACGCCCGCTGGGACGTCGCGGCCGAGGCGTTGCGCGTCTACACCTCGACACAGGCGTCCACGTCGGTGCGCGCGGCCGTCGCCGCCAAGCTCGGGCTGCCGCTGACGAGCGTCGAGTGCATCGCACCCGACGTCGGCGGCGGCTTCGGCGTGAAGATCGTGCACCCGTGGCCGGAGGAAGTGCTCGTCTGCTGGGCCGCGCGCAAGCTCGGCGAGCTCGGCCATCCGGCCGAGGTGAAGTGGACCGAGGACCGCCGTGAGCACTTCGTCTCCAGCGCGCACGAACGCGGCCAGCTGCAGCACGTCCGCGTGGGCTTCGACGACGACGGCCGGCTACTCGGCCTGGACGTCGAGATCTGGCACGACAACGGCGCCTACACGCCCTACGGCCTCATCGTCCCGATCGTCACGTCCACGCAGCTGCTCGGCCCGTACAAGCCGCGCGCGTACCGCTGCGAGTTCTGGTCGCTGTACACGAACACCGTGCTCGTCACGCCGTACCGGGGCGCGGGGCGCCCGCAGGGCGTGTTCGCGATGGAACGCACCATGGACGCGATCGCCACCGAGCTGGGTCTGGACCGCGCCGAGGTCCGTGCGCGCAACTTCATCCAGCCGGACGAGATGCCGTACGACCACGGTCTCACGTTCCAGGACGGGCGGCCGCTGGTGTACGACTCCGGCGACTACCCGGCGCTGCTGGCGAAGCTGAAGAAGCTCGTCGGGTGGGACGAGTTCGCCGCGTACCGCGACGAGGCCCGTGCCGAGGGACGGCGCGTCGGCATCGGGATCGCCTGCTACGTCGAGGGAACCGGGCCGGGGCCGTACGAGGGCGCACACGTGCAGGTCGAGACGTCCGGCAAGGTGAAGGTCGCGACCGGGCTGACGACGCAGGGGCAGGGGCACTACACGTCGTTCGCGCAGATCGTCGCCGACGAGCTCGGCGTCCCGCTCGGCGACGTCGAGGTCGTCACCGGTGACACGCGCCGCTTCGGTTACGCCGTCGGCACGTTCGCCTCCCGCGCCGCAGTGATGAGCGGCTCGGCCATCGCGCTCGCCGCACGCAAGGTGCGGGAGAAGGCGCTGCGCGTCGCGGGCGACGCGCTCGAGGTCGACCCGGGCGACCTCGAGATCGACGCCGGCGTCGTGCGGGTGAAGGGCGACCCGACCGCCGCGCTGCCGCTCGCCAGCGTCGCGGTGCTCGCCAACCCGCTGCGCTACGCGTTCGACGAGAACGCCGCCGCAGCGACGCAGTTCGCCCCGACCGACGTGAGCAGGCCGCCGGTGGCACCCGGCGACGCGCCGGGACTGGACGGCACCGACTTCTACTCGCCGGAGCGGTCCACGTTCGCCGCCGGCATGCACGCCGTCGTCGTCGAGACCGATCCCGACACCGCAGAGATCCGCATCCTGCGTTACTGCGTCGTGCACGACTGCGGACGGCTGATCAACCCGCGCATCGTCGAGGGCCAGATCCACGGCGGCGTCGCGCAGGGCGTGGGCGGCGCGCTGTACGAGCGCATGGTCTACGACGACGCCGGGCAGCTGCTCAACGCCTCGTTCATGGACTTCCTGATGCCGTACGCCTCCGAGGTGCCGCACAGCATCGAGATCGACCACCAGGAGACGCCGTCGCCGCTGAACCCGTTGGGTATCAAGGGCGCGGGCGAGGCGGGCGTGATCCCGTCGGCCGCGGTGTTCGCCGGTGCGATCGAGGACGCCGAGGGCATCCGGATCGACCGCATGCCGATCAGCCCGAGCGAGCTCCACGCGTTGAGAGGCCAGGCACGGTGAAGGTTTCCGGTGACGCGTTGCTGCATGCGACGCCCGATCGTGTGTACTCGGCGCTGAACGACCCGGCGGTGCTCGTCCGCACCATCCCCGGCTGCGAGACGCTGGAGGCGTTGGGCGACGACAGGTACCGCGCCACGGTCACCGCGGGCGTCGCCTCCGTACGCGGGACCTACGACGGTGAGGTTTCGCTCTCCGAGCAACGGCCGCCGGAGTCGTTCGCGTTGCGCGCCACGGGCAGCGGTGCGCCGGGTACCGTCGACGCCACCGTGCGGGTCACGCTCGCCGCGGCCGACGGCGGCACCCGGCTCAGTTACGACGCGGACGCCGTCGTCGGCGGCATGGTCGGCGGCGTCGGCCAGCGGATGCTGGCGGGGGCGGCGAAGCGCACAGCCGCCGAGTTCTTCGCCGCCGTCGACGCCGAGCTGACCGCTCCGGCCGAGTTGTCAGGCTCTCAGGGGGCCATGGCACCGTCAGAGCCTGACAAGTCGCCGGCCGGAGCCGTGTACCGGGCGCCGGCGCGGCAGCGGCAACCGGCGGACGCCGCGGCTCTCGTCGCCGCCGCCGTCGCGGGCGGGGTGCTCGCGCTCGCCGGTGTCGCGCTGGGCTGGCGGCTCGCCCGCCGGCGCTGACGCTCGACGCCGAGGACGAGCGCGCTCGGGTACCTCGGCCCGGCGTGCACGGTGATCGTCCCGCCGGCCTCGTTCAGCAGCTGCGGCAGCGGTGCGGTCGAGTGCGGCTCGTCCGCGGCCTGCACCGCGAGCCGCAGCGAGTGCCCGGGCGCGATCGACGCGAGCGTCGGGAAGATCTCGACGTCGAGCCGGTAGACGTGGCCAGGCTCCACCTTCCGCACGGACGCGCGGGTGTCCGGATGCCACGGCTGGACGAGCATCCCGTCGGCGTGCCCCGACCTCTCCTTGTCGACGGCGCGCAGCGACAGCACCTGCCAACCGGACGTGAGCGGCGTCGACGAGCCGTCGGGTGCGACGTCCTCCAGCCGCGTGGTGAGCATGGCGTCGCGTCCCGTGGTCGAGACGTACACCCGTGCCATCGACGTCCCGGCGAGCCGCAACGCGTGCCCTGTGACGGGCAGGTCGTACGCCGCGCCGAGCGCGTCGTCGACCCGGTGGTCGTCGGTGCAGCCGGGGACGACCGGCACGACGCCGGCCGTCCACTGTGACATCGACTCCGAGCACGCACCGGCGACGGGCAGCCACGGCACCGTGCCGGTGCCCGCGGCCGGCTGCGCGGTGACGATCCGGCCCGGCGAGCCTGGGCGCGCGTTCCCCGAGAGCGGCAGCCTCCGGTACCGCGTGTCCGCCGGCGGGTACGCCGTCGCGTGCTCGTAGTGGCCGGTGCCCAGCCGGTACGCCGTGACCGGCGGGACGTCGCGGTCCAGGGTGGGGTCCGGCATGCCGCGCAGGTAGTGGTCGAACCAACGCAGCTCCAGCTGGGGCAGCGGCGGTACGCCGTCGGCCGGCAGGCTCGACTCCGCCACGCCCGGAATCCCAGCCGACCTGCCCGGACCGGCCGTCGTGCCGGTCGCGGCCGTGCTCGCGGCGAGGTGGGTCCACGGCCCAACGAGCAGCCGCGACGGGACGCCGTTCGCCCGCAGCCGGTCGTAGAGCATGGGCTCGCCGCGCTGGAACAGGTCGTACTCGCCGCCGACGACGAACGTCGGCGTGCGCACGCGGTCGACGACGGACAGCGGCGACCGGGTGCGGTAGAAGCGCCCGTCGTACGCCGCGTCCCGGCCGCCGACCACCTGCCCCGTCAATGCTGACGCCAGCAGCGGCGCCTGGAAGCCCGCCACCTGCCGCACGTGCCCGCCCAGCGTCGCGACGGACGCGACCGGCCGGCTCGCGATGTCGGTGGGCGGGACGGCGCCGGCGGCGGTCACGAGGCCCAGCCAGGCCGGGATGAACGCCGTGTCGGCCTGCCCGCCGGTGAACGCGACGTCGCGGTACACGTCGCCGGCGGGCACGATCGGGAACGACGCCTTCAGGCCGGGCGGGCGCTGGGCCGCGGTGAACATGGCGGCGATTGCGCCGTACGAGACGCCGTAGAGACCGACCCTGCCGTCGCCGCCGGCGAGCCGGTGCGCCCACACCGCGGTGCGGTAGTAGTCCCGCTGCTCACGGGGGCCGAACGAGGTCCACCGGCCGCCGCTGGACCCGGTGCCGCGCACGTCCACGATGGCCTGGATGTACCCGCGCCGCACGAGATAGTCGTTCTCGAAGTTCGCTGCGGGCACGTTCTTGTCGTACGGCGTCTCGGTGAGGATCACGGGGAACGGGCCCTTCGCCGCGCTGCCGTCGGTGGCTGCGGGACGCAGCACGTCGGCCCGCAGCACGACGCCGTCGTCCATCCGCACCGGCACGTTCGTGGTCTTCACCACGCCGTAGGCCGCCGGCCGGGGCGACCAGTGCGCTGCGGGCCCGGCGTCGGCACGCACCGGCGCGAGGACGGCCGCGGCCGCCAGGAGCGAGATCGGTACCGCCGACCAGCGTCGCATCGCGCGCCTCCGTACCGCAGCCCGAAGTTACCGGAGGTAACGTACGGGCTCGGGGTACGGAGCACAACTCTCGGTCACGGCCGGCCGGCGTGGGTGCCGGTGCCCGGTACGTGAGCACGCGACCGGTGCGGGACGTGGACAGCTCGCTCATACCCTCGACGCCGAACCGGTCGGCGACCGACACCGCACCGTCGTACTTCCGGAGAAACCTTCCGCGCCCGGCCGGTCCGGGTCGAGAATGCCTCGTCACGTCGGAACGATTCCTGGACCGGGGGTCGGATCGCTCCCACACCATCGACCTGATGGAGGGAATTCGTGTCGTACCCAGCTGTCCGAAGTATCCGCCGGTTGGCAACGGCTGTCGCGCTCGCGACGGCGCTCGCCGGCGCACTGGCCGCGGCGCCGTCGTCGGTCGCGCAACGGCTCCCCGCGCCGGCACCGCTCGTGAGCGACTGGCAGTACCTGAGCGCCGGCGTCACCCCGCCCACCCAGGCGGACTGCGCGTCGGTCGGCCGGCGCTGCTTCAGCCCGTCGGCCATGCAGAACTCGTACAACGTCGGCCCGCTCCACGCCCGGGGCTACACGGGCGAGGGCCGGACGATCGCCATCTTCGACTCGTTCGGGTACGACACCGTCGCCGACGACCTGAAGGTGTTCAGCCAGCAGTTCGGACTGCCGCTGATGTGCGGCATGCCGGGCGTGACGTGCACGTCCGGGATGCCGACGTTCCGGCACATCGAGTACAACGGCGACACGCAGGTGAAGGCGCCGCCGCCCGGCAGCAACGGCACGGGGCAGCAGCAGCGCAACCTGTGGGCGCTCGAGGTCGCGCTCGACGTGCAGTCGGCGCACGCCATCGCGCCCGGTGCGAACATCCTGCTCGTCACGACGAACCCGGCGGAGACGCTGGGCGTGCAGGGCTTCACGACGATGATGAACGCCGAGCAGTACGTCATCGACAACGACATGGCCGACGTGATCACCCAGAGCTTCGGCGCCGGCGAGGAGACCTTCAAGGGCGGCACGTCCGCGCTGCAGAACCTGCGGCACGCGTTCGAGTCGGCGCAGTCGAACGGCGTGACGGTGTTCGCGTCGTCCGGTGACGGCGGCACGACCAACACGTACAAGGAGCCGGTGAAGAACCCGAAGCCCATCCCCTTCCCGTCGGTGGAGTGGCCGGCGTCCGACCCGCTCGTCGTCGGGGTCGGTGGCACGTACCTCTGCACGGACGGGCTCACCGGTACGCACGTCGACTCCGCCGCGCCGCCGGCTCCGTGCCAGAGCAACCCCGGCGTCCGTGAGGTCGGCTGGACGTTCTCCGGAGGCGGCTTCAGCCACGTGTTCGCCAAGCCGTCCTACCAGGACACGCTGCCCGCGGGCTCGACGCCGATCGGCTCGATGCGCGGCGTGCCCGACGTGGGCTACGACGCGAGCGCGACGACCGGCGTCTACGTCTACGACACGTCGCCGGCGGACGCGTCCGGTGGCCTGGTCTGCCCGAGCGGCGACCCGTGCAGCGCCGGCTGGTACGTCGTCGGCGGCACCTCGGCGTCGTCGCCCCAGTGGGCGGCACTGACGGCGATCGGCGCGCAGATCGCGGGGCACCGGCTCGGTGACATCCACCAGGCGCTGTACGACCTCGCCGACAGCCCGCAGTACGCCACGTACTTCTACGACGTGACGAAGGGCAACAACACCACGTCCGACATCCCCGGCTACCCGGCGACCAAGGGCTGGGACCCGGTCACCGGTCTCGGCACGCCGGTGAACGCCGCGGCGCTGGTGCCCGCGTTGGCGGCAGCGGCCGGCTGACCCGGCAGTGAACCCGTGAGGGGCACCCTCACCGCGTCATGGTGCGGTGAGGGTGCCCCTCACCTGTGCCAGGCGGCGGCCACCCGCTGCATCCGCTCAGGCGCCGACGTCGTCCGGGTGGTTGCCGGTCCGGGCCTCCGCGTCGAGCCCGTCGAGCGCGGCCATCTCGTCGTCGGTGAGCGCGAAGTCGAACAGCTCGACGTTGGCGCGGATGCGTTGCGGCGTGACGGACTTCGGGATCACGACGGTGCCGTGCTGGACGTGCCAGCGCAGCACCACCTGGGCCGGTGAACGGCCGTGGCGCTCGGCGATCCCGGTGACGACCGGGTCGTCAAGCAGCCGGCCGCCGCGGGCGAGCGGCGCCCACGCCTCGGTGACGATGCCGTGCTCCTCGTGGTACGCGCGGAGCCGCGGCTGGGAGAGGTACGGGTGCAGCTCGACCTGGTTCACCACGGGCGCCGCGCCGGTCTCGTCGACCAGCCGCTGCAGGTGGCGTTCGGTGAAGTTGCTGACGCCGACCGACCGCGCCCGGCCCTCGTCGCGCAACCGCAGCAACGCCCGCCACGTCTCGACGTACCGGTCGAGCGACGGCACCGGCCAGTGGATGAGGTACAGGTCGACGTACTCCGTGCCCAGCGCGCGGACGCTCTCGTCGAACGCGGCAAGCGCGCTGTCGTAGCCGTGCCGGTCGTTCCAGAGCTTCGTGGTGACGAACAGGTCCTCGCGCGGCAGGCCCGACTCGGCGACCGCCCGGCCGACCTCGGCCTCGTTCCGGTAGAGCGTGGCGGTGTCGATGCTGCGGTAGCCCGCGTCCAGCGCGGTCCGCACGGCCGCCACCGTCTCGCCCGGCGGAACCTTGTAGACGCCGAAGCCGACCTGGGGCATGTCGTGGCCGTCCGCGAGCCGGACGCTCGGAATCTCGCTCATCCGGTCATCCTCCCGCGTCCGGGCGGGGCGGACTACGCGGCGGTGGAGAGCCGTCCCGCGAGGGTGTCGACCGACACCTGCCAGAGCCGCTTCGCCGCATCGGGGTCGAGCGCGTACGGTGCGACACCGTGCCGGGCGTCGGTCGCCTCACCGGCCTCGTTGCAGTCCTCGAAGTACCGGCCGCCGACGCCGTCGAGCAACGGCGAGGTCGCGACGAGTACCGACGTCGCTGCGCCCTGCTCCGGCGTCTTCCACCGCAGTCGGTCCGCGCCCGGGGCCGTGTTGCGCATCCGCTCGAGCTCCTCCTCGCTGACGTACCGCTGCAGGTTCGTGCGGATCCCGCCCGGCATCAGTGCGTTCACGGTGATCCCGTCGTCCGCCCAGCGCCGGCTCGCCTCGACGGCGAACAGGACGTTCGCGGTCTTGGACTGCCCGTACGCCAGCCACGGCTCGTAGTCGCGGCGCAGGAAGTGGATGTCGTCGAAGACGACCGGTGAGCGCCGGTGCGCGCTCGAGCTGACCGACACGACCCGGGCGCCGTCCGCGGCGCGGAGCGCGCTGTGCAGGCCGGCGGCGAGGGCGAAGTGGCCGAGGTGGTTGGTGGCGAACTGCATCTCCCAGCCCTCGGGCGTACGCATCAGCGGCGCCGCCATGATGCCGGCGTTGTTGACGAGGATGTGCAACGGGCCGTCCCAGCTCGCAGCGAACGCGGCGACCGACGCCTGGTCGGCGAGGTCGAGGTGGGCGACGCTCACCCGGCCGTTGCCGGTGGTCGCGGTGATGTCGGCGGCGGCACGCCCGCCGGCGGCCTCGTCCCGGACGGCGAGGGTGACCTCGGCGCCGGCGCCGGCGAGTGCGCGCGCGGTCTCGACGCCGATGCCGGACGCGCCGCCGGTGACGACGGCCCGGCGGCCGGTGAGGTCGATGCCGGCGACGACCTCCGCGGCCGTCGTCTCGGCACCGAAGGGGGTGGTGATGGGTGTGGGCACGTTCATGTCTCCCGTATCCCTGGGACGTAGAATGTGAACCGGAGGGATCTCCGGTACGGCTGCGACACTAACCGGAGGATCCTCCGGTTGCCAAGTGTTCCGGGCACGTGGAGGTGAGCCCTGTGGTGACGGCCCGCCCGCTGCGTGCCGACGCTCGGCGCAACCGCGAGCGGCTGCTCGCCGTCGCGGTCGCCGCGTTCGCAAGGGACGGCGACGTCACGATGGACGCGATCGCCAGGGAGGCGGGCGTCGGGCCCGGCACGCTGTACCGGCACTTCCCGACCCGGGAGGCGCTCGTCGAGGCCGCGTACCGCAGCGAGCTGGAGAAGCTCTGCGCCGCGGCGCCCGAGCTGCTCGCGACGCTGCCCCCGGACGCCGCGCTGCGCGCGTGGATGGACCTCTTCCTCGACTATCTGCTGACCAAGCGGCACATGGCAGACGCGCTCCGCGCGGTGGTCGCCTCGGGCGGCAACCCGTTCGCGCAGAGCCGGGCACTGCTCACCGACGCGATCGCCACGCTGCTCGACGCCGGCGTCGAGGCCGGCAAGGTCCGGCCCGACGTCGACCCGGGCGACATCCTCGTCAACCTGTCCGGGATCGGGCTCGCCACCGCCGGCGCCGAACGGCGCGACCAGGCCAGCCGGCTGCTCGACCTGCTGATGGACGGCCTGTGGCACCGCGCCGACCGTAGCTGACGGCCGCTGCGCGGCGGGCGTCGATGCGGCAGGATGCCGCCGTGGCACGAAGCGCAGGAGCGGGCGGGCGCGCATGACACGGTTACGGATCGGCATCGACACCGGCGGCACGTTCACCGACGTCGTCGCCGTGGACGAGGACACCGGTGCGGTCGTCACGACCAAGACGCCGTCCACACCCGCCGACCCGGCCGACGGTTTCATCGCCGGCATCGACAAGGTGCTCACTCTGCTGGGCGTACGGGCCGACGCCGTCACCGCGGTCAGCCACGGCACGACGGTCGCCACCAACGCCCTGCTCGAGGGCCGCGTCGGCGACCTCGGCCTGGTCACCACCGAGGGGTTCCGGCACATCCTCGAGATCGCCAGGCAGGCGGTGCCGGACGGGTACGGCAACTCGTACTTCTGGGTGAAGCCGCCGCGCATCGTGCCGGCGGACCGCGTCCGCACCGTCGGCGGGCGGCTGGCGGCGGACGGCAGCGAGATCCGCCCGTTCGACGAGAACGACGCCGTCGCCGCAGCGCGCTGGTTCCGCGACCGGGGCGTCGCCGCGATCGGCGTCTGCCTGCTGCACTCGTACGCGAACCCGGCACACGAACGGCGGATGCGTGACGTGCTCGCCCGCGAGCACCCGGACGCCGTCGTCAGCATCTCCAGCGACGTGCTGCGCGAGTACCGCGAGTACGAGCGCTCGGTGACCACGCTCGTCGACGCCGCGGTGAAGCCGGGCGTGCGGCGGTACGTCGGCAACATCGTCGCGCGGCTGGCCGAGTACGGCGCGCCCGCGTGCTACGTGATGAAGTCCAACGGCGGCGTCCTGTCCGCGTCCGAGGTCGTGCACCAGCCGATCAGCACGGTGCTGTCCGGCCCGGCGGCGGGGGTACTCGGCGCGGCGCGGGTCGCCGAGCGCGCGGGCCTGCGCTCGGTGCTCACGCTCGACGGCGGCGGCACGTCCACCGACGTCGCGGTCGTCGTCGACGGGCGCCCGGCGCTCACCACCGAGGGCTCGGTGGGTGCGTACCCGAGCAAGATCCCGATGATCGACGTGGTCACCGTCGGCGCCGGCGGGGGCTCGATCGCGTGGCCGAGCCCGGAGGGCACGCTCAAGGTCGGCCCGCGTTCGGCGGGCGCCGACCCCGGGCCGATCTGCTACGGGCGCGGCGGGGACCTGCCGACGGTCACCGACGCGCAGGTCGTGCTCGGCCGGATCCCGCCGCACCTGCTCGGCGGCGAGATCCCGCTCGATGTGGATGCCGCCCGCGCGGGGCTGTCGGAGCTCGCCGGCAAGCTGGGCAAGCCCGGCGGGGGTTCCGGGGGTGGCGGAGTGTTCACAGTCGAGGAGCTGGCGGCCGGGATCCTCGAGGTGTCGGCGTGGAACCAGGCGAACGCGCTGCGCCAGGTGACGGTACGGCGCGGGCTGGACGCGCGCGACTTCACGATGGTGACCTTCGGGGGCTCGGGTTCGCTCGCCGCCTGTCGGCTCGTGGACCTGCTCGGCCTGCGCGGCGTGCTCGTCCCGCCCGACCCGGGCAACCTGTCCGCGTACGGGCTGCTCACCGTCGACGTGCGCAACGACTACGTGCGCACCCACGTCCGCCGGCACGACGCCGTCGAGCCGGCGTCGATCGCGTCGGCCTTCGCGGCGTTGGCCGACGAGGCGTCCGAAGCCCTTGCCAGGGAAGGGTTTCCGTCCGCATCCCGGGTGTTCGCGCGAAGCGCGGACCTGCGGTACTTCGGGCAGGCGTTCGAGGTGCGCGTGGACGTCCCCGACGGCGATGTCGACCGCCCTTTGCTCGACACCGTCGCGGCGGCGTTCCACGGCGAGCACCGGCGGCTGTACGGGTACGACTTCGCCGACGACGACCGGCAGCAGGTGGAGTGGGTGAACCTCCGGGTCACCGGCATCGGGCCCATCCCGCGCCCGCGGGAGCGGCACGCACCCACCGGCGGTGACCACGCGGCCCGCACCGGTACCAGGCCGGTGTTCTTCGACGGCTGGCAGGAGGCGGCGGTGTACGACCGCTACGCACTGGGGGCGGGGGACGTGGTCACCGGCCCGGCGGTGGTGGAGGAGTTCGGCGCGACCGTCCCCGTCCACCCCGGCTTCACCGCCGAGGTCGACGCCCACGCCAACCTGTCCCTCGTCCGCCGCCGCGGGGGGAACTCGGAATGATCACGTTAAGGATGTCGATCCCGTGATCACACGGCGACTCCGGACTTCCCTCGGCCAATACGCCACGGGAAGGTCCGACTCACCGTGTGATCACGGAAATGGCGTACATAACATGATCATTCCGAGTTGGGGGGACGGGAGCGGGGTCGTTCGCCGCGGGACGGTCGGGGAGGTGAGGGGGCGATGAGGCAGCATCCGTACGGGTACCGGCTCACCGACGAGGCGACCGCGGCCGGCGCCGACCCGGTGCTGGTGGAGATCGTCGAGGGCTATCTCGCCAGCGTCGAGCGCGAGGTGGAGACGGCGATCGAGCGTACCTCGCGGTCGCCGATGATCCGGGACGCGCACGACTTCCGCGCCGGCATCCACGACCGCCACCTGCGCAAGCTCACCGGCCGCTCGTACTCGGCGCTCGTGCACCCGGTGGTGCGCGACTTCCCGCCGGAGACCATGCGTCCCGGCGACGTGTTCTTCCACAACGACGTGTACCTGTCCGAGGGCGGCATCGGCCACCTGCCCGACCTCTGCGTCACGGTCCCCGTGTTCGCCGACTCCGACCGTTCCGCCACCTCCGGAACCCCCGCCGGGCACGTCGTCGGGTACGTGCAGGCGTTCGGCCACCACGACGACATCGGCGGCTCGGTGCCCGGCTCGATGCCGTCGCACACGACGACGGCGTTCGAGGAAGGGTTGATGGTGCCGCCCATCAGGCTGTGGGCGGAGGGCGTGCGCAACGACGCCGCGCTCACCATCATGACCCGCAACTCGCGGATGCCCGAGAGCCTCGCCGCCGACCTCGACGCCGAGTGCGCCGCCTGCCTGATGGGCGCGCGGCGGCTGAGCGAGCTGTTCGAGCGCTACGGCGTCGCGACGGTCGAGGCGTGCTTCGACGCGCTGCTCGACAACACCACGAAGGTGTTCCGCCGCGAGGTGCTCGCCAAGATCCCCGAGGGCACGTACGTCTGGGAGGACTACGCCGAACACGACGGCGTCGACCCGCCTCGGCTGCACGCCCAGCGGATCACCCTGACCCGCACCGCGGACGAGCGCCTCGTCGTCGACTTCAGAGGCACCGCACCGCAGGCCAGGGGGCCGATCAACCATTGCGGCGACTACGCCGACGGCGTGTTCCTCAAGAAGTGGCTGGCGCCGGTCCTGCGCAACCTGGCCGACGATCCCGAGCGGATGGCCGAGCTCGACGTCAACGAGGGCGTCGTGCCGCTGATCGAGATGCGCTTCCCGGACAAGGGCACGCTGCTCACCCCGGTCTTCCCCGCGCCGACGAACGCGCGGACGTTCGTCATCCTCCGCATGCTCGGCGTCCTCGCCGGTGCGGTGGCGAAGGCGGTGGGCGGGCGGATGCCCGCGGACCAGGAGACCATTCGCTACACCGGCGTCTACGGTGCGGACGCCGACGGCCGTCCGTACCTGATGCGCGAGGTGCTCGGTGGCGGTTCGGGCGGTCGCCCGTACGCCGACGGCGAGGACACCATCCACGTGGTGCCCGACTCCCGCAACCTCCCCGTCGAGTTCGCCGAGAGCCGGTTCCCGTTCGTCGTCGAGTCGCTGGGCCTCGCCGTCGACTCCGGTGGACCGGGACTGCGTCGCGGCGGCCTCGGCTACGAGAAGCACATCCGGATGCTGCGGGACGCCCACTTCATGTCCATCGCCGACCGGTCGATCCTGTCCTGCTGGGGTGTCGCCGGTGGCCAGGCCGGCCGCCCGTTCTCGGTGACGATCGACCCGGGCGGGCCGAACGAGCGTCACGTCGACGCGCTCGCCGACGCCGAGCCCGTGGCCGCGGGCGAGGTGATCCGCATCCGCACCACCGGTGGCGGCGGCTGGGGCGACCCGCTCGACCGCCCGTACGAGGACGTGCTGCGCGACCTGCGCGGGGGCAAGGTGTCGGTCGCGGGCGCCGCGCGCGACTACGGTGTCGTCGTCACTGGTACGGACGGCGGGGATTCCGGGGGTGGCGGAGTAGTAGTTGGCGAGCCGGTGCTCGACGCCGCCGCTTCCGACGAGCTGCGCCGGCACGCGCGCGGCGAGCGCGGCGCCAACCGCCCGTTCTTCGACCGCGGCCCCGGCTACGCCGCACTCGCCGACGGCGTCCCGGCACCGTCCGTCGACTGGCTCTGACCATCTCGCCCTCACGGGGTTCATGCCACCGGGCGCAGGGTCACCGGCTCCATCCGCTCGACCGGCGCCGGCGTGGCCGGGCGGCGGCCGGAGCGGAGGGCGAGCACCGTGCCCACGGCCACGAACGCCACGATCCCGGCGAAGACGCCCGCGGTGAGCGCGTCGGGGTGCACGACCGACTGCGCGCGCAGCGCCTGCCACGTGGTGAGCACGAGCACACCGGCGTACCCGAGGCCGGTGACGACGACCAGCCGGGTGCGCACCGCGTCGGCGGCCAGCACCGGGTAGCGCCCCGCGAGGGCCGCGAGGAGCAGCCCGGCCAGGATCAGCACCTGCAGGCCGTGGATGCCGATGAAGTGCGGGATACGCAGGTCGCCGCCGACGGTGCTCCAGCCGACGATCGGCAGGCCGGGCCCGCCGTCCGCGACGCCGACGCTGTGCGCGCCGATGACCGTCGCGCCGTGGGTCCGCTCGATCGCCGGCATCTGGTCGGGCCGCGCCTGCGGCATGAAGAACGCCACCGCCATGCCGGCGAGCGCGATCGCCGTGCCCAGCCGAAGCGCCCAGCTCGTCGACCGGTCGCCGATGCGCTGCAGGAGCAGCAGGACGCCGACGGCGAGGTTCGCGAGCCACAGCACGACGATCATCCCGGCCATGGCCTCGAACAGGGCCGCGTTCAGCGGCGTCGTGTAGTTGAAGTGGCTCGTCTGGCCGCGCACGACCTGGCCGACGATGACGACCAGCTCGCCGGCGGCCATGAAAGCGATCACCGTGCCGAGCACGCGGCCGGCCCGGCGGAACCTGGTCAGGAGCGACAGCAGCCAGGCGAGCGTGAAGCCGTAGATGCTCATCGAGATCGCGAACTTGGCCGGCTTCATCCAGATCGGCGCGCCGGTGAGGACGCGGTG
>DASUWX010000037.1:0-40273 GCA_036378185.1 Streptosporangiales bacterium | reverse complement strand
CGGTACCGGACCACCCGCCAACGCTTCGAGATCGACGGAGCCGACCTGGCCCGCGACTTCGTCCTGGCCCACGGCCGCGACGACGCCGACGCCCGCGCCGTCTGGCTCGCCATCGCACTGCACACGACGCCCGAGGTCCCGGTGCGCCTGGAGCCGGAGATCGCCCTGGTCGCCGCGGGTGTGCAGACCGACGTGACCGGCTCGGGACTCGACGAGATCGGCCGCGACGAGCTCGACGCGGTGACCCGTGCGCACCCGCGGCCGAACTTCAAGCACGAGATCCTGCGCGCCTTCACCGACGGCATGAAGGACCGGCCGGAGACCACCTTCGGCACCGTGAACGAGGCCGTCCTCGCGCATTTCCTACCCGGGTTCGTGGGGCGGGACCTGGTCGAGGTCATCCTGAACTCGCCCTGGCCCGAGTAGGGACGGCCGCGTCGGCCGCCCGCCCAGGACGCAGCCAGGCGGCGGCCGACGGCTCGGCCGGTCAGTGCAGGCGGTTACGCAGCCTGAGCACCCGGCGCAACGCGGACTCGAACTGCCCGCGGTCGACGTCGTGGTGCTCGACCGCCTCGGCGAGTGCCATGACCGTGGTCTGCCCCTGACTGACGTCGCGCGCCGAGCACAGCAGCACGTCCATCCCGGCCTCGGCCGCGCGCACGCCGCGCTCCGCCGACGTCCCGAACGCCGCCAATGAGCCGGCCTCGAGTGCGTCGGTGATGGTGACGCCACGGAACCCGAGCCGGCGCCTGAGCTCACCCTGGACGATCGTCGGCGACAGCCCGGCGGGCAGGTCGGCGTCGAGTGCCGGGTAGACGGCCCACGATGTCATGACCATCCACACGCCGGCAGCGATCGCCGCCCGGAAGGGCAGCTCGTCGACGCTGCGCAGCTCGTCCAGCGGCACGTCGAGGGTGACCGTCGTGAGGTCGGTGTTCTGGTCGCGGGTCGCGGCGCCGAGACCGGGGAAGTGCTTGGCGGTCGCGGCCACGTCGAGCCGTTGCTGCGCGACGACGTTCGCCACGCCGCACTCGGCGCACACGTTCGGGTCCATGCTGTAGGAGCGGCCGAACCGGTCGTCGAAGTTGCCGGCCTGGCGGAACACGTCGAGCACGGGTGCGAGGTTGGTGTTCATCCCGACACCGGCGATGTTCTCGGCTGCGCCGGTGCCCGCGTCGCTCGCGGCCGCGACCGGGTCGGCGGACGCGCCGACCTGCTTCTCGGACAGCACCGGCTCGCCGGGCAGCCTGCGGACGATGCCGCCCTCCTGGTCGGTCATCAGCAGCAGGGGTGCATTCACCGGGCTCGCCGCATGCGCGTCCTTGAGCTGTGCGACGACGTCGGCGATCTGGCTCAGGCTGGTGATGTTCTCGCCGAAGAAGATGACGCCGCCCACCTCGCCCGCGCGGATCAGGTCGAGCAGGCTGGCCGGGGGCGTCGCGCCCGGGTAGGAGAAGACCACCCGTTGTCCGGCCTGTTGCCTGAGCGACAGGTTGTGCGTCGTCGCTGCCCGCGCGGTGCCCCCCAGGGCGAGGCTCCCGGCGACGGAAGCGCCTGCGATGAGCGCGCTTCTCCTGGTCATGGGCGTGTGGAGAATTTTCATGACGCACCTCTCTCTTCGGCGACGATATTCGAACGCCGCCGTGATCGAGGTGTCAAGAGATCCGTCGCCGCTCGGACGTAACGTGCTGCCGTGTCCGCCCAGGAGGACACGGCGGCGCGTGAGGGGGACGCCGCGTCAACCGCGGCCGGTGCGCTGCTGCAGTTCGTCGATCTTCCGTGAGGCGTCCGCCTTCGTCATGTCATCCGGGAGTTCCTCTCCCGCCTCCTGCGCGAGTGTCCTGAGGTACGACTCCTGCGGGCCGGTCGGCGGCTCGTCGGCCGTGACCCATTCGTCGGGATCCTTCTGCGGGTTGCGCTGCACATCGGGTTGCTCGGACATGTCATCCCTTCTCGAACTCACGTTCGATCCCATGGTATGCACTCCCGCGGTGCGGTCGAGAAACCCCTGGCCCGCATGTCGCGACGCGCCGTCCCCGCGGCCGCCGCGCTGCCAGACTGTGCTGCGATGAGCGATTGCACCGACTGCACCGTGGGCGTCGAGGAGGAGTTCCATCTCGTCGACGCCGGGACGGGTGCGCTGCGCGAGTCGGCGAAGGATGTCCTCGCGGCGCGCCGGCATCACAGTGACGAGGCGGAGCCGGAGCTGCTGGCCTCCCAGGTCGAGCTCGTCACGCCGGTCTGCTCGTCGCTGACCGAGTTGCGCGAGCAGTTGGTGCGGCAGCGCCGCGAACTCGCCGCGTCGGCGGCCACGGTCGGGTGCCGGCTGCTGTCGAGCGGCACCTATCCGCTGTCCTACCGTGCGCCCGAGGTCACCTCCGAGCGGCGCTACGAGGAGATCGCCGGACGCTTCGGGACGATCGCCCGGATGCAGGTGGTCTGCGGCTGCCATGTCCACGTGCACGTCGGTGACCCCGACCTGGCCGTCGCGGTGATGAACCAGGTGCGGCCGTGGCTCCCCGTGCTCCTCGCGTTGACCGCGAACTCGCCGTTCTGGCAGGGACGGGACACGGGCTACGCCAGCTTCCGGGCGCAGGTCTGGTCCCAGTGGCCCAGCTCCGGCACACTCGGCGTCTTCGCGTCCCACCGGGAGTACGAGAAGGTGATGCGGTCGCTGGTCGACGCCGGCGTGCTGCGCGATCTGGGCATGCTCTATTGGGACGTGCGTCCGTCGCAGCGCTTCGACACCCTCGAGTTCCGGATCGCCGACGCATGCCTGTCGGTCGACGAGAGTGTGCTGCTCGCCTGCCTGTGCCGCGCGCTGACCCACACCGGTGTCGAGTCCGTGCGGGCGGGCAGGCCGCCGGGCGACGTCGCGCCGGAGTTGCTGCGTGCCGCGAGGTGGCGTGCCGCGCGGTCGGGGCTCGGTGCAGACCTCGTCGACCTGCCCGTCGGTCGGCCCGCGCCGGCGCAGGCGGTGGTCGGCCGGTTGCTCGACCACGTCGGTCCCGCCCTGGATGCGCACGGCGACCGCGACCGGGCCGCCGCGCTCGTGGCCGGGGTGCTCGCGAAGGGCAACGGCGCCCAGCGGCAGCGCGCGGCACTCCGCGGCACCGGTGCGCTCGAAGCCGTGCTCGACTTCGTGCTCCGGGAGACGACGCCCGGCGACGGCGCCTAGCGCGGCTCACTCCCGGTCGAGATCCTCGAGCGCGACGTCCTTCGTCTCCCTGATGAAGGTGAGCGCGACGACGGCCACCAGGCAGTACATGCCGTAGGTGAGGGGGATGAAGTACCACCTGCCGATCGCGTCCTGCCCGATGAGCCCGGCGAGGATCGACGGCGCGAGCATGCCCCCGGCGACAGCGGACAGGTTGTACGAGATGCCGGCACCGGAGTACCGGAACCTGGTCGGGAAGCTCTCCGAGTTCAGCACCGGTGCCAGGCCGTGCAGCAGCCCGACACCGAGCAGTGTGACGAGGAACTGCAGAATGATCGTCAGCACGAGGTTCTTGCTCAGGATCGCGAGGACGAACGGCACCGACAACAGCGTGGTGAGCACGACGGCCGCGTAGCCGACCGTCTTGCGCCTGAGGATGTTCGCGAACGGCCCGCTGGCGACGATGCCGAGCACGTCGCCGAACCGGGCGATGAGGATGATGGCCGCGGTCATCGCGAGCGGGATGCCCGCAGAGCCCATGAACGAGATGATGTACGTGCCGCTCACGTAGCCGTCCATCTGCTGGAACGCGGCGAACAGGGCGAGCAGGATGATGGGGCGTGCGTGCTGCTTGAACACGTTGAAGGTGGGCATCCGCGCCAGCCGGTCCGTCCGCTTCACGCGGTCGAACAGCGGGCTGTCCGCGAGCTTGTAGCGGGCCAGCAACGCGGGCGCGACGATGACCGCCGAGAGCATCATCGCGATGCGCCAGCCGGTCGTCGTGAACGAACCGCTGAACAGGAGCAGCACGCCGCTGCCGGCCATGGCGCCGAGCGGGATCCCCAGGTTCGACAGCGACACCCAGAACGCACGGTGCTTGCGATGGGCGCCGAACTCGGCCAGCAGTGAGGATGCGCCGCCGAACTCGCCGCCGAGCCCGATGCCCTGGACGATGCGGAGCAGGACGAGGATCACCGGTGCCGCCAGGCCGATGGTGGCGTAGCCCGGCAGCAGGCCGGTCACGAACGTCGCGAAGCCGGCGATCAGGATGTTGATGAGGAACGAGTACTTCCGGCTCGTCCGGTCGCCGAAGTGGCCGAAGATGAACGCCCCGAGCACGCGGGCCGGGAAGCCGGCGCCGAACGTGAGGAACGAGAACACCAGCGCGAGCGTGGGGGACAGGCCGGGGAAGAACGTCTTGGGGAACGCCGTGGAGGCGGCGTACCCGTAGAGGAAGAAGTCGTAGAACTCGACGAGGACGCCGGCGGTGCTGGAGAACGCCAGCAGGCTCATCGCGCCCGTGCTCGCTGGATCCGTCGCGGTCGACGTCGCCGTGGCGCCCTCGGCCGGTCGCGTCATCGTGCCCTCCATTGGCGAGAGGTCTTACCAATTCGGCGCACGTTAGTAGCTCGGCGTGAGACGCGGCAAGGGAGTGTGACGGCGGCCACGACCACTCTGCGAGACGCCGCCCGGGCATGCGGACCCGCGGCCGGCGTCGGTGCAACTTCCCTTCGTGAGTCCGACCTTCCCGTGGTCTACAGACGACGGGAAGGTCGGACTCAACGTGTGGAACTCCTGTCGACCACGTGAACGTGATCGACGGAGGCGGTCGGCGAGCGCGACGCGACACCGCTGCCGGGCCGACGACGTGCTCGGTTACCCTCGGTGAGGGCCGGGCGGGCGTCCCCTGGGTCAACAAGCCACGTGAGCCGGTCCGTTCGGGTCAAGGGTTGCCAGGCGCGCCGCAGAGCTTCGATGATCCATGGGCGGGGGGACGCCATCGCACCTCGGCCCTGACGAAGGAGCTGCCATGAAGAGCCTCCGCTTCGCACTGGGCGTCGCCGTCCCGGTGTTGCTCTCCCTGACCCTGGCCGGAGGCGGCGCAACCCGCGCCGCGCCGGTCGCGCAACCGGCCGACACGCAGGCCGGCGTGTCCGTCGACGCGAGCCACGTCGTCCGCCCCATCAGCCCGCGGCTGCTGGGCGTGCATGTGCCCGCCTGGAACGAGACCGCGTACGTCAACGGGAACATCGACCCGCGGCTGCTCCGCGAGATGAAGCGTCTCGGGTTCAAGTACCTCGTCTACCCGGGCGGCGCGTTCGGGTACGACTACGACTGGCAGAAGCCGAACCTCCCGGCGGAGATCACCACCGACCAGTTCCTGTCGATGGGCGACCAGCTGGGCGCGACGCAGAAGATCTCGGTCAACCCGAACGCGTCGCCCGAGCTCGCCGCGGCCTGGGTGCGGCACACCAGGCAGCACGGCAGGCAGCAGGTCGAGTACTGGGAGGTCGCGGACGAGCCGTACCTGAACATGAGCGCGGACGCGTTCATCGCCAAGATGCGCGCGTTCGTACCGGCGCTGAAGAAGGCCGACCCCTCGATCAAGATCGTCACCAACATCTCGGCGTTGAACCCGGACTTCAGCACGAAGGTGATCAAGGAGGTGGGCGGCCTGACCGACGTCTGGTCGATCCACTTCTTCCCGCTCTCGCCCGGCTCGTACAGCGCGGCCGACAAGGCGAGGTTCTACGCCGACCTGTTGAAGACGCCGCAGACGCTGGCCGACCAGTTCGCGACCGTGCGGTCCTGGGTGCACGACGCATACCCGGACAAGCGGTTCGAGTACCAGCTCGGCTCGTGGGCGCCGGTCACCTACGGGCCCACGGACTGGAACGTCAACGCGCTGCCGGACGGACTCTGGGCGGCCGACGTCTACGGCGTCGCCGCGACGACCGGTGTCGACGCCGCGGCGAGCTGGGCGCTGATGAACCCGTACCCGCCCGGTCACGGCGACTTCGGCCTGGTCAGCCCGAACAAGAACCCGTACGTCATCGGCGATGCGGCCGACCTGTTCGCGAACCACTTCGGCACGCAGCTCGTGCACAGCACGTCGAGCAGTGACCAGCTGTCCGCCTATGCCAGCCTGTCCACAGACCGCAGGAAGCTGTACGTGCTGCTGGTGAACAAGTCGCCCGACCAGGACGCGTCGGTCGACTTCTCGCTGACCGGCTTCCAGCCCGCCACGGACGCGGCCGCGTACATCCTGGACGGCGCCACCAACGCGACCCACCCGTTCGACTACGGCCTGCGCCGCGAGCTCGTGCACGGCATCTCCGGGTCGCGGTTCGGCTGGACGGTGCCGTCGTACTCCGCCGTCGCGCTGGAGATCCCCGCGGCGTCGGCGTCCGGATCGCTCGGCGCGCCGCCGAACCTCGCGGTCGACAAGGTCGCGACCGCGTCGTCGTCGGCGTTCCTGAAGCAGGGCATGCCGTGGCACGACGACACGTTCGCCGCGGGCATGGCCGTGGACGACGACCCGACCACGCGGTGGGCGTCGGACTTCTTCGTCAAGGACCCGCAGTGGTTCCAGGTCGACCTCGGTGAGGCGCAGCCGTTCGACCAGGTGCGGCTGCAGTGGGAATACTGGTCGACGGCGTACGACGTCCAGGTGTCCGACGACGGCGACACCTGGCGGACGGTCGCGACCCGTGCCGACGCGACGCAGCTGAAACCGGAGCCGCAGCCGATCGACCGGATCACGCTCGCACAGCCGGTGACGGCGAGGTACGTCCGCATCTCGATGACCGGCCGGCCGGCGAAGGACGGCTCGAAGGCGGGCTCGTCGCAATGGACGCCGGACGGCTTCTCGCTGTGGGAGCTGGGCGTGTACCTGACCCGGTGACCGTCCGCACGCCTGTCGGGGTGTGACCGGGTCCTGGCCCGGCACACCCCGACAACGGTCAACGAACGCCGGCTCTCGCCGCTCGCCGGTAGACGTACCAGGCCTGGACAGCCATCACAGCGACCACGCCGAGGTCGGCAAGCAGCGCTGCGAGTGCGAGGGGCGCCCGGGAGAACGTCGCGAGGACGAACCCGGACGCACAGATCAGCACTCCGACGCGTGCGGCCAGCAGGCTCAGGTCGCGTGACCCCGTGGCGCCGGACCGTGGGCGGGCGCGGCGGCCGACGGCCGGCCCGGCCGCGGCGATCAGCAACGCCGGTACCGCAGCGCACGCCAGTCCGGCGAAGACGCGTGCCGACCCGGGCAGAGTCGTGACGGCCCGCATCAGCCACACCTCGGCGAGGATCAGCCCGTAGGACGTCCACACCGGGTACCACGCGACGAGCCCGGCGTCGGTGGAGTCGATGTCACCTGGATGCCCGGCGAGGGCGCCGAGCATCAAGGTGAGCAGGCCGACGATCGCGATGCACATGATCGCGCCGACCGCCCATGCGGCGAGGTGCGGCCGCAGGAACCCGGATGCCGCGAGCCCGGCAGAGCAGGCGAGCACAGCCGCCACCGAGACGAGGAAGCGGGGATCTCGGCGGAGCTTGCGCGAGACACACGATCTCACCACAGCGGGCGCTCGCCACAGCAGCACCGCGATCAGACCTGGCACGGCGAGGGCCACGAGGAGGTCGACACCCAGTCTTGCGGACAGCGCGAAGTCGATCGCCTTCACGGTGAACCTGGTCAGGGCGAGGTTCAGCGCGAACCCGGCACCCACACCGACCCAAGCGAGTACGTCGATCGCCGCTCGTGCGTCCTGGTGAGTCGGGTCGGCGCGCAGCACGTCGGCGAATCCGCTCACGGCACGTAGGGGCTCACCGTCACCCGCATCGAGCACTCCGACGTTGTACCGCGCCTCGGCATGTGCCGGGTCGAGACCGAGAGCGCGTTCGTACGACCGGCGCGCCCGCGCCGGAGCGCCTTGGAGGTGGGCGACGACCCCGCGGACGTAGTGGTTGTGCGCGTCGTCGGGTTCCAGCGCGCATGCCCGGTCGGCTGCCTCGACCGCTTCGGCGCGTCGGGCCTCGTCAGCGGAACCGGCGAGCGCCAGGGCGAGCAGGCTGTGCGCCGTCGGCTCGTACGGGTCGTGCCGAACCGCGGCCCGCGCCGGGTCGACGGCCCTGTCCGGGTGACCGCCCACGAGGCCCGAGTATGCGAGCACCACGTACCCGAGACAGGCCTCGGGGTCGAGTCCTATCGCTCGCTCCGCGGCGGTCTCAGCCGACGCGGCCTCCCCGACGTGCGCGTGACAGGCAGCCAGTAGCAACCACACCTCGGCCCGGTCGGCGGCCTGAGCGAGCAGCCGGCCCGAGAGGCGCAGAGCCTCGTGGTATCGACCGGCCTCGAGCAGGGCGATGGCGCGGTCGAGGCCGGCGTCCACCTCGTCGTGATCGAGCACGCCGGAAGTTTCTCCCTCATCGCCTGACCGGTAAAGCTGGAGCAACCTCGGTCCGTGTGTGTCCCGTCCTGCCGGCGGGCGGGACGAGACCAATTTGTCGCCGCATGGCCGGTGTGTCGCTCACGGACCGACGAAGCGGTGAACTCGTCGTTGCGGATTCTGGCATCCGGGCGGACGATGCTGATCGAACTGCGCCTGCCCAATGGCTGGGCCCCGGGGGGACGCGCGGGGCGGTTCCTTCCGCCGAGGACCTTGGGGAGGTTCCATGCGCAGCCCTCGAGTCGTCTGCGTCACCGTAGCGGCGCTCGCGCTCGCACTAGTCCCGACGCCCGCGTTCGCCCAGAACGGCGACACGCGGGTGATGAACGGCAGCCCGGCCGCGCCGTTCTCGCAGAACAAACAGAACGAGCCGGCCGTCGCGGTCGACGCGACCCACCCGAACGTGGTGGTGGCCGGCGCGAACGACAACATCGACATGGAGGCGTGCAACGCGGGCGACGACAACACCTGCCCGTTCACCCCGGGAGTCGGCGTCTCCGGTGTCTCGTTCTCCTTCGACAGCGGGCACACCTGGCACCAGCCGACGTACACCGGGCTCTCGGCACGCGCCTGTCTCGGCGTCCCGGGTCCCGACCCGGGCTGCCAGCCGACCGTCGGGCCGATCGGCACGTTGCCCAAGTACTACGAGAACGGACTGGTCTCCGACGGCGATCCCGCGGTCGCGTTCGGTCCCGTCTACCGGAACGGGCGCTTCGACTGGGCCAACGGCACGCGCCTGTACTACGCCAACCTGACCTCCAACGTCCCGGGTCGGCAGGCGTTCAAGGGGTTCGAGGCGATCGCCGTCTCGCGCCTCGACGCACCCGCCAGCACCGGCCTCACGCCGGCCATCGTGGACGACCAGGCCAACTGGCAGGCACCGGTCATCGTGAGCAAGCAGAACTCCGCGCTGTTCTCCGACAAGGAGCAGGTGTGGGCCGACAACGCCGCGTCCAGCCCGTTCTTCGGGCACGCGTACATCTGCAACGCGGCGTTCCGCGGGGTACCCGGGCGGTCGCAACCGCTCATGGTCGCCACGTCCACGGACGGCGGGAGCACCTGGACCAATCGGCAGGTCACGCCGGCGGTGAACAACCCCGTCAGCCCGCAGGGCTTCGGCCGGTCCGGCTGCACGGTCCGCACCGACAGCCACGGCGTCGTGTACGTGTTCGTCTACCAGTTCGGCTCGGGCACGCCGGGTACCGGATTCCACGTGCTGGTCACGTCCCACGACGGAGGCAGGACGTGGGACAGGCCGCGTCGGCTGTTCCCGGCCGTAGACCTGTGCAACGTCGTCGAGCCGTCCATCGGACGCTGTGTCATGGACGGGATCGGCGGCGCGCGTGACGACCTCGGTCCGGCGCCGAGCGTCGACATCGCGAACGGCGCCCCCACCGGCGCGGACGCGACCGACCAGATCATCGACGCCTGGGCGGACGGCCGGGACGGGCTGAACCACGAGCACGTGTTCGTGTCGACCTCGACCGACCGGGGTGGCACGTGGACCGCGCCGCGGTCCGTCGAGAGCCCGGGTGACCGCGGCTACTACGCCGCGCCGGCGTTCTCGCCGAACGGCACCGACGCGTGGCTCGTGTACAACGCGTTCACGACGCCGTACCGGAACGACTCCACCTCGCCTCGCGCGCTGGTCGGCGTGGTCAAGCACGCCGACGTGTCGGGCGGCGGGGCGCTGGGCGCGTTCACGACCGTGCACCGCGGTGCGCCCGGCGACCCGCGAGGCAGCAGCCAGAACGATCTCGCGGCCGAGTTCCTCGGTGACTACGTGTATGCGGCGGCGACCCGCAGCTACGGCGTCACCGTCTGGAACGACGTGCGGGACGCGGCCGACTGCCCGGCCGTCGACGCGTACCGGCAGGCGCTGCACGACGAGGCGGTCGCGACCGGTGAGCAGACGGCCGAGGCGGAGGAGCCTCGTGGTACGGAGGAGGCGCTGCACGGGAGCCAGCCCGTCCAGGAGCCGGATGCGGTAGCGCCGGACGTGCAGCTCGTCTGCCCGGCGACGTTCGGCAACAGCGACATCTTCGGCGGGTCCTACCCCGACCCCACGCCGTAAGGAAGCTGACCGTACGCATCGTCGTCAGGCTGTGGCGGGGCCAGAACCCCGCCACAGCCTGACAAATCTCCGGCCGTCCCCTACCATCGGGCCTGGAAAACGCTTACCGAAGGGCCCCGCTCATGAGCAGAGATCTTTCCCGCCGGTCGTTTCTCGCCGGAACAGGAGCGGCGGTGCTGGCCGCGGGATGGGCCTGGTCGGGCGCCTCCTCCGCGGCCGCCGCGCCGGCGGGAGCGCCCGCCGACGCGGCAGGGGACCGTGCCGCGCTGCTCGCGAACACGGTGGCGATGCTCGCGGGCACGGCGGCGTCGAATGCGCGCAGCGACGTCGCAGGCAAGCTCGCCGCCATCGACAGGACCGCGACCAGCCGGCTGAAGGCGATGGACGCCGCCGGCGCCGGTGAGCTGTTCTCCGGCAAGCCGCTGGGTACCAGCGACGCGAACCTGACCGCGTCGTTCCAGTACCTCTACGAGATCGCGCTGGCCACGCGGACGCCGGGCGGGTCGATGCTCGGCGACACCGACCTGCAGCACCGCGTCATCGACGGGCTGTCGTGGCTGTACGACAACTACTACGGGGACCAGTCCAAGGGCTACTACGGCAACTGGTTCAACTGGGAGATCGGCATCTCCAACTACGTCAGCAGGACGCTCGTGCTGCTGACCGAACAGATGGACTCGTACGCGCCCCAGCTGCCGGCCACCTACGTGGCGGCCATGGACGCCTACCTGCGCAACGGCAAGAACGGCGACGTCGACCTCGACTCGCGCTTCCACACCGGCGCGAACCTCGCGGACATCACGACCAACCGCATCCTGCAGGGCGCGGTGCTCGGTGACGACGCACGCATCACCAAGGCGGTCGCCGACCAGAGCACCGCGTACGCGACCGTCGACCCGTACCACCTGCAGCACGGCGTGACCGACGGCTACTACGCCGACGGGTCGTTCATCCAGCACGCCTCCGTGGCGTACACCGGCTCGTACGGCAAGGGCCTGCTGACCCGCGTGGTGCAGACGATCAAGATCCTCGACGGCACGTCGTACGCCACCGGCGGCGACCTGGTCGACGTCGTCCGGGGCTGGGTGGTCAACGGCTTCGCGCCGCTGATCTTCGAGGGCTGGATGATGGAGATGGTCAAGGGCCGGGCGGTGTCGCGCACCACCACCGGGTACAGCGACGTCGCCGGCGTCGTGGAGGCGATCGTGGACCTCTCCGCCTACGCCACCGGCGCCGCCGGGGTCGCGCTGCAGAGCTACGTCAAGTTCATCCGGTCGACCTCGCGTGCCTCGCTCGACCCGAGCACGTTCGTCTCGCCGGTGAGCGTGGCGCGCTACGCCGACATCCTGGCGGACGACTCCGTGCCCGCCGAGGACATCAACCCGCCCGCACGAAGCGTCGCGTTCAACGCGATGGACCGCGCGGTGCACCGGCGTCCCGGCTACGCGTTCGCCCTCTCGCGCAGCTCGGCGCGGATCAGCGAGTACGAGTACATGCTCGGCGAGAACCTGATGCCCTGGTTCCAGGGCGCGGGCACGCACTACCTCTACCTGTCCGGGCAGGACCAGACCGCCGCGTACGGCGTCGACTACTACACCACCGTGTCGCCGTACCGCCTCTCCGGCGTGACCTCGCCGGTGGAGGAGCGCAAGACGATCCCCGAGCTGTACGGCGAGCAGTTCTACGACAACCCCGACAGCCCGCTGAACTTCACGTCCTCGTCCGAGTCGCAGAACACGTACGTGTACTTCCCGGTGGCGACGAACGCGTACTCCGGCGGCGCGACACTCGACGCGTACGGCGCCGTGGGCATGGTGCTGTCCGACGACGTGCCCTGGGTCGACAAGCAGAAGGGCGTCCTGCCGGACGACTTCGTCGCCTACCAGAACGCGCGCGCGACCAAGTCCTGGTTCATGCTCGACGACGAGATCGTCATGCTCGCGGCCGGTGTCTCCGACCCGCAGGGGCGTGCGGTCGTCACGACGATGGACAGCCGGATCGCCGCGCCGTCGGACGACGTAAAGATCAGCGGTGCGCGCTGGGACGGCACGTCCTGGTCGGGCACCGGCACCGGCGAGCTGCGGTGGCTGCGGTACGCGAACGCCACGCAGGGAACGTCCGTCGGCTACCTGTTCCTCGACCGGCAGCAGGTGAGCGTCGCCAACGAGCGGGTCACGAACAGCCGCCGGATCGTGCGCCAGTCCAACCCGGACACCGCCGTGACCAAGCAGGTCTTCGGCGTCTCGGTCGGGCAGCCGGCGGGAGCGGCCCCGTCGTCGCTGGCGTACGCGGTGGTGCCGAACGCCGCCGAGGGCAAGCTGCGGACCTACGACCGGGGCCCGCTCACCGTCCTCGTGAACACGACCCGGGTGCAGGCGATCCGCCACGACGGGCTGCGGCTGACCGCGGTCAACGCGTTCGCCGACGGCTGGCAGCACGCCGCCACCCTCGCCGTGAACGGCGCGGCGTCGGTGCTGATGCGCGAGACCGACGGCGGAGGCGTCAGCATCGCCGTGTCGGACCCGACGATGAGCCGCGACAGCGTCGACGTCCTCGTCCACGGTCCGTCGATGCGGCTCACCTCCGCCGACGACGGCGTCACCGCCCGCGGTGTCGCCGGCGGCACGATGGTCACGGTGACCACCCACCAGGCCTACGGCAGGACCTTCACCGCGACCCTCCGCTGACGCTCTCCGCCCGTCCCGTGCCGACTTGTCAGGCTCTTACCGTGCGGTAGCACCGTGAGGGCCTGACAAGTCAGCGGCGCCGGGTCGGCGGCGGGCCGACCACGGGGCGGTAGCCGGCGAAGCGGGTCTCGAGCACGCCCTCGCCGCCGGTCAGGTTCGGCAGGTCACGGTACAGCTCGTGCACGCGGGCCGCGGGCAGCAGGGCCTGGATCGTGAACATCTCCTCGTGGGGAGCCTGCGTCGTGACGGACGCGCCCGCGCGGCCGAGCGCGGTGAGCACCGCGCCGAGGGCGGCGAGCGGGATCTCGATGTCGGCTCGCAGCGTCGGCTCGCAGACGATCGTCCCGGCCCGGTGCAGGGCCTGCCCGAGGACGACGGGTGTGAGCTTGCGGAAGTCCGCGGCCGTGCTGAGCGGGCCGCGGGTGCTCGGCGGGCCGTCCGCGGACGGGTAACCGGACTCGACCATGGTCACGACGCAGTCGGTCACCCGCCAGCCGTAGAGCCCTTCCGTCAACGCCTGCCGCACGTACTGCGTCATCGCGTCGGCGAACGCCTCGGCGTTCTTGTAGACGTAGAGCGGGATGTCGCGCGGGCCGACGCCCAGCCGGAACTCGATCCCCGAGTCGGTGCCCGCCGGCTCGACCCGGAGCCCGATGGTGGCCGGGTACGGGTTCTGCTCGGTGTTCATGCGCACCACAGCCTCGCCAGTCCCAGCCGGCCGTTCGACGTGGATCACGGTCGTGTCGCGGAACTCTGCGTCGATGCCGTAGTCGCCCGCCAGCGTCGCCTGGATGACCTCCTTCTGCACCTCCCCGTAGAGCGAGACGGAGATCTCCCGGCGGTCGGCGTCCATGCGGACGTCGATGAGCGGGTCCTGCTCCGCGAGCTCGGCGAGGGCGGCCCGGAGCGCGGCGCCGTCCCCGGCACGCACCGGGGTGACGCTCGCCTCCAGCATGGGCGGCGCGAAGTGGTGCGCTCCCGCACCCGCCCGCGGCCGGCCCACCGGGTCGCCGACGCGAGCCTCGGCGAGTCCCCACAGCTTGCCGATCTCGCCCGCGCGCACCTCGTCGCGGCGCACCCACGTCCCGCGGTCGAACACGCTGAGCCCGGTGACCTTGCCCTCCGCGCCGTCGCGGAGGTCGACGCGGTCGCGGGTCCGCACCGTACCGGTGAACAGCCGCACGTACCCGACCTTCTCGCCCGCCGCCCCGCGCTCGATCTTGAAGACCCGGCCGGACAGCGGGGCGTCCGGGTCGCCGTCCGCCGCCGGCAACAGGTCGACCAGGCCGGTGATCAGCGCGTCGACGCCGGCGCCGGTGACGGCGGAACCGAGGTAGACCGGGTGCACGAGTGCCCGCCCGGTCTGCTCCGCCAGCGCCGCGTACAGCCGCTGCCGGGTGAGCAGCCGCTCGTCCTCGACATACGCCGCCAGCAGCGCGTCGTCGTGCCCGGCGAGCACGTCCGTCCACGCGGCCCGCGCCTCGCCGTCGGTGCGGTACGGGCGGAAGCCCGCGGCCCGGCTGCCGGCCCGCTCCACGCCGCCCATGGCGGCGACCCGCGGTGTGAGCCGCGACGAGACCGCCGCCAGCACACGGTCGGGGTCGGCGCCGCTGCGGTCGATCTTGTTCACGAACAGCAGCGTCGGCACCCGCAGCCGCTGCAGCGCGCGCATGAGGATGCGGGTCTGCGGCTGCACGCCCTCGACCGCCGAGAGCACGAGCACCGCGCCGTCGAGGACGCTCAGCGCGCGCTCGACCTCGGCGATGAAGTCCGGGTGCCCGGGCGTGTCGACCAGGTTGACGGTGACGCCGGCGACGGTGAACGACGCCACGGCGGCGCGGATGGTGATGCCGCGGCGCCGTTCCAGCTCCATGGAGTCGGTGCGGGTGGTGCCGGCGTCGACACTGCCGGCCTCGTCGATCGCCCCGGCGGCGTAGAGCAACCGCTCGGTCAGCGTGGTCTTACCGGCGTCGACGTGCGCCAGGATGCCGAGGTTGAGCGTGGTGCCGGACAAGCGTCATACCCCTCGAAGAGAACGAACTCTGCTCGATGGACATGAGCGCTGCCCGCATTGCCGCTCCCTTCGTGGTGGACGCCGTCCGGTCGACAGGAGTCAACCACGGTCGCGCCGGGCCCGCCACGCGTTTTTCCGGGCCTGGTCGCGTCAGGCCAGCAGGATGCCGAGGAACAGGGCCGCCAACGCGGTGAGGCCGGCGAGCGCGCCGAACACGGCGAGGCCGGCCCGGCTCCTCGCCCGCGCGTGCAGGAACGCGGTGACCCCGGACAGCGCGACCGCGACGAGCTTCACGACCAGCGTCGTCCGGTAGGCGCCGCCCGAGGCCGGGACGGCCAGCACGTTCCAGACGCCGGTGGCCACGAGGACGGCGAACGCCGGCCACGCCACCAGCCTGAACCGCCGGGCCGCCGCCCGTGTCACGCCGCGGTCGTAGCCGCGCAGCGCCGGGACGAGCGCGGCGAGGGTGAGCTGGCCGCCGACCCACACGGTGGCGGCCAGCACGTGCAGGAACAGTCGGACGGTCTGCCAGCTGACCGGGAGCATGCCCCGATCATCTCAGCACGCCTCCTACGGCCTGACCTCGAACGCGTTGTTGAACGGCGTCTGCGCCGCGACGCGGAACCGGGTGAAGCCCGCCGCGGTCACCACGTCCCTGATCCGGGCCGGGCCCGCCTGGGTGCCGAGCTCGCCGCGACGGGGGAGAAGGCGCGGCGTCGAAGCGCCCGCGGCGTCGCGGAACTCACGCCGCAGGAGCTGCAGATCGGGCTGATGCCCGCGGAGGCCTGCGGCACGTCTACACGAAGCTCGGCGTGCACTCGCGGGCCGAGCTCGCGGCGGTGTTGCCCTGACCCCGCCCTAGCGACCCGGCAGCACGATGCCGTACTCGTGGATCTTCCGGTACAGCGTCGCGCGCGACATGCCGAGCAGCGCCGCGGCACGCACCTTGTTCCCGCCGGCGTCGTCGAGGCTCTGCACGATGGCGTCCCGCTCCATCGACTCCAGCCGGTTCAGCGGCCGCCGGGTCAGCGCCCGGACCTCGGGCGGCAGGTCGGCGGCCTGGATCATGCCGGTGCGCCGGCGCCGGACCACCTCACGCAGCACGTCGTGGAGCTGGCTGACGTTGCCCGGCCAGCTGCCCCGCATCAGCAGGTGCATCGCCGCCGGTGACGAGCTGAGCCGGCCGCCGTGGCCGAGCTTGCTGAGGAACAGCGGCACCAGCTCCCGGATGTCCTCGGCGTGCCCGCGCAGCGGCGGGACCTGCACGGTGCGCGGGAACAGCGCCAGCAGCTCGGCGAGCGGGCTGTCCGGCTCGGCGTCGGCCGCCATGGTCAACGCGACCCACGGCCTGCGCCGGCCGTCCAGCGCGTCGACCTCACGCAGGACCCCGGCCGTCGCGGCGAGCGCCGCACCGGTGAGCCGGTCGACGTGCCGGACGATCAGCGCGCTGACCGGGTCCTCGACGAGGTCGCGGCGCAGGTCGGCCGCCCAGTCCTGGCCGGCGGACGCGGCGTCGACCACGCGCATCCGGCCGGTGGGGTCGTGCCGCCTGTGGACGCAGCGGGTGAGGGCCGTCCGGCCGGTGCCGGACTCCCCGGTGAGCACGAGCCAGTCGCCGCGCGCATAGCTCGCGTCGACGTCGTGGCAGCAGCGCAGCCAGACCGGTGTGGAGCCGACCACGCCCGGCAGGAACGTCGGCAGCGTCGGCGTGGTGATTTCGGTGGCCTCGTCGTCGACCTCGATCAGGTCCAGGTGGATGACGCCGCCGACCGTGGCGTCCCCGTCGCCGTGTACCCGCCGGCAGTTCAGCCGCACCTTGCCGCCCGTGGGCAGCGACATCGTCGTCGTGGACTCGCGCCCGGTCGACATGACCGTACCGGCGTGGCCGAGCAGCACGGCCTGGTCGGACGCGTCCAGCAGCTTGCGCGCGCGGTCGTTCATCATCACGACGTCGTCGTTGAACGCGATCACGACGCCGGTGGTGCGGCGGCACGCCCGCAGGTACGCGCGGAACAGGGCCAGCTCGTCGCGGTTGCTGTAGGTGAGCAGCTCCTCGCGGATCTGGTCCGCTGTCGACCGGGCGAGCACCACCAGGAGCTGTCCGGCGTCCCGGCGCCAGCAGGTCAGGTCGACCGCGCCGACCGTCTTCCCCGAGATGGGGTGCCGGATCGGCGCTCCCGCACAGGCGAGGTTCTCCAGGTTCTCCGCGTAGTGCTCGTGGCCGAAGACGTGCGTCGGCCGGCCCTCCTCGAGCGCGGTCCCGATGCCGTTCGTGCCGACGAACCGCTCTCCGTAGCTGAAGCCCGGGGCGAGCTCGACGCTCTCCAGGTGCCGGCTCAGGTCCGCGTCGCCGGTCTGCCTGGTCAGCACGAGGCCCGTCGGGTCGGTCAGGATCAGGCTGATTGGCTGGCCGTCGAGCTGCTCGCTCAGCCGGGCGAGCACCGGTGCGGCCGCCCGCACGAGAGGCGTGTCGAGGTCCTGGTCCCTGGTGTACGGCAGGTCGATGCGATCCGCGGGCACGCGGAAGTCCCTGGAGCGCCACCAGGACGCGAGGATCGTGTCGCGTACGCGTTCCGGCTCGACGGCCTCGGAGTTCAGGAACCGGACGCGCGTGCCTGCCAGACCCTCGGCGTCCGCCGGGATCTCGTGTCGGCTGCGCCGCACGTCGTCCACGCGCACCTCCAACCGCCGGCCGTGGACAGAGCACGGCAGGACACCCCGCCGCGTGCCCAGCCAACAGCGTATGCCGGTGCCCGCCACCGTACCGTCTCAAATTGAGACACCCCTGTGCCCGCCGGCGCTGTCTGATGGAGAACAGGCGGCGCGGGAGGGGAGCGCGCATGGCACCGAACGCAGACGGCGAGAGCCCGTCCGAGGAGACGTACAACCCCTGGACGATCGTGAATGTGGCGTTCCACCACCTCGTGGAGAACGGGTGTCACCCGACCCTCGGCGACGGCGGCGATCCCGGCGAGCCGGCGGCCGCCCTGCTCCGGGCGCTGGGCATCACGCCGACCGTGGAGGGCGACGCACGGGCGTCACAGGACATGCGTGATCACCTCTCCGATCTGCGCCGAGCGATGCTCGACGGTCCCTGACGCCGCTCGCTCTGTCTCATATTGAGACCGGGCCGCTGCCGATTCCGGGTTCTAATCGCTGACACGGGACGTCGGGAACCGGCGGGTAAGGAGTGACCATGAGCCGCCAGAGCGTGGCAAGAGCCCACCAGAAGATCCAGGAGCTGTCCTGGGAACCGGCGTATCACCAGCCGGTCTCGCACTACGGGACGGACTACACCTTCCGCAAGGCGAAGAAGAAGGACCCACTGAAGCAGGTGCTCAGGTCGTACTTCCCCATGCAGGAGGAGAAGGACCACCGCGTGTACGGCGCCGAGGACGGCGCGATCCGCGGCAACATGTTCCGCCAGGTACAGGAACGATGGCTGGAGTGGCAGAAGCTGTTCCTCAGCATCATCCCGCTGCCGGAGATCTCCGCGGCGCGGGCGATGCCGCTGCTGTTCCGTACGGTGCCCAACCCTGAGCTGCACAACGGCCAGGCGATCCAGATGATCGACGAGGTCAGGCACTCCACGATCCAGCAGAACCTCAAGCGCCTGTACATGAACAACTACATCGACCCCGCCGGGTTCAACAGCAGCCTCCGCAACTTCCAGAACGACTACTGCGGCACCATCGGCCGCCAGTTCGCGGAAGGCTTCATCACCGGCGACGCGATCACCGCCGCCAGCATCTACCTCACCATCGTCGCGGAGACCGCGTTCACGAACACCCTGTTCGTCGCCATGCCGGCGGAGGCGGCGGCGAACGGGGACTACCTGCTGCCGACGGTCTTCCACTCGGTGCAGTCGGACGAGTCGCGGCACATCAGCAACGGGTACGCCACCCTGCTGATGGCCCTGTCCGACGAGAGCAACCACCAGCTGCTCGAGCGCGACCTGCGCTACGCCTGGTGGAACAACCACCGTGTGGTCGACGCTGCGATCGGCACGTTCATCGAGTACGGCACGAAGGACCGCCGCAAGGACCGTGAGAGCTACGCGGAGATGTGGCGTCGGTGGATCTACGACGACTACTACCGCAGCTACCTGGTGCCGCTCGAGAAGTACGGCCTGGTCATCCCGCACGACCTCATCGAGGAGGCGTGGAACCAGATCTGGAACAAGGGGTACGTGCACGAGGTCGCCCAGTTCTTCGCGACCGGGTGGCTGGCCAACTACTGGCGCATCGACCCGATGACCGACGAGGACTTCGAGTGGTTCGAGTCGAAGTACCCCGGCTGGTACGACCGGTACGGCAAGTGGTGGGAGAACTATGCCCGCCTGTCCTACCCCAACGGGCACAACCCGATCGCACTGGAGAACGTCGATTACGTCTACCCGCACCGCTGCTGGACCTGCATGGTGCCGTGCCTCGTCCGCGAGGACATGGTGGTCGACAAGGTCGACGGGCAGTGGCGCACCTACTGCCACGAGGCGTGCCGGTGGACCGACGCCGAGGCGTTCCGGCCGACGTACCAGGGCAGGGAGACGCCGAACATGGGACAGCTCATCGGTTCCCGCGAGTGGGAGACGCTGTACCACGGCTGGAACTGGGCGGACATCGTCTCCGACATGGGGTTCGTGCGTGACGACGGCAAGACGCTGGTCGCGCAGCCGCACCTCGACCTCGACCCGAAGAAGATGTGGACGCTGGACCACCTGCGTCGCTGCCCGCCGTTCCAGAGCCCGAACGTGCTGCTGAACCAGATGACCGACGAGGAGCGGGCCGCGTTCGTCGCCGACTACAACCGCCAGGGACCCGCGGGCCGCCCCGCTCCGGCCCAGTCCTGACGAGTCGACCCTCGATCCCGACCGGACGGAGTAGACCATGGGTGACAAGCACAAGGTCCGCTTCGAGCCGGTCGGGATCGACATCGAGGTCGACGAGGACGACACGATCCTGCGCGCCGCGTTCGCACAGGGCGTGATGCTCATGCACGGCTGCAAGGAAGGACAGTGCGCGTCGTGCAAGTCGTTCGTCCTCGACGGCGACGACATCGAGCTGGACAGATACTCCACGTTCGCGCTGCCCGAGTTCGAGAAGGACGAGGGCTTCACGCTGCTCTGCCGGGCGCACGCGTACGAGGACCTGACAATCGAGCTGCTCAACTACGACGAGGAGATGATCAGGTCCGGCCTGCCGATCCAACGGGCCGAGGTCGAGGTGGTCTCGAAGGACAACGTCACACACGACATGCGGCACCTCGTGGTGAAGCTGATCGAACCGACGGCGGTGAAGTTCTTCCCCGGCCAGTACGTCGACTTCACCGTGCCGGGTCACGAGGCGACACGCTCGTTCTCCATGGCGAACACGTCCAGTCTGGAGAGCGGGCAACTCGAGTTCGTCATCAAGATCTACCCGGACGGCCTGTTCTCCGAATTCCTGGACACCGAGGTCGCGGTCGGTGACCGGCTGGAGATCAACGGGCCGTACGGCGTGTTCACGTTGCGGGACGCGCCGGGCTCCGGGTTGGTCTTCGTCGGCGGCGGCGCCGGGATCGCGCCGATCCTGTCACTACTGCGCTCGATGGCGGAGCGAGGCATCGACCGGCCGGCGCGGTTCTACTACGGCGCCCGCCGCCGGCGGGACCTGTGCTTCGGCGACGAGTTGACCGGCCTGGCCGGGAAGTTGCCCGGATTCCGTTACGTACCAGCACTCTCCGAGCCGGACGACGACGAGTGGGACGGCGAGACGGGACTGATCACCGACGTCGTCCGGCGCCTGGAGCCGGACCTCTCCGGCAGCGACGTCTACGTGTGCGGCCCGCCGCCGATGGTGGAGGCGGCCCTCGAGTTGCTGCCGGAGCTCGGCGTGGCGGAGAAGCGGATCTTCTACGACAAGTTCACGACGACCGGCGACGCCGACGAGAGCTAGTCGCCAACCAGCTACTCAGCACGAGAAAGAAGAAGCGGATGACAACGACGCCAGAACGCAGCGTTCCGAAACCGGTGTTCACAGACGCGGAGGCCGGTGCCAAGGTCTTCCCCGACTCGGACAACCGCCGGTTCACCTACTTCACGCCCGCCAAGCGCAAGCAGAGCCACTACGAGGACGTGACCGTCGAGGTGCAGCCGGACCCGCGGCACTACCTGGCCCAGGGCTGGCTCTACGGCTTCTCCGACGGCAGGGGCGGCTATCCGCTCGACTGGACCGTGCTGAAGGCCTGGGGTTCGGACCGGCCCGAGCCGGTGCGCTCGCCGGGCTCGGGCGGAGCGGGCTACGAGTGGCCGGCGCACGGCTGGCACGAGTTCCGCGACCCGAACGAGGAGTGGGAGCTGACGCTCTACCGCTACAACTCCAACGTCGTGCGGCAGCTCAACCAGAACATCGACGCGGCCCGTCAGTCGAAGGCGTTCGAACAGTGGAACCCCAACTGGGTGCAGTTCGTCGCGCACCACGTCGGCGCATGGATGCACGTCGACCACGGCCTCGGGCTCTACCTGTTCGCGAACGCCAACCGCCGGGCGCCGACGAACATGCACAACAACGCGATCTCGGTGAACAGCATGCACCGGATCCGCGCCGCGCAGGACCTCGCGCTCTACAACCTCACGCTCAGCGAGGAGATCGAGGGTTTCGACGGCACGGTGCACATGGAGACGTGGAACTCCGACCCCGCGTGGCAGGGCGTACGGGAGACCGCCGAGCAGCTCACCGCGGTCTGGGACTGGTGCGAGGCGATCTTCGCCGCCAACGTCGTGTTCGAGCCGCTCGTGGGTGAGCTGTTCCGCAGCAACCTCGTGCAGCAGGCGGCACCGGCGAACGGCGACTTCGTCACGCCGACGCTCGTCGGCGCCGAGGAGTACGACTACGCCGAACGCGACCTGCGGTACACCAAGCCGATGTTCCGGTTGCTCGTCGACGACAAGGAGTTCGCCGACCACAACAGGAAGATCATGCAGCAGTGGCTCTCGGACTGGGTGCCGAGGTGCATCACCGCGGCGCGCACCCTGCAGCCGCTGTGGTCCCAGCCCGACGCGAAGCCGCCGCGCTTCGAGGACGGCCTGGATCGTGCCAAGAGCCGTTTCGTCGGCATCTTGTCCGAACTCGACCTGCAGACACCGAAGGAGTTGGCGCAGTGACGACCTTCAAGACCGCGGAGAGCCCGTTCGCGAGCAACAACACGGCGTCGAACATGTGCGGCTTCACGCTGATGAACAACCAGGTCGGCGCGATCGTGGCGCACGTCATGGGGCAGAAGGAGAACGTCACGATCACCCCGCTGCCGTCGATGATCCGCGTCGACGCGAAGGGACGGATGGACGTCGTCTACAGCGAGATCGATGAGGCGGCCGGCGAGGAGGAAGGCTGGTTCAACGCGGCCGAGTTCGAGGAGAGCATGTCCACCCACTACGGGCGGATGATCCACCTGGACGACCGCACGATCATGTTCGCCAACCCCGAGGACGCCGCCGAGTACCTCGACTTCGACCTCGTCGCGCGTTCGTGACGCCGACGCGGTCATGACCCTTTCGTATTCGTAGCAGAGGAGGCAGACGTGTACGAGAAGGACGGTCAGCGGTACTTCGTGGTCGACGGGCACACCCACTTCTGGGATGCCAGCCCGGCCAACTGGGTACCCGGCCAGGAGCAGTACGCAAAGGGCTGGATCGAGTGCTTCCACGCGTACCAGGGACTCGGTCCGCCGGAGACGCACTGGTCGATCGAGGACTTCCAGAAGTACTCGGAAGACCGGATGATGAAGGACCTGTTCGAGGACGGGCACGTCGACATCGCGATCTTCCAACCGACGAACCTGCGGCAGTGGTACACGAACGGGTTCAACACGACGGAGACGAACGCCGCTCTCGCCGAGAAGCACCCCGGCAAGTTCCTGGTGAACACCAACTGGGACCCGCGAGACGGCGACGAGGGGCTCGACGCGCTCGAGGAACGCGTGGAGCGCTACGGCTGCAAGGGCGTCAAGCTCTACACCGCGGAGTGGAAGGGCAGCTCCCGCGGCTGGAGCCTGAAGAGCGACGAGGCCGCACGGTACCTGCAGAAGTGCCAGGACCTGGGCGTCACCAACATCCACGTGCACAAGGGCCCGACGATCTGGCCGTTGGACAAGGACGCGTTCGACGTGTCCGACGTCGACTTCGCCGCGACCAACTTCCCCGAGCTCAACTTCATCGTGGAACACGTCGGCCTGCCGCGGATCGAGGACTTCTGCTTCATGGCGACGCAGGAGCCGAACGTCTACGCCGGGCTGTCGGTCGTCGTCGGCGGGCTGATGCACGCGCGTCCGCACTTCTTCGCGAAGGTGATGGGCGAGCTCATGTTCTGGCTCGGCGAGGACAAGCTGCTCTTCGGCGCCGACTACGCGATCTGGGAGCCCAAGTGGCAGGTGGAGGGCTTCGTCGACTGGCAGATGCCGACCGACGGTGACCTCGTCGACTACGCGCCGCTCTCCCCGACGGCGAAGAAGAAGATCCTCGGGCTGAACGCCGCACGCCTCTACGGCATCGAGGTGCCGGACGACCTGAAGGCCGAGGCGACGCCCACGGAGACGCCGGTCGGCGTCCCGGGACCGTGACCGCCGGGACGGTGGGCACGGCGTCCGTGACGGAGGCCGTGCTGGCTGCGCTCGCCGGTGTGCGCGATCCCGAGCTCGACCGCCCGGTCACCGAGCTCGGGTTCGTCGCTCACTGCGCGGTCGACGAGGCCGGCACGGCAACCGTCCGGCTGCGGTTGCCCACGTACTTCTGCGCACCTAACTTCGCGTTCCTGATGGTCGCGGACGCCGCCGACGCGGTACGCGGAGTCCCGGGAGTCAGGGGCGTCGACGTCCGGCTCGAGGACCACTTCGCGGCGGACACGATCAACGCCGGCGTCGCGGCGCGGATGGGCTTTGTGGCGTCGTTCGGCGACGAGGCGGCGGACGAGCTGGACGACCTGCGGGCGAACTTCCTGCGCAGGGCGGTGCTGGCGGGCACCGACCGGGTGTGCCGGGCGCTGCTTGCCGGCGGCGTCGACCGAGCCCGGTTGCCGTACCTGCGGCTCGGTGACGCTCCCGTGAGCCGGGACACCGATCGGCTGCGCGAGCGCAGAGCTGAGCTCGGCCTGCCCGCTGCGGACTCCGACCCGCTGCTGGTCGACGCCGAGACCGGCGAGCCCGTGGACGTCGCGGACCTGCGTACGCACCTCGGCCGGGCGCGGCTGGCCCGGGTCGGCCAGGAGGCGAACACTGGAGTGTGCGTAGGCATGTTGCGAGCCCGCTACGGAATCGAGGTTTCGTCATGAAGGCCGTCCGGTTGCACACGTACCACCAGCAGCCCGTCGTCGAGGAAGTGCCCGAGCCCAAGGTGAGCGGCCCGCTCGACGTCGTCGTGAAGATCGGCGGTGCGGGTGTGTGCCGCACCGACCTGCACATCATCGAGGAGCAGTGGGCGGAGAAGTCCGGCGTCGCGCTGCCGTACACGATCGGGCACGAGAACGCCGGCTGGGTGCACGACGTGGGCTCGGCCGTCACCAACATCGCCGTCGGTGACACGGTGATCCTGCACCCGACGCCCACCTGCGGCCTGTGCCACGCCTGCCGGGCGGGCGACGACATGCACTGCTCGGCGAGCAGGTTCCCGGGCATCGACAGCGACGGCGGCATGGCCGAGTACCTGCTGACGTCGGCCCGTGCCTGCATCAAGCTGGACCCGAGCACACAACCCGCGGACGTCGCGGCGCTCGCGGACGCCGGCATCACCGCGTACCACGCGGTGCGCAAGGCGGTGCCGCTGCTCCATCCCGGCACGGTGTGCGTGGTCAACGGCGTCGGCGGCCTCGGCCACATCGGCATCCAGTCGCTCACCGCGCTGACGGCGACCACGATCATCGCCGTCGACCGCAACCTCGAGGCCCTCGACCTGGCCGCGAAGCTCGGCGCCGACCACACGGTCGTCGCCGACGGCAAGCACGTCGACGCGGTGCTCGACCTGACCGACGGCAACGGCGCCGAGGTCGTACTGGACTTCGTCGCCGAACAGGGCGCGCAGCAGGACGCGTTCGCGATGACCCGCAGGGCGGGCTCGCACTACGTCATCGGCTACGGCAGCAACATCGACATACCTACGATCGACATCATCTCGACGGAGCGGAACGTGATCGGCAACCTCGTCGGCACGTACAACGACCTCGTCGAGCTGATGGTGCTCGCTCAGTCGGGCAAGGTCACCCTGCACACCAAGAAGTACCCGCTGGACGCCGCGCTGGACGCGCTGGCCGATCTGGACGCCGGCCGGGTCCGCGGCCGAGCGATTCTCACCCCCTGACCACCGCCGAGCACGACGAGGGAACCCGCCATGGCCAAGGAACTCCGCTTCGGATCGGATGCACGCGACCTGCTGCTCGCAGGCGTCGACAAGCTCGCCGACACGGTGAAGTCGACGCTCGGGCCCAAGGGCCGCAACGTCATCATCGAGAAGATCACCGGTTCTCCCGTCGTGACCAACGACGGCGTGACCATCGCGCGGGAGATCCACCTGCCCGACCAGTTCGAGAACATGGGCGCGCAGTTGGTGAAGGAGGCCGCGATCAAGACCAACGACGTCGTGGGTGACGGCACCACGACGGCGACGGTCATCGCGCAGGCGGTCATCCGCGAGGGCATGCAGGTGATCGCCCGGGGCGGCAACCCGGTGCTGATCAAGCGGGGTATCGACAACGCGGTGGGTCGCCTCGTCGCACATCTGGAGAAGGTGGCCCACCCGGTCGTGGCGGAGACCGACCTCGCCAGGGTCGCCGCGATCTCCGCCAACGACGACGACACCGTCGGCGCCGTCGTCGGCGGAGCGCTGCACGCCGTCGGCGAGGGCGGCGTCGTGACGGTGGAGGAGTCGCAGCAGATCGGCATGTCCGTCGACTACGTCGAGGGGTTCGAGCTCGACAACGGCTACATCTCCCCGTACCTGGTGACCGACCCGGGCCGGCTCGAGGCCGTCGTCGACGACCCGTACATCCTGATGTGTAGCGAGAAGATCACCAGGGTGCAGGAGCTGATGCCGCTGCTCGACAAGGTGATGCGCGCCCCGCGCCCGCTCGTCGTGATCGCGGAGACCGTCGAGGGCACGGCGCTCACCATGCTGGTGCACAACCACATGAACGGCACGTTCCAGTCCGTCGCCGTGCGCGCGCCGGGGTTCGGCGACCGCAGGCTGCACAAGCTGGAGGACCTCGCCGCGGTCGTCGGCGGTGCGGTGCTCTCGCGGCAGGCCGGGTTCACCCTGGAGACGATGACGCTCGAGCACCTGGGCCGGGCGCGGCAGGTGCGCGTCACGGAGAACACGACGACGATCATCGACGGCGCCGGCGCGGCCGAGAACGTCGAGTTCCGCGTCAGCCAGCTCCGGGCCGAGCTGGAGCGGGCGCAGTTCGGCGTCGACGAGGACGTGCTGACCGAGCGGATCGGCGCGCTCACCGGCAAGGTCGCCGTCATCCGCGTCGGCGCGGCCACGCCGGCGGAGCTGAAGGAGCTGCAGCACCGCGTCGAGGACGCGCTGTCCGCGACCAGGGCGGCGATGGCCGAGGGGGTCGTCGCCGGCGGCGGCGCGGCCCTGCTGCACGCAGAGCGGGTGCTCGCCGACACCGGGCTCACCGGCGACTACGCCATCGGTGCGGAGATCGTCGGCCGGGCGCTGAGCGAGCCGGCCCACCTGATCGCGTCGAACGCCGGGCACCCCGCCGTGGAGGTGCTGGCGAGGAGCAGGGAGCTGGGCGACGACGAGGGCTTCGACGCGCTGGACGGCCGGTACGGGAACATGGTCGAGTTCGGCATCATCGACCCGCTGCGGGTGTGCAGGTCGGCCCTGCAGAACGGCGCGTCCGTCGCCGGGCTGCTGCTCACCACCAACGCGCTGATCGCGGAGGAGCAGACCCCGTGGGGCGGCAGCCGCGCGCTGATGACGGAGTTCGGCCCGCTCGACGAGGGCCTCCACCAGCCGTCACCGGACGCCAGCACACCGCAGTCGCTGGGCATGGGTCCGTCGGTGGCGTGACCCGCGGCGTCCGGACCGACTTGTCAGGCTCTCACGGGGTCATGGCCCTGTGAGAGCCTGACAACCCGCAGCACCCGGACGCGAGGAGCCCACCGTGGATCTCAGGCTCGAGGTCGTGCCCATGCCCGTGTCGGACGTCGACGCGGCCAAGTCCTTCTACGTCGACCAGGTGGGCTTCCATCTCGACCACGACGTCCGGCCGAACGGGGGCATGCGGATCGTCCAGATGACCCCGCCCGGCTCGGCCTGCTCGGTCGTCATCGGCGAGGGGCTGCCGCTCGGCGGCCCCGGCTCGGTCAAGGGCGTCCAGCTCGTCGTCGACGACATCGACGCCGTCCGCGCCGACCTCGCCGGGCGCGGCGTGCCGGTGTCCGAGGTGCGGCAGCTCGGCCCCGAGGGCTCGCCCGGCTCGCGGTTCTGCTTCTTCGACGACCCGGACGGCAACACCTGGGCGGTGCAGGAGCTCAGGCGCTCCTGAGGCGCACCGCCCTCAGGGAGCCCCGGCCGGGATCGTCCGGGCGCCGGGTGTCGGAACCGGTCGTGACGGGACTGTAACGAAACCGACGGTTGCGTTTGATTCGGAAGCGGCTGTAATAACCTCTACGGGGCTCGCCGTCGGACCGGCGGCTTTACGGGACGGCACGGTCGGCACCGAGGAGCGCGACACGGATGATCGGCGGGCAGACGGCGGCCACTGTGGCGCCTGTGGAGGCGGACGAGCCGATCAGCGGCCGGTCGCTGAAGCGGATCGCGTGGGCACGGTTCCGCCGCGACGCCGTCGGCATGACCAGCCTGGTCGTCATCGCGCTCGTCGCCCTGGTCGCCCTGACGACGCCGCTGATCACCCACCTGCTCGGGCTGCGGCCGAACGACCTGCACGACTCGCTGATCGGCGACGGCGCGCTGCCCAGGTACGGGCCGCTGCACAGCGGCATCACCTGGCAGCATCCGCTCGGCGTGGAGCCGGCGACCGGCCGTGACATCCTCGCCCGGCTGCTCTACGGCTCGCGCGTCTCGCTGCTGATCGCGACGCTCGGCACCCTGTTCACCGTGCTGATCGGCGTGACGATCGGGCTGATCGCCGGCTACGCCCGCGGCACCGTCGACACCCTGCTCGGGCGGCTGATGGACCTCGTGCTGAGCTTCCCGCAGCTGCTGCTGTTCATCGCGCTCAGCCCCGTGCTCATCCAGTTCCTCGGCGACCGGTTCCAGCTGCAGGGCAACGCGGCCCGCATCACGTTCCTGGTCGTCGCGTTCGCCGTGTTCGGCTGGCCGGCGATCGCGCGCATCGTGCGCGGCCAGGTGCTGAGCCTGCGCGAACGCGAGTTCACCGAGGCGGCGATCTCCCTCGGCGCGCGGACCTCGCACATCCTGGTCCGGGAGCTGCTGCCCAACCTCTGGGTGCCGATCATCGTCTACACGACGCTGCTGCTCCCGGTCTACATCGCGCTCGAGGCGGCACTGTCGTTCCTCGGCGTCGGCGTCATCGAACCCACCGCGACGTGGGGCAAGATGCTCGCCGACTCGGTCACCTACTACCAGGTCGACCCGCTGTACCTGTTCATCCCCGGCACCTCGCTGTTCATCGTCGTGCTCGCCTTCAACCTGCTCGGCGACTCGCTGCGAGATGCGCTCGACCCGCGGGGAAAGAGAACGTGAGAGGACTGAGGCACATGCGTGTGAGATCCGCGGCAACGGTGTCGTTGACCGCAGCGTTCTGCCTGCTCGCGGCGGCGTGCGGCGGCGGTGGCGGCTCCGGGAGCGGCGCCTCGGGCGGTGGGGGCCCGCACAAGGGCGGCACCCTGACCATCCTGACCATCGCCGACCAGATCGACCATCTGGATCCGCAGCGCGACTACGTCGGTGAGGACTTCGCGTTCGAGAGTGCGTATCTCGTCCGCACGCTGACCTCGTACAAGCTGAGCCCGGACGCGAAGACCGCCAACCAGCTCGTCGGCGACCTCGCGACCGACACCGGCAAGCCGACCAACGGCGGCCGCACCTGGACCTTCCACCTGCGCCAGGGCGTGAAGTGGCAGGACGGCTCGCCGGTCACCTGCGCCGACATCAAGTACGGGGTGTCGCGGACGTTCGCCCAGACGGTCATCACCGACGGGCCGACGTACGCCATCCAGTTCCTCGACATCCCGAAGAACAAGGACGGCTCGTCGACCTACCAGGGCCCCTACACCAAGTCCAAGGGCGCCGCCGCGTTCGACAAGGCCGTGGTGTGCTCCGGCGACACCATCACCTTCCACCTCAACCAGCCCGTCGGCGACTTCAACTACACCGTGGCCATGCCCGCGTTCGCCCCGGTGCCGAAGAGCAAGGACAAGGGCGAGAAGTACGACGACAACGTCTTCTCGAACGGCCCGTACAAGATCAGCGAGTACACCAAGGGCCAGCAGCTCGTCCTCGACCGCAACCCGAACTGGAGCGCGAAGACCGACCCGTACCGGCCCGCGTACCCGGACAAGGTCGTGATGAAGTTCTCCCTCGAACAGTCCGTGATCGACCAGCGGCTCAAGGGCGACGCCGGCGCCGACCAGTCGGCTGTCCCGCGCGAGCAGCTCGGTTCGACCTCGCTGGCCGAGGTCTTCAACGACCAGCGGTACGCGTCCCGCCGGGTCAACGTGCTGAACCCGTACGTATACATGCTCGCGATCAACTCCGACCACGTGAAGGATCTCAAGCAGCGCCAGGCCATCCAGGTCGCGCTGAACCGTGCCGAGATCATCAAGATCGACGGCGGCTCGTTCGCCGGCCAGGTCGCCGACGGCGTCGTGAGCCCGGTGCTCGCGCAGGACTACGAGCCGACGGGGCTCTGGACGACGATGTTCGGCAGGAAGATCCCCCCGACCGGCGACCCGGCGCTCGCGAAGCAGCTCATCAAGGAGTCGGGCAAGCCGATGCCGACGATCACCTACGACTACGGCACCTCGCCCACGGAGGACAAGGAGGCGGCGTCGATCCAGTCGTCGCTTGCCCGCGCCGGCATCAAGGTGAAGCTGAACCCGCTGCAGCACGGCAAGCGCAACGAGTTCGAGCTCAACCCGAAGACCGAGAACGAGCTGGAGTGGACGGCCTGGGCGAGTGACTGGCCGAACGCGTCCACGGTGCTCCCGCCGTTGTTCGAGACCGGAGGCGGCTGGTCCATGTCGCGCGCGCACGATCCCGCGTTCGACAAGGCCGCCGACAAGGCGAAGGCCGAGCTGAACCGCAGCACGCAGGCCGCCGAGTGGAAGAAGCTGGACAAGGAGGCCATGGCCAACGCCTGGATGATCCCGGTGCGCTACGGCCGTCAGCAGCGGCTCGCCGGCTCGAAGGTCGGTGCGGCGCACGGGAGCAAGAACGGCGTCTACCTGTGGGCGCCGGACGGTTCCTGGCCGTACGCCGACCTCTACGTCGGGAGCTAGCAGACCGTGTGGCTGTACGTCCTCAGGCGCGTGACCGCGATGCTCGTGACGCTCATCGCGTTGAGCATCGCGGTCTTCGCGCTCTTCGCCGCCCTGCCCACCAATCCCGCGGCGCTCACCTGCGGCAAGGCGTGCACACCCGCCGTGATCCACGCCAACGAGGTCAGGCTCGGCTACGACAAGCCGGTCTACGTGCAGTACGGGCTGTTCGTGAAGGGCATCTTCGCCGGCCGTGAGTACGGCACGGGGCGGGCGAGGTTCGAGTGCCCCGCGCCGTGCCTCGGCTACTCGTTCGCGCAGGGTGAGAACGTCACCCACCTCATCGCGACCCGACTGCCGGTCACGGCCGTCGAGGCGGTGGGGGCGTGCATCCTCTGGCTCGTCGTGGGGATAGCCGTCGGCATGTTCGCCGCGTTGGGACGCGGCCGATTACGAGACCGGGTGTCGATGGGCGGCGCCCTGGTGGGCTACTCGTTCCCGACCTTCTTCATCGGCCTCGTGCTGCTGTATCTGGTCGTGTTCCGGCTGCGCATCATGGCGTACCCCTCGTACACGCCGTTCGCCACCGACCCGCTCGCGTGGTTCAAGGCGTTCATCCTGCCCTGGTGCACCCTGGCCGCGGTCTACGCCGCCTTCTACGCCCGGCTCACCAGGAACCAGATGCTCGACACGCTGGGCGAGGACTTCGTCCGGACGGCTCGGGCGAAGGGCCTGCGCCGGTCCACCGTGCTGTTCAAGCACGCCCTGCGCGCCAGCCTGACGCCGATCATGACGGCGACCGGCGTCGACCTCGGCCAGCTGCTCGGCGGCGTCGTCATCACCGAGACGATCTTCGCGCTGCCGGGGATGGGGAAGCTGGCCCTGCAGTCGGTGAACGAGGCCGACCTGCCGGTGCTCACCGCGGTGGTGCTGGTCGCGGCGACGCTGATCATCGTGGCCAACCTCGTGGTGGATCTGCTGTACGGAGTCGTCGACCCGAGGGTCCGGCTCGTCGCGTGAAGGGATGGCGTGATCGGTGAAGGTCTTCCTGTCCTTCGACATGGAGGGCGTCGCGGGCATCGTCGACTGGTCGCAGTGCCGGCCGTCCGGCGGGGCCGCGTACGACGTGGGTTGTGCGCTGACCCTGGCCGAGGTGAACGCGGCGATCGACGGCGCCGTCGCCGGTGGGGCGGACGAGATCGTCGTGAACGACTCGCACGGCGCGATGTTCAACCTCGACCCACGACTGCTCCACGCGCCGGCCACGTACATCTCGGGCCGGCACAAGCCGGGCTACATGATGGAGGGCCTGGACGCCTCCTTCGACGCGGTCTTCTTCGTCGGCTACCACGGGTCGATCTCGGGCGAGCCGTCGACGCTGTCGCACACGTACAACCCGGAGGTCGTGAGCGGCGTGCGGCTCGGCGGCGCGTACGTGGGGGAGAGCGGCATCAACGCGCTCGTCGCGTGGGACCTGGGTGTGCCCGTCGCGCTGGTGACAGGTGACGCGGTGACGCTGGAGGAGATGAAGCCGATCGCCCCCGACTGCGTCGGCGTCGTGACCAAGGAGTCGGTCTCCCGGTTCGCGGCGCACAGCCTGCGCCCGGAGGCGTCGTGCGAACAGATCAGGGCCGCCGCGCGCCGGGCCGCCGAGGCCGCCGGCGCGGGCGAGATCGCGCCGCCGCGGATCGACCGCCCGGCCGAGCTCGACGTCGAGCTGCAGACCGCCGACATGGCGGAGGTCGCCACCTGGGTGAGAGGCGTCGAGCGCAGCGGGACGCGCCGGGTCCGGGTCACCGGCGCCTCGGGGTCGGACGTGTACGGCGCGTTCGTCGCGCTCACCTACATCACGCGCCAGGCCGGCGGGCGCTGACCGCTGTCCGAGAAAGGGGTTACACCGGGTACACCTCCTGGACAGCTCGGGCGTCACTGGGCTGTGATGGAGCCGATGGTGGACGAGGCGAGGACGACGGCTGCGTCGACCCGGGCCTCCGTGCTGCGGTTGCGCGGTCTGGCGCTCGCGGGTCTCGGGTTGATGGCGGCGGCTGCGACCGTGGCGGCGGGGTCACCCACCCCTTCCGCGACGGCGAGCGACGGTACGTCGAGCACGCTCGCCGCGAAGGTGAGCATCACGACGCCGACCGGCGGCGAGGCACGCCAGGGCCAGACCGTCAGCTACAGCGTCCAGCTCACGCCCGCCGACCAGACCACGTACACGAACGTCACCGTCGACGTCTCGGCCACGCCGGACTGGGCGGCCGCGGGGCTCGAGGTGACCTGCCCGGACACCGCGAAGGCAGTGACGGGCGGCTGCACGTTCGACACGCTGACCAAGGCGACGACGATCACGGGAACGGTGGCCACCACGTCGGCCAAGGCCGGCGACGAGATGACCGTGACGGCGACCGGCAAGGACGACTCCGGCTCCATCGGGCCGGCCTCGTCGGACCCCACCACGATCACCGCGAAGCCGAGCCATTCCCCGACCCCGACGCCGACGCCGTCCAAGACGGGCAGCCCGACGCCGAGCAAGCAGCCGAGCAGTTCGGCCAAGCCGCCCGGCGGCGGCTCGAAGAGCGGTTCCAGCAGCGGTGGCGGCGGGACCGACCCCGGGTCGCACAACTCGAACTCCGGCTCGCACCGGTCGGGCTCGACCACGGGCACCGGCACGACCACGACCACAGGTGACGGGCATCCGCACCCGACGCTCATGCCGACCGGGGGGCTGCCCACGGCGCCGTCGCTCGGGCTCGGTTCGTCACTCTCCGCGACGACACTGCCCGGCCTCTCGACCAGCCCGGCACCGACGCCGCTCGTCGCGATCCCGCCCACGGCGAGCACGTCCGGGTCGCCGTCGCTCCCGATCCAGCTCACCGGCGAGTCGCGTGGCTCGGTGCACCCGGTGACGAAGAGCGTCCCGCTGGCAGCGGTGGGCCTGGTGCTGTTCGTCATGTCCGGCTGGCGGCTCCTGCAGCGGCGCATCCGCAAGGCCGCCGTGGGCGACGGCGACGGCAGCGACGACTGACGGCTCGAGCCCGCCCGCGCGGTCAGGACCCGAGCACCGTGCGCAGCTTCTCCAGGAACGGCTCCGGCCTCTCCAAGAACCCGGCGTGTCGGCCGGGGAACTCGACGACGGGGGCGCCGATGGCCGCGGCCGTCGCCCGCCCGGTGCGCGCGGGCAGCTGCTCACCGGAGTCCTCGCCGACACCCACCACGATCCGGGTCGCCACCGACTGCAGTGCCTCGACGTCCGGCCGGTAGCGCATCGTCGTCCGGAACAGGCCGAGGAAGAAGTGCCGGTCGTTGCGCTCCTGGTCCGGGTTCGGTGGTGGCAGCTGCGGCGCCTCGCCCGGATCACCGGGAGCCTCGAAACCCGCCATCGCCATGAACCTCCGGAACGCGGCTGCGCTGCCCGCGGTGCGGTAGGTCTCGACGACCTCGTCGCCGATGGCGTCCACCTCGGCGGCGTCGGGCAGGAAGCAGGTGATCGGCGGCTCGTGCGCGACGAGCGTCCGCACGTCGCCGGGGTGCCGGCTCACCAGGGCCAAGCCGGTGCAGGCGCCGCCACTGCTGCCGAACACCTCCGCCGGGCCGTTGCCGACCGCCTCGATGATCGCGTGCACGTCGTCGCCCTGGTCCTCGGGCGTGACCTGCCGGTCCGGGTCCTCGACGGAGCTGTCGGAGATGCCGCGCGGGTCGTACGTCACGACCGTCCGGTCGACGGCGAGCGCGTCGGCCATGCCGGCGAAGAACATCGACTCCATCGGCGAGCCGACCAGCAGGAGCGGCGGGCCCGAGCCACGCACCTCGTAGTAGAGCTTCGCGCCCGGCACGTCGAGCGTCCGCGTCGTCACGTCCACGTCCCACCTCCGCTGGTCGTCGTCATGGACGGTAGACCCGCTGGGGCGGCGGGACTCATCGTTGGCGGGAACGGCTCCTATGATCGGTGGTGCGTCACGTCAGCCCACTCGACAGAGGGACCACGATGATCTTCATCACGGCCAAGTTCCGAGTACTGCCCGAGCACGCCGACGACTGGCCGGAGATCGCGCGTGAGTTCACGAGCGCGACCCGCGGTGAGCCTGGCTGCCTGTGGTTCGACTGGTCCCGCAGCCTCGACGACCCGAACGAGTACGTCCTCGTCGAGGCGTTCCGCGACGGGGACGCCGGCGCCGCACACGTGCAGTCCGACCATTTCAAGAAGGCGCAGCAGACGCTGCCGCAGCACCTCGCCGAGACCCCGCGCATCGTCAACGCGGTGCTGGACCAGGACGACTGGTCGGAGCTCGGCGAGATGGCGGTGCCGGCGCGCGGCTGACGTGGGCGTCGTGACGCCCCGCGCCGGCCTAGACGCCGACGACGCCGTCGATGCGCTCGCGCAGGAGGTCGGCGTGGCCGTTGTGCCTGGCGTACTCCTCGATCATGTGCACGTAGATCCACCGCAGCGACGGCGCGATCCGCTCGCCGCCGCGGATCCCCGTGCCGAGCGCGTCGAGGGACGGCTGGGCGGCGGCGACCCGGCGGCTGTGCTCGACCTCGGCGCGGAGCATGGCCAGGTCGGCGGCGGCGTCCGCGTCGTCGACGTCGAACTCGTCCTGGCCGGCGAAGAGCGGTTCGGTGTCGTCGGTGAACGCGGCGCGGAACCAGTTCCGCTCCACCTGGGCGGCGTGGCGGACGAGGCCGAGCAGGCTCAGTGAGGACGGCGGCACGGAACGCGTCTTCAGCTGGGTGTCGCCGAGTCCCTCGCACTTGGTCAGGAGGGTCGCGCGGTGGAACTCCAGCCAGGACTCGAGCATCGCGCGCTCGTCCGCGGCGACGGGTGGGTCATGTCGATCGTCCATCTTCTCTCCATGATCGTGAAGGCTTCCGGCTGCTGGAGCGACCCGGAGTCTTCATGATCACGGTTCCGGGGCGGCCCGGGACGGCCGGGTCAGGGGACGAGGACCGCGGCGCCGGTCACGGCGTCGGCGGCGAGGTCGGTGAGCGCGGCGTCGGCGCGGTCGAGCGGGTACGGCACCGCGGTGACCTCCAGCCGGTGCTCGGCCGCCAGCCGCAGGAACTCGCGGCCGTCCTCGCGGGTGTTCGACGTGACGCTGCGCACCTGGCGTTCGTAGAACAGGTGCCGCTCGTAGTTCAGCACCGGCACGTCGCTGAGGTGGATGCCCGCGATCGCGAGGGTGCCGCCGCGGTCGAGCGCCTCGAGCGCGGGCGGTACGAGGTCGCCGACGGGGGCGAACAGGATGGCGGCGTCGAGCGGTTCGGGCGGCATGCCGGACTCGATCGCGGACGCCGCTCCGAGGTGCAGCGCGAGCTCGCGGGCCGCGGCGCTGCGGGTGACGACGTGCACCACCGCGCCCTGCGCCATCGCCACCTGGGCGGTGAGGTGGGCGCTGCCGCCGAAACCGTAGATGCCGAGCCGGCCTCCGGGCGGGAGCTCCGCACGGCGCCAGGCGCGGTAGCCGATGATGCCGGCGCAGAGCAGCGGCGCGAGCTCGACGTCGGGGTAGCCGGCCGGCAGGTGGTAGGCGTACGCGGCCGGCACCGTCGCGTACTCGGCGTACCCGCCGTCGGCGTCCCAGCCGGTGTACGCCGAGTGCGGGCAGAGGTTCTCCGCACCGCGCAGGCAGTACCGGCAGCGGCCGCAGGTGTGCCGCAGCCAGGCGATGCCGACGCGGTCGCCGGGCTCGAAGCCGGCGGCGCCCGCTCCCAGCGCGGTGACCTCACCGACGACCTCGTGCCCCGGGACCACTCCCTTGCGGTGCACCGGCAGGTCGCCCTCGGTGACGTGCAGGTCGGTGCGGCAGACGCCGCAGGCGAGCACCCGCACCGACAGCTCACCGGGCGCCGGCTCGGGCACGGGGACCTCAACCGCCGTCAACGGTGCCGTCGCGACCGGACCCGGCCGCTCCACCCGCCATGCCCGCATCGCCGGCTCACCCCTCACATCTCCATGCCCGCCGGGTACATGATCGGCCGCACCTCCATCGCGACGTGCCTGGCGTCCGGCCAGCGCGCCGCGATCTGCGTAGCCCGCTCCACACTGTCGCACTCGACGACGCAGTAGCCGGCGAGGTGCTCCTTCGCCTCGAGGAACGGGCCGTCGGTGATCTCGGGCACGCCGCCGCGGACGCGTACCGTCCGGGTGTTCGCCGGGTCCGCGAGCGGCTCGCCGCCGACCCACTCGCCGGAGTCCGCCAGCTCGCTCATCAACTGTTCCGCCTCGGACATCATCCGGTCGCGCTCGGCCGCCGGCAGCGCGGTCCAGACGTCCGGGTCGGAGTAGATCAGCAGCATGTACTTCACGTCGTGCCTCCCTCGGTGACGGCGGCGGGGTGCGGCGCCTCTCAACGGTAGGTCGGAGCCGGCCCGGCGTTCTCGACATGTCGGCAGCAGCCGCCATGATGGCGCTGAGGTGAAGTGATGCGACGGGTGCGGGTGGAGTCGAGCGTGCTCGCGAGCGTCGGCTTCGACGCCGGCACGCTGGAGGTCGAGTTCGTCAGCGGCGCCGTGTACCGGTATCTCGAGGTGCCGGCCGCCGAGTACGCGGCGCTGAGGTGGGCCGAGTCGCACGGCACGTACTTCAACGAGCACATCAAGGACAACTACGAGTACGTCCGGATCTGACGCGGTCAGCGGGTCAGCAGGACGACCTTGCCGCGGACGTGTCCCGCCTCGACCTCGCGGTGCGCGTCCGCCGCCTGCTCGAGCGGGAACGTGCGGTGGACGGTGACGTGCAGCCGGCCCTTCCGGTAGAGGTCGACGAGTTCGGCGAGCATCTCGGCCGTCGGCGCGGCGGAGACCATCCGGATGCCGAGCCGCTGCGCGGGCGAGCCACCGACGATCGTCAGGACGCGCTGCGGGTCCTTGGCCAGCTCCAGCGACGTCCGCCCGGCCTCCTCGGTGCCCGCCGCGTCGAGAGCGGCGTCGACGCCGTCGGGAGCGATCGCGCGGACGCGGTCGGCAAGTCCCTCGCCGTACGCCACCGGCGTCGCCCCGAGCGAACGGAGGTAGTCGTGGTTGCGCGGGCTCGCCGTGCCGATGACCCCCGCGCCGTGAGCGCGTGCCACCTGCACCGCCATCGAGCCGACGCCGCCGGCGGCCGCGTGCACCAGCACGGTGTCGCCGGCGCCCACGCCCAGCTCGCGCAGCACGTAGACCGCGGTGCGGCCGGACGCGGACAGCGCACCGGCCTCGGCCCACGGCATCCCGGCCGGCTTGGGCGTCACGTGGTCGGCCTTCGCCAGCACGTGGTCGGCGTAGCCGCCGGACACCGCGCCGAGCACCTCGTCGCCCGCGGCGAGGCCGTGGACGCCGGGGCCGACGGCGTCGACCGTGCCGGCCACGTCGTTGCCGAGCCGCTGCGGGAACCGCGCCTGCAGCCAGTCGACGCGGCCGCCGCGGAAGTTCGTGTCGAAGGGCTGGACGCCGGCGGCCTCGACCCGCACCCGCACCTCGCCCGGCCCGGGGGTCGGCGGCTCGACGTCGACGACGTGGAGGACGTCCGGGTCGCCGTACTCCTCGAACACGACCACTCTGCTCACCGGACTCTCCTCACGGTCCCGACGAGTCCCGCACCTGTGCGGCACACCCGTCGATCACGTTAACGTGATCGACGGCGTATTCCAGGACCGGCCGGTGCGCCTGCCCCGGGACGGGAGAGCCAGGCTGTCGAGCGCGTCCGCCCGGCGGCCGGGACGCGGACCTGACACCGTAGGCACATGGTCTCGCGCCACTCGCTCCTCGACCGGTGGACCGTCGTCGTCCCGGTGCTCGCGGCCGTCGTCCTCGCCCTGGTCTGGGGCCGGAGCCTGCCGACGGTGCTGGTCGCGGTCGTCGCGGTGGTCCTGGCCGGTGCCGTGCTCGGTGCGGTGCACCACGCCGAGGTGGTCGCGCACAAGGTAGGCGAGCCGTTCGGCTCGCTCGTCCTCGCCGTGGCCGTGACGGTCATCGAGGTCGCGCTGATCGTCACCCTCATGGCGTCCGGCGGGCCGAAGGCGGCCTCGCTCGCCAGGGACACGGTGTTCGCCGCCGTGATGATCACGTGCAACGGGATCGTCGGCCTCTCGCTACTGGTCGGCGCGCTCCGCTACCGGCTGACGGTGTTCAACCCCGAGGGCAGCGGTGCTGAGCTGGCGACGGTCGCGACGCTGGCCACGTTGAGCCTGGTGCTGCCGAGGTTCACCACCAGCGCGCCCGGTCCCGCGTTCACCGGTGCCCAGCTCGTCTTCGCCGCGCTCGCCTCGTTGGTGCTCTACGGCGTGTTCGTGCTGACCCAGACGGTGCGGCACCGCGACTTCTTCCTGCCGGTCACGTCGAGCGGGGAGGTGCTGCGGGCGGAGGAGCACGCCGCCCCGCCGTCGAACCGGCGGACGCTGGCCAGCCTCGCGCTGCTGCTCCTCTCGCTCGTCGGCGTGGTCGGGCTCGCGAAGGTGGAGTCGCGGCCGATCGAGGCGGCCGTGGTCGCACTCGGCTTCCCGCCGTCGTTCGTCGGCGTGGTCATCGCGCTGCTCGTGCTGCTGCCGGAGACGCTCGCCGCGGTGCGCGCCGCGCGCCGGGACCACATGCAGGTCAGCATCAACCTCGCGTACGGCTCGGCGATGGCGAGCATCGGGTTGACGATCCCGGCGATCGCGGTCGCGTCGATCTGGCTGCGCGGGCCGCTCGTCCTCGGGCTCGGCGGGACGCAGATCGTGCTCCTCGCGATCACGGTCGTCGTCGGCGCGCTCACGGTCGTGCCCGGCCGCGCGACCCGGTTGCAGGCCACGGTGCACCTGGTGCTGCTCGCCGCGTTCGTCTTCCTCGCGGTCAACCCCTGACGCCGCCGCCGGGCGTCACGCAGCGCGGTCGCCCGGGCGTCCCCCGACGACGGGAATGTCCGATCCATCCGGGATGGATGATCACGGACGGCTGACTGTCGACTGCGCAGCGCGACCGACGGTCGAACGGGGCGGACGCGATCACCGCTCGTGGGCCGGAACCGCAAGAATGCTCCGATCGCTTCAGTGTCGCCGTTGAGCGGAAGGGCGGCCCCACCTCCCATGCGACGCGAGTGGCGCCGGTACGGTCCTGGCCTCGCGCTGGGTGCCGCCGTGCTCGTCGTCGGCACGGCAGTCGCTCTCGCGGCGACCGCCGGCACGGCTCCAGGCCCCGCACCGGGCCCGGCGGATCTCGCCGGGCCGCTGCGCGGTCCCTGCCTGCTCGGCATCATCGGCGACTGCCCGCGGCCGACGCCTACGTTCCCGGTCCCGTCCAGCACCGCGTCCACGCCAGGGGTGACGCCGACGTACACCTCCGCGCCGCCCTCGCAGGACCCCACGCCGTCGGTGTCGGCCACCGGACCGCGGCACCGGCGTTCGCACCGGCCGAGGCGCCACGCGCACGTGCGCACGACCGCGCCCGGCCCCTCCGTGACCCGCCGGCATCCGAGCAGCAGCGGTTCGGCGGCGGTCGCGGTGACGACGAGCGTCGACCCGTCGCCGGCCGGCACCACCCTGTCCGCGTCCGACCTGCCGGCGACCCCGGACCCGGGCCGGCGGACGGAGTCGTCCGGCATGTTGCGGCCGCTGATGCAGCTGTTCCCGATCGTCGCGATCTGTCTAGCGGTGGCGATCGTCGTGCTCGTGAGCGCGGCCCGGCGCGGGTCGCGACGCAACCGCGCGCCGGCGGGGC
>DASUWX010000036.1:0-12835 GCA_036378185.1 Streptosporangiales bacterium | reverse complement strand
GATCACGTTAACGTGATCGACGGGGGCTCTACACGATGCAGGACTCGTGTGAAGTCACCGTTGGTCGTGTGAAGTCCACGCTCACCACGCGGACGGGGGCTGTGGACGCCGGGAAAGGCCGTCCACAATCTCGCGCTCGGCCCACCACGCCGCCGCGATCATCGGCACCGTCGAGCCATGAACCGACAACTAGCCGGCCTCGCCGAGCCGCGATTCGGCGCCTTCACCACCGACCAGGCACGCGCGTGCGGGTACTCCTACGACGCGATCAAGCAGATGTTGCGGTCCGGCCGATGGCACCGGTTGCGGCGTGGTGCCTACATCGACCGGGTGACCTTCGACGGCCTCGACCGGCTCGGCAGGCACCGCGCGCTCATCGGTGCCGTGAGCCTCTCCTACGCCGACCGGGTGGCGATCAGCCACGAGTCCGCCGCCGTGCTGCACGGCATCGCCCTGTGGGACCGTGATCTGTCGCGGGTGCACGTCACCAGGCTGGACGACGGAGCGCCGCGGATCGAGCGGGACGTGCACCATCACGCGGGCGAGCTGCCGCCCGCGCATGTGGTCCTGCGTGATGACGGGTTGCTGGTCAGCTCGCCACACCGCACGCTGCTCGAGGTCGCCTGCACGTCCACGCTGGAGCAGGCACTCGTGACCGCGGACGCGGGCCTGCACTCCGGCCTGGTGCGGCACGCGGAGTTCCGGGAGCTGGTGGATGCGTGTCGCAGCTGGCCCGGGGCCCGCAACGCCGGCGCCGTGGTGTCGCTTGCGGACGGTCGGGCCGAGAGCGTCGGGGAGACCCGCACCCGGCTGGCGATGCGTGACGCCGGTCTGCCGACGCCCGAACTGCAGGTGGAGATCCACGACCGCTTCGGGTCGCTCGTCGGACGGGTGGACTTCCTGTTCCCGGAGCAGAACACGATCGTCGAGTTCGACGGCAGGGTGAAATACGACGGCACGTGCCGCGAACCTTCCGCCAAGGTCCTGTACGAGGAGAAGCTGCGCGAGGACCAGCTCCGGGAGCTGGGCTACGAGGTCGTGCGCATCGTCTGGGCCGACCTGGAGAACCCCGCCCACGTGATCGCTCGCGTCCGGCGCGCGTTCGCGCGTGCTGAGGCGAGACGCGCCGCGCTCCGTGCGGCGACCTTCACACGGTGAACGGTGACTTCACACGAGTCCCGCATCGTGTCCAGTCCCCGTCGATCACGTCAACGTGATCGACGGGATCCCCGAGGACACCCCGTCAGGTGCGGGCCCAGGTGACGGTGAGTTCGTTGCGCTGGCCGAACCGCTCCAGGTGCCGGCCGGCGACGTCCTCGACGCGGGCCAGGTCCTCCTCGGTCGCCGCGTCGGCGTCGAGCACGAGCACGCCCGTCCCGGCCGACAGCGCGCACGTGCCGAACGAGAACGGCAGCACGCCGCTGGCACCGTCCCAGGTCGCGTCGATCTTGCGGCCCATGTGGCTGGCCAGCTGTTTCGCGTACCGCGCCGGCGTCTCCGTGCGCACCTCGGCCCGTGACGTGGGCATGCTCACTCCAGGAAGTTAGGTGAACCTTACCCGCGGAGTCTACCTACTGGAGATAGTTGCGGACCTCGCGTGCGCTGCGCACCTGGGTGGCGTTCGGGTCGGTGCCCGCGTCGATGGCGGCACGGCGCCGGCGCAGCAGGTCCCAGCACTGGTCGAGCTCGGACTCCACCCGGTCCAGCCGCTCCCGCTCCTCGGCCCCGTCGATCTCACCCCTGGCCATGCGCTCCCGCAGCCCGTGCTCCTCCTCCACGAGCCGGTGCACCCGGCCGAGTATCTCGTTGTCTTCCACGGTCAGCCCCTCCCGCGCCGCTCCAGGGCAACTCGCCCAGTCTGTCTCACGGGCCATCGAACCAAAAGCCCTCGCGTCTCATTCCGCCACGCCCGCGGAGCGCCCGTTGTCCCCATGGTCCGACGCACGGAGCGACGGACACGTCAAATTCCTACCCAGCGTTGGCGTGGTCCGTCGGATAGGTGCAAGCGGCCGCTCTCGGGTCTACTGTTGGGCCACGATCCCGGGGGTCTGTGCAGAGGAGGCCGGCATGGCACGGCGATTCCCGCGATGGGCGGTGCTCGCCACGGCACTCGCCGCGGCGACGTCTCTCGTCCTTCCCGCCAGCGGCGTCGCGGCGTCCGACAAGTCAAGTACGCAGGACCGGCACGTCCGGTACATGCGGTGGAACGACGCCGCCGACTTCGCGACCGGTACGGCGGCCGGCGTCACCGTGGGCGACGACGGTGCGTTGCGACTGGGCCAGGACACAACGCCCGCGCAGTACACCGACCCGTTCGGTGACGGTACGGCACGGTCGTACGCCTCCGGCAGCTGGACCTCCCCGGTGCGCGACATCGGCTTCGGCGCCACCGAGGCCGTGGCGTCCTGGAACGCCGTCACGCCGACTGGGAGCTGGGTGCAGACCGAACTGCGCGGCCGCAAGACCGGCACGGACGGCTGGACCAAGTGGTACGTGATGGGCCGCTGGACCTCCGGTGACGACTTCGCCGCCGGCGACATCCACCGGACGTCCGTGAACGGCCAGGGCGACGACGACGCCACCGTGCTCACCGACACGTTCCATGCCCGTAAGGGCGTGAGCGTCGACGCGGTCCAACTCCGGGTCACCCTGTACGAGCCGGCCGGCACCGACGCCACTCCGACACTCAGCGAGATCGGCGTCATGTCATCCCAACTGCCCGACGACAAGAAGGTGCCCACGAGCCCGTTCACGCTGGGCAAGGAGGTCTGGCTGCACGTGCCGGAGTTCTCCCAGGACGAGCACACCGGTGAGTACCCGGAATACGACGGCGGCGGCGAGGCGTGGTGCTCGCCGACCTCGACCACCATGGATCTCTACTACTGGAACCGCGAGGTGCCGCCCGAGGACCTGGCCTGGGTCGTGCCCACGGTCGACCCGCAGGTCGACTACGCGGCCCGGTACACCTTCGACTACACCTATGACGGCGCGGGCAACTGGCCGTTCAACGCGGCATACGCGGCGGAGTTCCCCGGCATGGAAGCGTTCGTCACCCGGCTGCGTTCACTCTCCGAGGCGGAGCAATTCATCGCGCGCGGCATCCCGTTGGTGATCTCGGTGTCGTTCAAGGCGAGCGAGATGGACGGCGCCGGGTACAGCACGGACGGGCACCTGTTCGTGATCGCCGGCTTCACCAAGAACGGCGACGTGATCGTCAACGACCCGGCCACCGCACAGGACGCCACCGTCACCCGCGTGTATAAGCGCTCGCAGGTGGAGAACGCGTGGGTGCCGCACTCCGGCGGCATCGCCTACGTCATCCACCCGAAGGACGTCCCGCTCCCGCCGCCCCCGGCCGGCGAGCCCAACTGGTAGACCGGAGACCACACATGGAAGGACCCCACGCGGCGCCCCCGCGTGGGGTCCTTCCATGACGGCTAGAGCGCGGGCCGCTTGTCGGTCCAGGGGCGGGCGACCTGGAAGGCCTTCGCCGCCGCCAGCACCGTGGCGTCGGCGTGCCGCGGGCCGACGATCTGCAGCCCCACCGGCAGGCCGCGCGAGGTGAAGCCGCACGGCACGGTCGCCGCGGGCTGCTGGGTGAGGTTGAACGGGTAGGTGAACGGCGTCCAGCTCGTCCAGCGCGGCTCGGCGGAGCCGTCCGGCACCTCGACGCCGGCCCGGAACGCGGGGATCGGCACCGTCGGCGTCAGGAGCAGGTCGTACCGCTCGTGGAACGCGCCCATCAGCACCCCAAGGTCCATCCGGCGCGCCGTCGCCTCGAGGTAGTCGAGAGCCGAGTACGTCGCGCCCTGCCGGCAGATCTCCGCAAGGCCCGGGTCGAGCAACTCGCGCACCCCGTCCGGCAGCGGTTCGACCACCTTCGCCGCGCCGGAGTACCAGAGCACGTTGAACGGCTCGACCGGGTCGGTGAAGCCGGGGTCCTCCTCCTCGACCACGGCGCCGAGCTCGCCGAACGCCGCCACCGCGTTCCGGACGAGCGACGCGACCTCGGGCTCGACGTCGACGAACCCGAGATCCGGGCTGAACGCGATACGCAGGCCGCGGACGCCCGCGTCGAGCGTCGCGAGGTACGAATCCGTGAGCGGTGCGAGCGCCGACCAGTCGCGCGAGTCCGGCGCCGCGATCACGTCGAGCAGCAACGCGGCGTCGTCGACCGTCCAGGTCATCGGTCCGGCGTGCGACAGCGTGCCGAAGGGGCTCGCCGGGTACAGCGGGATGCGGCCATACGTCGGCTTGAGCGCGAAGATGCCGCTGAACGCCCCAGGGATGCGCACCGATCCGCCGCCGTCGGTGCCGACCGACAGCGGGCCCATGCCCAGCGCGACCGCCGCGGCGCTGCCGCCACTCGACCCGCCAGGCGTCTGCTCCGGGTCCCACGGGTTGCGGGTAACGCCGGTCAGCGGGTTGTCCGTGACGCCCTTCCAGCCGAACTCGGGCGTCGTCGTCTTGCCGACCAGCACCGCGCCGCTCTCCCGCAGCCGCGCGACGTTCGGCGCGTCGACCTCCCATCTCGCCGGGGGCTCAGTGAACTGCGCGACGGTGCGCGAACCGCGCAGCGTCGGCCAGCCCTTCGTCAGGAACATGTCCTTGATCGACGTCGGCACGCCGTCGACCGGGCCGGCGGGCTCGCCACGCCGCCACCGCTCCTCGGACTCGCGCGCGGACGCGAGCGCGGCGTCGGCGTCGACGACGCAGAACGCGTTGACGACGCGGTCGGCCTCCTCGATCCGCTCCAGCACCGCCTGCGTCACCTCGACCGGCGACAGCTCCTTCTTGGCGTACCGGGCGACCAGGTCGGTCGCGGTCAGGTAGGCGAGGTCTCTGCTCACGCGTTCTCCCGGGTCACGTAACCGAGCTGCTTGTCCACGACGTTGCGAAGCGGCGTACCCGCGTGCCAGCGCCGGAAGTTGTCGACGAAGACCTCCGCGAGGACGTCCAGCCACCCTACGAAATCCGCCGACATGTGCGGCGAGACGATGACGTTCGGCATGTCCCAGAGCGGCGAGTCGGCGGGCAGCGGCTCCTCCTCGAACACGTCGAGCGCGGCCGCGGCGATGCCCCCCGAGCGCAGCGCCTCCACCAGGTCCGCCTGGACCACGATCTCCCCGCGGCCGATGTTGACGAACCGCGCCGTCGGCCGCATCGCCGCGAACGCGGCCGCGTCGAACATCCCGCGGGTGTCGTCGGTGAGCGGCGCCGCGACGACGACGTAGTCGGCCTCGGGCAATGCGTCGCGGAGCTCCGACGCCGGCAGCACGGCGCCGAAGTCGTCGTCGGCCTCTCGCGCCGTCCGGCCGACGCCCGAGACCGTCATGCCCACGCCCCGCAGCAGGCGCGCGATCATCCGGCCGATCGGCCCGACGCCGACGACGAGCGCGCTGCGCCCGTGCACCATCTCGGTCTCGCGGTGCCGCCACGTGTGCCCGGCCTGGAGCGCCAGCGTCTCCGGGAAGCCCTTGGCGAACGACAGCACGAGCCCGAGCACGTACTCGGCGATGGACCGGTCGAAGACGCCGCGCGAGTTCGTCACGGTGATGTCGCTCTCGACCACCCACGGCACGAGGACCTTGTCGACGCCGGCGCCGGCCTGGTGGATCCAGCGCAGCCGGTCGGCGTACGGCTCCGCACCGCCGAGGGCGGTGGACCCGAAATGCCACATGAACAGCGCCTCCGCGCCGGGCAGGGCACTAGGCAGCTCAGCCGCGGAAGCGTAACGTACCTCTGCGAGCGCCTCCACCTCGTTCATCTTCGGGGGGCGCGAATCGCGGCACAACACGGTGATCACCGGACGTTCGGACACGGCCGGACCCTACAGCACTCGTACGATTGTCAACAATCCTCTGATCGAGATCGGTGGTGGGTGGTTGGTACAGATCGGTGGGACGCCGAGCGCGGTCACGGCTCCGCAGGTCCCCATACCCGAGCTGTTCGCGCAGCAGCACGGCATCGGCATCGTGACGCCGTACGACTTCGCCCTCGACCGGGAGGTCTGGCGCTGGACGCCGGACGACGTCTCCCTCTACGTCACCCGCACGCCCAGGCTCGCGGTGCCCGTCACCGTCGAGATGGCGGAGCTGGTGAGCGAGAGCAGCACCGTGCAGGCCGGCACCGCGGAGGTACTCACCGCCGAGCCGGACGTCGTCGCGTATCTGTGCACGTCCGGCAGCTTCGTGCACGGCCTCGACGGTGAGCGGGAGCTGCGCGACGCGATGACCGCGATCGGCGCGCCGGCCGCGGTGACGGCGTCCGGTGCGCTGCTCGAGGCGGTGAAACACCTGGGGATCGAGCGGCTCGCGGTCGCCACGCCGTACGTCGAGAGCGTCACCAGCCGGCTGCACGACTACCTCGGCGAGGCCGGCGTGCAGGTGACGTCGAGCGCGTACCTCGGGCTGCTCGACCACATCTGGCTGGTGCCGTACGCCGAGGTCGCGCAACTCGCCATCAGCGCCGACTCGCCGGACGCCGACGCCGTGTTCCTGAGCTGCACGAACCTGCCGAGCTACGACGCCATCGCGCCGCTCGAGCAGGTGCTCGGCAAGCCGGTGCTGTCGGCCAACCAGGTGACCATGTGGGCGGCGGTGCGCGCCTGCGGGATCACGCCCCCGCCGAACGGCCAGCGCCTCTTCGCCTGAAGTCCACGTAGCCGCCTGCCTGACGCTGACGTGGGTACGTTGCCGTCGTTATAGCAACGGCAACGTACCCACGTCAGAGAGAATGTCAGCCCTCGACCCGGCGGAAGCTGAGGGTCTCGCCCTCGACGCCGCGCTTCCACAGGTCCTGGCTGGCCGCCGCGATCTCGTCCAGGCCCTCGGTGATCGACGCGAACACGTTGCCGGGCACGAAGCCGTAGTCGGGGTTGAGCAGCAGGTTGTTGCGCTCGTAGAACAGCGCGAGGTCGACGACGGAGGCCGCCTTGTGCGCTTCCTCCGCGCTCGAATACCCGTGCGACGGGGTCGCGATCTGCCACTTGGCGAACTCGAAGTACACGAGGTCCCCCGGGATCGGCGTGATCGTGGTGTTCTCCGGCCCGATCTCCGGGTCGGCGAACGACTGCACCAGCGTGTAGATCTCGTTGCGCGCGTACTTCGCGTGGTACGCGTCACCCCCGAGCGGCAACGCGTCCCACACCGCCTCCGCGGTGCGCGGCGCGCGGTCGTCGAGCAGCCGCGCGACGCACTTCACGCCACGCTTGTCCAGAGAGATCTCGATGAATCGGGCCACGGACCAAACCTTTCTCTACGCGTTGCTGACGGACTTCTTCGCCGCCTCGGCACCCGCCTCGAACAGCGGCACGCGCTCGGCGACGTCGCCGTAGCGCTCGATCGTTTCGGCGACGTTCCGTTCCGCGATGCGCGCGGCCGTCTCCCGCAGCGGCGCGCCGTTCGCACGCCACTGCTCGACCAGCCGCGCCACCAGCGGGCGCACGTGCCGCGACAGCAGCTCCCTGGAGTCGCCAGGGCCGTCCACCAGGCCGAACACCACCCACCACGCCCAGACCGCGGCGCCGGCGTTGGCGACGAAGTCCGGGACGACGACCACGCCGCGCTCGGTCAACCGGCGCTCGGCGTCCGGCGTGACGGGCACGTTCGCCGCCTCGGCGATCAGCCTCGCCTTGACGGCGTCGCAGTTCTGCGTGGTCAGCACGTACGACACCGCGGCGGGCACCAGCACCTCGGCGTCCAGGTCGAGCCAGCTCTCCCGCGGCAGCTCGGAGTCGTCCGGGCGCAACACCGCCCGGTCGACGATGCCGGCCGGCGAGCGCGCGGCGAGCAACGCCGCCACGTCGAGACCGCGCTCGGTGTTGACCAGCAGGCCCGCGGCGTCACTGATCCCGACGACGCGGACGCCGCCGCGCTGCAGGTACAGCGCGCTCGAGCCGCCCATCGCGCCGAAGCCCTGGACGACGGCCCGGGCTCCCTCCGCCGGGATGCCGAGCCCGTCGAGCCCGGCGAGCGCCGCCTCGGCCACGCCGTAGCCGCCGATCAGCGCGGGCATGGTGAGCCCGTCGTCGCTGTCGACGAACTTGCGGGCGACGTCTCTTCGAGTCCGGTCCGGATCGGGGCTGCGCCGCAGCGCCGCGCGCAGGGACGAGCCGCCGAGGCCGGCCCGCTCGAACACCGCGTCCAGGTTCGCCTGGGGCGTGCCGAAGTCCGCCGCCGTCACCCAGATCGTGTCGAGAATCGGCCGCATCGCCTGCACGAACCGCAGCCGCACCTCGTCGACGTCCGGCGCGTCCGGCGGGTAGTCGATGCCGCCCTTAGCCCCGCCGACGGGCACGCCGTACGCGCCTACCTTGAGGGTCATCTCGCGCGCGAGGTCCTCGACCTCCTCGAGCGTGCAGCCGGCGCGGGTGCGCAGGCCACCCGTCGCGATGCCCGTGACCAGCCGGTCGACGACGAGGTGACCGGTAGCGGAACTCTCCGGATCCGACCACGTCACACGCAGGTACGGTCGCCGCGGACCCGAGAGCTCCGTCATCCACCACCCACCAGGGATCGAGAAACTGTGTGTACGACTGCGGACGACGGTAGGAACGACCGGTAGGATTGTCAACAATCGTCTTATCCCTGCGGAGGTGACCGTGCCGTCGACGACGACCGTGGGCATGCTCTACCCGGGCTACGCGGCCGAGGACGACTACCCGTTGCTCGAGCGGCTGCTCGGCGACGTCGCCCTCCCGCTCGTGCACACCACCGAGCACGACGTCGCGCACACCGTGGCGGACCTGCTGGCCGTGGGACAGCCGGACGAGCTGGCCGCGGGCTGGCGCGAGCTGGCCCCGCACCGGCCGGACGCGGTCGTCTGGGCGTGCACGAGCGGCAGCTTCGTGTTCGGCTGGGACGGCGCGGCCGAGCAGGCGCGCCGGCTCGCCGAGACCGCCGGCGTCCCCGCCTCCAGCACGTCGATCGCGTTCGCGCACGCGGCGCAGGCGATCGGGGCGCGGCGGGTGTCCGTCGTCGCGACGTACCCGGAGGACGTCGCCACGAAGTTCGTGGAGTTCCTGCGAGACGGCGGCAGCCGGCTCGGCGGGGATTCCGGGGGTGGCGGAATAGAAGTCACCGCGTTCGCGAGCAGGGGCATCCTGATGGCGGGCGACGTGGGCACGCTGGGTGAGGACGCCGTGCTCGAGCTGGTCGAGTCGGGCGCCCATCCCGACGCGGATGCGATACTCCTGCCCGACACCGCGCTGCACTCCGTCGCTTGGCTGGAGAACCTCGAGGCGCGCGCGGGCAGGCCCGTGCTCACGGCCAACCAGGTCACCGCCTGGGAGGGGCTGCGGCTCGCGGGCCACCGGCGGACGTACTCGGGGCTCGGTACGTTGTTCCGCACCGGAGCCACGCTCCCGACGGCGCACTGACGAGGGGGTCGTCCATGGCAGTCGCGCCCACCGGAGGCCGGCTCAAGCGGATCGAGCGGGTCGCGACGTCCACGCTGATCGCCGAGCAGCTGCGCGAGGCGATCATGTCCGGCTCGATCGCCCAGGGCAGCCAGCTCGGCGAGGCCGACCTCGCCGCCCGGTTCGGCGTCAGCCGCGGGCCGTTGCGCGAGGCGATGCAGCGGCTCGTCCAGGAGGGCCTGGTGCGCAGCGAGCGGCACCGGGGCCTGTTCGTCACCGAGCTGACCTCCGCCGACATCCGCGACATCTACGTGGCGCGCACCGCGATCGAGCGCGCCGCCGTCGACCTCGTCGTCGCCGCCGCGCCCGAGGACGCCGCCGACGCGCTCGACAAGGTCGTGATCCGGATGCTGTCGGCGGCCGACCGCGGCGACTCGGCGGCGTTGAGCCGCAACGACCTGACGTTCCACGAGGTGCTGGTGGCGGAGTCCGGCAGCGCGCGGCTGCGCCGGATGGCGAGCACGCTGCTGGTCGAGACGCGGATGTGCATGGCCGCGCTGCCCCGCCGCTACGTCGCCCCGCGCGACCTCGCGACCGAGCACCAGGAGATCGCGACCGCGATCCGCAAGGGCAACCGCAGGCGCGCCCACCAGCTGCTCGACGCGCACATGCAGGACGCAGTCAACCGCCTCACCCGGCACTCCGCGTGAGCACACACCCAGGCCCTGAACCGGTGAGGGGCACCCGCACCGCACTGTCACGCGGTCCGGGTGCCCCTCACGGTTACGAGCGGACGCCGCCGGTCAGAGCTTGGCGCCGTCGATGGCGACGTACTTGGTCTCGAGGAACTCCTCGATGCCGACCGCACCGCCCTCGCGGCCGAGCCCGGACTGCTTGACGCCGCCGAACGGCGCGCCGGTGTTCGCCACCAGGCCGCGGTTCAGGCCGATCATGCCGGTGTCGAGCTTCTCGCTGACCCGCAGCGCGCGGTTCAGGTCGTTGGTGAACAGGTACGACACCAGGCCGTACTCGGTGTCGTTCGCCTCCCTGATCACGTCGTCCTCGGAGGTGAACGTCACGACGGGGGCGACCGGGCCGAAGATCTCGGTCGTCCGCGCGTCCGCCTCGTGCGGCACGTCGGTGAGCACGGTCGGCTGGTAGAAGTGGCCGTCGCCGTCGCCGCGCTTGCCACCGAGGACGAGCTTGGCGCCCTTGGCCACCGCGTCCTCGACCACGCGCTCGCACTTCTGCACCGCGCGGTCGTCGATGAGCGGGCCGACGGTCACGCCGTCGTCGACGCCGCGGCCGACGACGAGCGCGGACATCCGCTCGGCCAGCTTGCGCGCGAACTCGTCCGCGACCGCCTCGTGCACGTAGAGCCGGTTGGCAGCGGTGCACGCCTCACCGACGTTGCGCATCTTGGCGATGATCGCGCCCTCGACGGCCTGGTCGACGTCCGCGTCGTCGAAGACGATGAACGGCGCGTTGCCGCCGAGCTCCATCGACGTGCGCAGCACCTTGTCGGCGGCCTGCTCCAGCAGCTTCCGCCCGACCTCCGTCGAACCGGTGAAGGACAGCTTGCGCGCCCGGCAGTCGCGGATCAGCGGCTCCATGACACCGCCGGACTGGGTCGTGTTGACGACGTTGAGCACGCCGCCCGGCAGGCCGGCGTCGGCGAGGATCTCGGTGACGGCGAGTGCGGACAGCGGCGTCAGCGCGGCCGGCTTGAACACCATCGTGCAGCCGGCGGCGACCGCGGGGCCGATCTTGCGCGTGCACATCGCCATCGGGAAGTTCCACGGCGTGATGAGCAGCGTCGGGCCCACCGGCTGCTTCATCACGAGCACCCGGCTCTTGCCGTCGCCCGCGATGTTGTAGCCGCCGTCGATGCGGACGGCCTCCTCCGCGAACCAGCGGAAGTACTCGGCCGCGTACGCGATCTCGCCCTTCGCCTCGGCGAGCGGCTTGCCCATCTCCAGCGTCATCAGCAGGGCGAGCTCGTCCTGCCGGTCCATCAGCGCCTCGAACGACCGCCGGAGGATCTCGCCGCGCTCGCGCGGCGGCGTGGCGGCCCAGCTCTCCTGCGCCGCGACGGCTGCGTCGAGGGCGGCGACGCCGTCCTTGGGCGAGGCGTCCGCGACCGAGCAGAGGACGTTGCCCGTGGACGGGTCCTCGACGTCGAACGTCTTGCCGCCCTCCGCGGGACGCCACTTGCCGTCGATGTAGAGGTCCTTGCGTACCGCCTCGACCACCGAGGTCTCGGTGGCGGGGGTTCCGGGTGCGGATTGCGCACTGAGCTGGTCGGTCATGGCACCACTCCTTCGTCCCGAGCCTGTTGACAGCCTATTCAGCGAGCGCGGTCGCTGGCATCGTGGGGATGGTCACCCACGGTGGCAACGGCGTCCCCTGAGCTGTTCCCCAGGGGCTCTGCGTTCTGTATGCTCCCAGATTGTCAACAATCCTACGAGGGGGCTGCTGCTGATGACCGAGCTGTCGCGAGAGCTCAAGCAGGCCACACCCGTCCACGTCGCGCGTGGCGAGGGTGTGTACGTCTTCGACGACGACGGACGACGCTATCTCGACTTCACCGCGGGCATCGGCGTCACGTCGACGGGGCACTGTCATCCACGGGTCGTCGAGGCGGCGCAACGGCAGGTCGCGACGCTGATCCACGGCCAGTACACGACGTACCTCAGCAAGCCCCTGCGCGACCTCACCGCGAAGCTCGGCGAGGTGCTGCCCGAGCAGCTGACCCGGCTGTTCTACGTGAACTCCGGCAGCGAGGCGGTCGAGGCGGCGATGCGGCTGGTGCGCCAGGCGACGGGGCGGCAGAACATCGTCGTCTTCCACGGCTCCTTCCACGGCCGGACCTACGGCGCCGCGTCGCTCACCACGTCCGGCTACAAGTTCCGCGCCGGCATCGGCCCGCTGCCGTCGGGCGTCGCCGTATCGCCGTTCCCGTTCGCGTTCCGCTACGGCTGGGACGTCGACACCGCCACCGACTTCGCGCTCCGCGAGCTCGACTACGTGCTCGCCACGACGGCGCCGGCCAACGACACCGCCGCCTTCTTCGTCGAGCCGGTGCTCGGCGAGGGCGGCTACGTGCCGGCGAACGCACGCTTCCTCGCCGGACTGCGCGAACGCGCCGACAAACACGGCATTCTGCTCGTCATCGACGAGATCCAGACCGGATTCGGGCGCACCGGGCGATTCTGGGGCCACGACCACTTCGGCGCGCGTCCCGACATCATGCTCACCGCAAAGGGCATCGCCAGCGGTTTCCCGCTCTCGGTCGTCGCCGCCACCGAAGAGGTGATGGCGAAGGCGTGGCCCGGCTCGCAGGGCGGCACGTACGGTGCCAACCCGGTCTCGTGCGCGGCGGCCATCGCCACGATCGACGTCATCCGCGACGAGAAGCTCGTGGAGAACGCCGCCGCGATGGGCGAGCGGCTCACCGACGGCCTGCGCAAGGTCGCG